>NZ_JBFNQN010000003.1 GCF_040796495.1 Kineococcus endophyticus | reverse complement strand
TCGATGGAGGCGAACAGTAATAGCTGCGGCGGGGGGGGCGCCCCCCCCCCCCGACGCCAGGTCACCAGCCCATCGTGCCCGGTGCGCCCTTGAACGGGCCGGTCACCTCCGAACTGATCCACCCGCCGTAGAAGTCCCCCTCCTGCGCCTGGACCTCCTCGTCGTCGAGCAGGCAGCGCACCCCCGAGGGGTAGAACGACAGAGCCCCCTGCAGCGCCGCGAACGCCGGGGTCGGCTGCCGGTAGAACCAGGCGGCCCGTGGTCGCAGCACCCGTCCGTCCTCACCGACGAGGTCGACGTAGGACGCCTGCCCCTTCCACTCGCACCAGCTCCGACCCTCCGCGGGGCGGACCGCACCGGGGAGCACGGCGTCGGCCGCGACGTAGTACGTCGGCGGGTGCGAGGTCTCCAGCACGCGCCACGCCCGTGGCGCCTGCTCGGCGGGCAGGACGTCGACGATCAGCCGGCCCTCGGGGTCGTGGATGCGCACGCGCCGGCGCGCGGGTTCGAGCCGCGGCGGACGCGGGTAGTCCCAGCAGGATTCGCTCACGCAGGTCAGGGTCGTCCCGCACGCCGCGCACCGCGAGCGGAGCGCGTCAGCGCCACGCCGCCAGCACCGCCGCGCTCAGCCGGTCGAGCGAGGGCGACCCCACCTTCCACCGCTGCCAGTGCAGGTCGACGTCCAGCCCGCCGCCGGGGTCGAGATCGACGAGCGGGTCCTGCAGCTCGGTGGTGACCTGCTCGGGCAGCAGCAGCCCCCAGCCGAACCCCAGCCGCACGGCCTGCCCGTGGTCGGCCGTGGCGGGGACGTGGTGCCGGGGACCGCCGGGGCTGCCGTACCGGCGCAACCAGCTGTCCTGCAGGTCGTCGTCGCGGTCGAACACGACGAGGGGTGCGCGGGCCAGCGCGGCCGTGTCGACCCCGTCGGGGAACCACCGGCGGACGAACCCGGCGGTCGCGAACGGCTGGTAGTGCACGGCACCGAGGCGGGTGGCCCGGCAACCGGGCACCGGGTCGGCCTCGGTCGTCACGGCCGCGACGACGCTGCCCTCGCGCAGCAGTTCGTGCGTCCGCTCCTGGTCCTCCCGGCGCAGGTCGAAGCAGAACTCCCCCGCCAGCGGCGCGAGCGCGGGCAGGAACCACGTCGCGAGGGAGTCGGCGTTGACGGCGACCGGCAGGACGGTCAGCGCGTCGGCCGGCCGGACCGCCCGCTCGGTCTCGGCGGCGAGCAGGTCCACCTCGCGCGCCAGCCGGAGCACGGCCTGCCCGGCCTCCGTGGGGCGCGGCGGTCGGCTGCGCACGAGGAGGGGACGGCCGGCGGCGGTCTCGAGGGCCCGCAGGCGCTGGCTGACCGCGGACGGCGTGACGTGCAGGGTCCTCGCGGCGGCCTCGAACGAGCCCTCCGCGACGACCGCCGTCAGCGTGCGCAGCTGCGCCAGGTCCCAGTCGACGCCCTCGCTCATGAAGCGATGCTAAAGCTGCGACAGATTCCTGAGCTGGAGTGCGGGCACACCGGTCCCTACCGTCGGGGACGTGCTCACCCTCCTCGCCGGGCTGGCCTTCGGGCTGTCCCTCATCGTCGCCATCGGCGCCCAGAACACCTTCGTCATCCAGCAGGGGGTCCGCGGTGAGCACGTCGGCGCCGTCGTGGCGGTGTGCATCGTCAGCGACGTGCTGCTCATCGGCGTCGGGGTCGCGGGGGCGGGCGCTCTCGTCACCGCGGCGCCGGGTGTGCTGACGGTGCTGCGGCTGGCGGGGGCGGCGTTCCTCCTGGCCTACGGCGCCCTCGCGCTGCGGCGGGCGTGGCGGCCGGGGGCGTTGCGTGCGGACACCTCGGGAGCGGCCGTCCCGCTGGCGCGGGTGGTGGCGACCACGGCCGCCCTGACGTGGCTGAACCCGCACGTCTACCTCGACACCGTCGTCCTGCTCGGCTCGGTCGCGGCGGCCCACGGCGCCGACCGCTGGTGGTTCGGGGCGGGCGCCGCCCTCGGCAGCGTCGTGTGGTTCACGCTCCTCGGACGCGGCGCCCGACTCCTGCGCCCCGTGTTCGCCCGCCCCGCCGCCTGGCGCGTGCTCGACGTCGTCGTCGCGGTCGTGATGGTCGTGCTGGCGGTCCAGCTCGTCTCCCGCGCCTGACCACGGGCCGCCTGCTCACCCCGCGCTGCGGCGCAACGCCTCCAGGGCGTCGGTCGGCAGGCCGATCGCGCGCAGCGCCAGCGCAGCGGCGCCGAGCAGACCGTCCTCGGCGGGCAGCACGGTCCGGCCGGCGAGGGCCGCGCGCAGGCCCGGGGCCGGGGACCCTTCGGCACCGCGCCGCCACACCCCGCCGCCCACGACGAGAGGCCCCGGCCCGTCGACGGCGCGCACGAGCGCGGCCAGCTCCTCCTGCGCCGCGGTCACGACGGCCTCGGCCACCGGATCGCCCGCGTCGGCCGCGGTGAAGCAGGCGGGGGCCAGCCGGGCCAGCCGGACGGGGTCCGTGCCGTAGACGAGGTCGACGATCTCCCCCAGCACGAACGCGCGCCCCTCGCGGGGGCGTCGGTCGTCGACGAGCCCGAACTCGGCGAGGAGCGCCGGGGTCAGCGCGGTCGCGGGGCCCGTCCCGTCGAGGTCGGAGGTCACGGCCCGGGCGACCTCGCGCCCCATCCAGAACCCCGCCCCGGCGTCGCCGAGGAGCCAGCCGTTGCCGCCGACGACCCGTTCCAGGGCGCCGTCGCGGACCCGGGCGGCGACCGAGCCGGTGCCGGCCACGAGGGCCGCGCCGGTGTCGTGGTCCCCGTCGTCGGGGATCGCGGAGTGGAACATCGCGAGCAGGTCCGACACCCGGCGGAACGGGGCGCCGGGGTCCAGACCGAGGTGGTCGACGAGGCGGTCCCGCGGCACGAGCCGGTCCGAGCCCGCGGTCGCCAGCACGGTGGACCGTACGTCGCCGCCGGTGACGCCGGCCCCGGCGAGGGCTTGCACCACGGCGTCGCGCAGCGCGCCCAGGGCCGCCTCGACGCCCACGGCCGAGGGGTTCCCCGGCCCGGACCCGGCGCGGGCCAGGGGATGCCCGGCCGGGTCGAGGACGAGGGCCCGGGTCGTGCTGCCCCCGGCGTCCAGGGCCAGCACCACCCCGGAGGGGGCTGGCGTCACTTGAGCCCGCCGGCCGACACCGCACCCTGCAGGCGGCGCTGGAACACGAGGTAGACCACGAGCACCGGGACCACCGTCATGACGGCGCCGGCGAACAGGGCACCGAAGTTCACGTCGTACCCGGCCTGGGACGCGAACGCCGCGAGCCCCTGGGTGAGGACGTAGTTGCTGCGGTCGGAGTTCAGGACCACCGGCAGCAGGAACTGGTTCCACAACCCGACGAAGTTCAGGATGGCCACGGCCGCCATCCCCGGTCCGGCCATCGGCAGCATGACCTGGAAGAAGGTCCGCCACTCGCTCGCGCCGTCGATCGAGGCCGCCTCGGCGATCTCCCCCGGCAGCTCCTCGAAGAAGCTCAGCAGGAAGAACACCGTGAAGGGGTAGGCGTAGGTGGCGTAGCTGAGGATCAGCCCCGGCAGGGTGTTGAGGACACCGACCTGCTGGAGGATGAAGAACAGCGGGACGACCGCCAGGAAGACCGGGAACGTGAGCCCCGCGACGATGAGGTAGCGCAGCACCGTGCGGCCGCGGAAGTCGAACCGCGCCAGCACGTACGCCGACATCGCCCCCATGACCATCGTCAGCACGAGCGCGGAGAAGACCACGACGACCGAGTTGAAGAAGTACGACCCGATGCCGGCGGTGTTCCAGGCGTCGACGTAGTTCTGGTACCGCCACTCGCTGGGCAGCGAGAACGGCGAGGCGAAGATCTCCCGGTTCGTCTTGAAGCTGGAGACGACCGTCCAGGCGAAGGGCAGCAGGACCAGCAGCGACCAGATGCCCAGCACGGTGTGCGAGGTGACCGCGACGGTCCGCTCCCCCGACGGGCCACGCCGCTCGGGACGGGCGGGGGCCGCGGTGGTGGCGACCCGGGTGTCGGCGCTCATGCGCGTGCCCCCCGGGCGTTCCGGCGGGCCAGCGCCTGGCCGACCCCGAGCACCAGACCGGTGAAGGCGAAGGTCAGCACGGCCAGCACCACCCCCATCGCGCAGGCCAGCCCGAAGCGGCCCTCCTTGAACGCCGTCGAGAAGATCTGCTGGGTGATGACGAGGGTCGAGTTGCCCGGCCCGCCGTCGGGGTTCATCGCCGCGAGGAACACGAAGGCGTCGAGGGCGAAGATCCCCAGGTACACGTACGCCGTCCGCAGCGAGCCGGCGATCCCGGGGGCAGCGATGAAGACCGCCGTCCGGAACCGGCCGGCGCCGTCGATGCGTGCCGCCTCGAAGATCTCGGCCGGGATGGCGCGGATCGAGGCGACGAACAGGACCATGTAGAACCCGACGAAGCTCCAGACGATGACGACGACCACCGCCCACAGCGCGGTCGAGGGCTCGCCCAGCCACGCGAAGTCCTTGAACCTGCCGAGCCCCAGGCCCGTGAGGACCCCGTTGAGCAGCCCCGCGCTGGGGTCGTAGACCCGCCCGAAGATGATGCCGACGACGATGGCCGGCACGACGTAGGGGAAGAACGACACGACGCGGTAGAACGACGAGCCCGACAGCCCGCGGACGGCCCCGGTCGAGGAGCCGCCGAACGTCAGCAGGCAGGCGAGGGCGAAGCTCAGGACCAGGGTCACCGCGGGCACGACGAGCAGCAGGACGAGGCTGTTGCCGACCGCCTGGAGGAAGAGCCCGTCGGTCAGCAGCCGCTGGTAGTTCTCCAGCCCGATGAACTCCTGCGTCGAGGTGAACCCCGACCAGGAGGTGAGGGAGTACCACGCCGCCTGCGTGAAGGGGTAGAGGACGAACAGCAGGTAGAGCGCGACCGGCACCCCGAGGAAGACGACCACGAGGCTGACCCGGTCGAACGTCCACCGCTTCCGCGTCGCCGCCGGGGGGCGGGAGGCCCCCCGGCCGGTGACGCGGGTCGGGGTGCCGGGCAGCGCGCTCACGACACCTTGACCTTGACGATGCTGGAGTCCTCGCGGGTCTGGTCGAACTGCTGCTGCAGGCCGCTGGTGAGACCGGCGACGTCGAGCTGGCCGGACAGGAACCCGTTCCAGAGCACGTTGTTCTGGCTCGTGAACCCGTACACGTCGTTGAAGTTGAACGTGTAGGTGTCCTCCCCCGCCGCGTTCAGCATGGCGATCTGCGAGGCCAGCGCGGTCGAGCCGAAGGCGTCCTCCGGCACGGTGTCCTTGACGACGGTGGAGGACAGCTTCGTCTTGGCGAAGTTCGTCGCCGCCTCCTTCGACAGCATGATCCGCAGGACCTCCATGCCGCCGGCCTTGTTCTTCCCCTTGCTCGGGACGACGAACGGCTCGCCCGCGCTGGCGTGGAAGGCGGTGGCCGGCATGGCGGCACCGGAGGTCACCGAGGGCGGCGGCGCGCCCGTCATCTGGAAGTCGGGGGCGGTCTGGGACTTCATCTCGTTCTCGATCCACGAACCCGACGGGTACAGGATCGCCTCCTGCGCCTGGCTCCACTGGGCCTGGGCCGCGGTGAACTGGGTGCCGGCGCCACCGGGCCGGAAGTAGCCGGCCTTGACGGCCTCGGACATCTTCCCGAACACGGCCTGGACCGCGGGATGGCTCCACGCGTTCGCCTCGAGGTTGCCGAGGGCGACGCGCACCTCGTCCCCGCCCTCCTTGACGGCCGAGTCGACGGCCAGCGTGAGGTAGTACGACGCGGCCTCCTTGCCCCAGCAGAAGAGGTACTTGCCCTTCTCCTTGGCGGAGGCGCCGAGGGCCAGGGCGTCGTCCCAGGTGGCGGGGGCCTTCCAGCCGTTGGCGTCGAACAGGGACTTGGAGTACCAGAGGCCGTAGACGGTGAGGACGTAGTTCAGCTGCACGAGGCGGCCGTCGTAGGTGCCGTCGTCGAGCATCCCCGGGTAGAGGGTGTCGGCGATGACGTCGCCGTCGGTGTTCTTGGCCTTGGTGAGCGGGGTGAGGTCCTCGAGCTGCGCGGCGATCGTCGCCAGGCCGATGGCGTTCGCGCCGGAGTTGTCGAGCAGGTCCGGCGGGTTGCCGCCGACGAAGCGGGGCTGCAGCTCCTGCGCGATCTGGGTCGAGGGCGACACCGTCAGCTTTCCGCCGTCGTGCAGGTCGGCGTACTTCGCGGCCGCGAAGGAGACGTAGTCGGTGCCGTAGCCGCCGTCGAAGATGACGGCGTCGACGGCCGCCCCCTTCGCGACGCCGAACGGGTTCTGCTCGCTGACCTCCCCGGTGGGACCGGAGTCGCCGGAGTCCTCGTTCCCGCCGGAGGCGGCGCAGGCCGCGGTGGCGGCGGGCACGAGGGTCCCGGCCAGGACCAGTCCCAGGAAACGTCGGCGCTGCAGGGTGGTGGACTCGCTCACGGTGGTTCCTTCCGGGTGGACGGGCGGGATGCTGTTCAGGCGCTGCGGCGCAGGCGGTCGCCGTAGCGGGCCTCGATGGCCTTGTTCCGGTCGTGACCGCCGGGCACGTTCGCCGACACGTAGAGCGGGGCGTCCTCGCCCCGTTCGGCGAGGGCCGTCACGGTGCCGATGGTCAGCAGTTGCGCGACGAACGCCGCGGTGAGCGACGACACGGAACCGACCGCGACGTCGGACACGCCCGTCAGGGTCGCGTCGCCGTAGGGGGCGAGGTTGTCGATGACGACGTCGGCGATCTCGGAGAGCCGCTTGCCGCTGGGGTGCTTGGGTTCCACCGCCAGCGTGTGCTCCAGGCTCGTCACCGCGATGACCTTGTGGCCGTTCTCCTTGGCCAGCAGCGCCAGACCGACGACCGACCCGTTGACGCCGGAGTTCGAGGCGATGACGAAGACGTCGCGGGGGTCGCGGACGACGGTGGCGAAGACGTCCTGGGCGATGTTCGGGTCGCGTTCCAGCGGGGGTTCACCCGTCAGTTCCGCGATCTCGTGCTCGCCGAGGAGGGCGGCGTCGCGCAGGGCGACCTTGTTCGTGGGGATGAGCCCGCCGGCACGTCCGGCGACCTCCATGGCGAAGGCCTCCGAGTGCCCGGTGCCGAACGCCTGGACGACCCCGCCGGCGGCGATGCAGTCCGCGAGCAGGCCCACGGCCTCGTCGAGACCGCCGGAGGTGGCCAGCGTCGAGAGGCGGTCGAGGCGGTCCCGCACCTCGGTGCCGAACTGGGCGACGTGGCCGGCGAACCGGTCGGCGAAGGGGGGCACAGCATCTCTCCTTGAGTCGTCGATTCACCGCGTCGTTGCTGGTTGCATGAATGTTTCACTCGGTCGAGAGGGCCTGTCAAGGGATCGCCGTGTTGCGTTCGTGTTGCGTTCTCGTTGCGCTCGCGGCCCCCTCCTGGAAGGGCTTTCCGGTCCCGCCGGGGACCGCACGCAGCGTGGTCGCAGTGCTAGCCTGCGTCAGCTGGATGAGTCATCCACTCTGACGGAGGAGTCCGGATGGGCGTCGAAACCCTCGACCCGGCGCAGCGCATCGAGGCGGTCCGGGCCGACCTGCCCCCTTCCCTGCGCAAGGTGGCCGACTTCGTGCTGGAGTCCCCCGAGAGCGTCGAGGAGTGCTCGGCCACCGAGCTCGCGCGCCGGGCCGGCACGTCCCAGGCCGCCGTCACGCGGTTCTGCCAGACCATCGGTCTCGACGGGTACCAGGGCCTCGTGCGCTGGATGGCCCGCGAACAGGGACGCAAGGACGGCGGCGGGTCCGTCTGGGGGTCGGCCGAGATCGGGCCGGAGATCGCCCCCGACGACGACCTCGACCGCGTCGCCGCCGTCGTCGCCGCCGCCGACGTGCGCAGCCTGCAGGACACCGCGCGCCGCCTCGACCTCGACGCCGTGGAGCGCGCGGCGCAGGCGGTCGCGCGCGCGCACCGCGTCGACGTGTACGGCGTGGGCGGCAGCGCCGCGATGGCGGCCGAGACCGACGCCCGCCTGTTCGGCATCGGCGTCCCGGTGCGGAACTGGACCGAGGTCCACGCCGCGAGCACGTCGGCGGCGCTGCTCACCCCCGCGGACGTCGCCATCGCCATCTCGTTCTCCGGCGCGACCCGCGAGGTCGTCGAACCCACCGAGCTGGCTGCGCGGCGCGGCGCCACGACCGTCGCCGTGACCGGGGACCCGACGTCGGCGCTGGCCCAGCTCGCGGACGTCGTCCTCACGGTCGCCCCCGGCGGCACGACCTACCGGGAGGGGCCGTTCGCCGCCCGGCACGCTCAGCTCCTCGTCGTCGACTGCCTCTACGTCCGGGTCGCGCAGTTGACGTTCGCCCGCGCCAGCGCCGCCCGCGCCCTCACCGACCACATCCCCGCCCAGCACGCGGTGCGCCCGGCCCGGCGGCGGGCCCGGTGAGCGACGGCACCCGCGAGCCGGACCTGCGGTACCTCGCCCACGTCCGCCCGTCGGCGCGTCAGCTGCGCTGGCAGGCGCTGGAGTTCTACGGGTTCGTCCACTTCGGCATGAACACCGTCACCGACCGGGAGTGGGGCCTGGGTCACGAGGACCCCGCGCTGTTCGACCCGCCGGACGTCGACGCCGGCGAGTGGGTCGCTGCGCTGGCCGCTGCCGGGATGCGCGGGGTGGTCCTCACCGCCAAGCACCACGACGGGTTCTGCCTGTGGCCCAGCGCCCACACCGCCCACTCCGTCGCGGCCAGCCCCTGGCGCGGCGGCCGCGGCGACCTCGTCGCCGAGGTGTCGCAGGCCTGCGCCGCAGCCGGTCTGGCCTTAGGCGTCTACCTCTCCCCGTGGGACCGCACGGACCCGCGCTACGGCTCGGGCCGGGACTACGACGACTACTTCGTCGCCCAGCTCACCGAACTCCTCACGGGGTACGGCGACGTGTTCTGCGTCTGGCTCGACGGCGCCAACGGCGAAGGCCCCGACGGCCGCCGGCAGCTGTACGACTGGGACCGCTACGTGCGCGTCGTCCGTGCGCTGCAACCGGAGGCGGTCGTCAGCGTGTGCGGGCCGGACGTCCGCTGGTGCGGGAACGAGGCAGGCCACACCCGCCGCGACGAGTGGAGCGTCGTGCCGCACGAACTGCGGGACGCCGAGGGCACGGCCAGCCGTTCCCAGCAGGCCGACGACGGGGAGTTCTCCCGCCGCGTGCGCTCGGACGAGGAGGACCTCGGCAGCCGGGCCGCGCTGGCCGGGTACGCCGGGGAGTGCGTCTGGTACCCGGCCGAGGTCAACACGTCCGTGCGACCGGGCTGGTTCCACCACCCCGCCGAGGACGACCGGGTGCGCCCCGCGGCGGAGTTGTTCGACCTGTGGCGCGCGGCCGTCGGCGGGAACTCCTGCTTCCTGCTCAACGTGCCGCCCGCGGCGACCGGCCGGATCGCCGACCCCGACGTCGCGGCCCTGGCGGGGCTCGGCGACCTCGTGCGCCGGCACGTCGAGGGCGACCGTGCGGGGGAAGCCGTCGTCGGCGACGAGGACGGACCCGTCGACCTCGCCGGGGCGCCCGTCGAGGGACGGTCCCCCTGGTCCCCGGACGACGACCGTCCGCGCCTGGGCCTGCGGTTCCCCTCGGCGTTCCCGGTGCGCTCGGTCGACCTGTGGGAGGACATCGCCCACAGCCAGCGGATCGAGCGGTTCTCCGTCGTGCTGTCCCGCGCTGGCGAGGTCGTCTGGCGCGGTGGGGCCGGGGTCGTCGGGCACCTGCGGATCCTCGACGTGCCCGACGTGCTCGCCGACCACGTCGAGGTGGTGCTGGAGGAGTTCCGCGCACGGCCGGCTCTGACCGGTGTCCGCGTCGTCAGCGCGTGAGCAGTCCCGCGTAGAGCTCGGGACGCCGGTCGGCGTGCACGCCGTTGCGCGCCGACGTGCTCTTCTCGCGCGCCAGCCCGAGCCGGCAGCGCGCGAGCAGGACGTGCTCCCCCGCACCGGCCGGTGCCTCGACGAACGGGCGCCCGTCGGGTCCGACGACCGCCGAACCACCGACCCACGTCACGCCGCGCTCGGCCCCGGTCCGGTCGCAGGCGGCGACGAACATCCGGTTCGCCGACGCGGCGGCCTGGACGTGCACGACCTCCATCGGGCGGCCCTCGCCGCGCGGCGGACCGGGCCAGTTCGTCGGCGCGCACACGAGGTCGGCACCGGCGAGGCCGATGAGCCGCATCCACTCCACGAACCCCAGGTCGTAGCAGACGGCGAGCGCCAGCCGGCCCCACGGCGTCGCGACCACCTCGGGCAGCTCGTCACCGGGGACGAACACGTCCTTCTCGCCGTCCCACAGGTGCGCCTTGCGGTAGACCGTCCGGATCCCGCTGCCGTCCAGCAGCAGGGCGCTGTTGCGCAGGGACCGGTCGGCGTCGAGCTCGGCGAACCCGACCGCGACGACGAGGTCGTACCGGCGGGCGAGGTCGGTGAACGCGGCGGCGGTCGGGCCGTCGGCGGGTTCGGCGAGGTCCTCGGCCTCCTGGGCGGAGACGAAGACGTAACCGCTGCGCAGGAGTTCGGGCAGGACGACGATGCGCGCGCCCCGGCGGGCCGCGTCCTCCGCCGCGGCGAGGCCGCGGGCGAGGTTGCCGTCGGGGTCCCCGACGGCGAGGGCGACCTGGCAGACGGCGACGTCCACCTCGGGCAGCGGGGAGGTCGTGCTCATCCCGTCAGGATGCCGCAGCGCGGGCGGGACCGGACGGGAACGGAGACGATGCCCTCGTGAGCACCACCACCTCCACGACGATCGTCTGCCTGCACGCCCTCGGGATGAGTTCCCGTTCCTTCCGACCGCTGGCGCGCGAGCTGGCGCCGGGGTTCGACCTGGTGGCCCTGGACCTCCCGGGGTTCGGCGGGGCGCCGCTGGACCCGGGCACGTCGGTCGAGGCGATGGCGAGGTGGGTCCTCGACCAGCTGACCGGACGGGACCGGGGGCGGTGGCTGCTGCTCGGTCACAGCATGGGCGGGAAGGTCGCCACCGTCGTCGCCGCGGGACTGGCACCGCACGAACGGCCGGCGGGGGTCGTGCTGCTCGCCGCGTCCCCGCCGTCACCGGAGCCGATGGCGGAGGACCGCCGGAGCACGATGCTCGGCTGGGCCGCTGACGGCCCGCTCGGCGGAGCGGCCGTCGGCGAGTTCCTCGACGCGAACACCGGCGACCCGCTGGACCCCACCCTCGACGCCCTGGCGCGCGAGGACCTGCGGCGCACCGACCCCGCCGCCTGGCGGGCGTGGCTGCAGCACGGCAGCCGCGAGGACTGGTCGGACCGGGTGGGCCGGCTCGACGTCCCCGCGCTGGTCCTCGCCGGAGGTGCCGACGGGGACCTGGGCCCGCAGGCGCAGCGGGAGCTCAACGGCGCCGTGTACCCACGGGCGGAGTTCACCACCCTGCGGGGCGCGGGCCACCTGCTCCCGCTGGAACGGCCCGCCGAGGTGGCGGCCGCGATCCGTCAGAGCTTCTCGACCGGCGCGTAGCGCAGCAGCAACCGCTTGGTGCCCTCGGTGCGGAAGTCGATGTGCGCGATGGTCTTGTCCCCCTCGCCCTCGACCCGCACGACGGTGCCGAGGCCGAAGGAGTCGTGGGTCACCCGGTCCCCCGGGTTCAGCGCGATGACGGGGCGGTTGCCCGCAGAGCGCACGCCCGGGCGTTGCGAGACGCGCGAAGCCGCCGACGGCGAGGAGACGTTCTGGTACGTCGACTCCCCGCGCTTCCAGTCCAGCAGCGTCGGCGGGACCTCGTCGAGGAACCGGGACGGCGGGTACTGCTGCGGCGCCCCCCACGCGCTGCGCACGGCCGAGCGGGACAGGTAGAGCCGTTCCCGAGCGCGGGTGAGCCCGACGTAGGCGAGCCGGCGTTCCTCGGCGAGCTGGTCGGGATCCCCCAGCGAGCGCTGGTGCGGGAACGTCCCGTCCTCCATGCCCGTGAGGAACACGACGGGGAACTCCAGGCCCTTGGCCGTGTGCAGCGTCATGAGGGTGACGACGCCGTCGTCCTCGGCACCGGCCGGGATCTGGTCGGCGTCGGCCACGAGGGAGACGCGCTCGAGGAAGTCCGACAGCGTGCCCTCGGGGTTGTCCTCGGCGAACTCCTCGGCGACGGCGACGAGTTCGGAGAGGTTCTCGACGCGCGACTCGTCCTGCGGGTCGGCGCTGGCGCGCAGTTCGGCGAGGTACCCCGTCTGCTCCAGGACCGCCTCCAGCACGACGGCCGGGGACGCCCCGGACTCGGCCAGCGTGCGCAGGTCGGCGATGAGCTGGGCGAACCCCTTGATGGCGTTGAGGGAACGGGAGACGAGCCCGATGGCCTCGTCGGCCCGGTCCAGGGCGGCGCCGAAGCCGATGCGCTCGCGTTCGGCCAGGACGACGATCGAGGCCTCGGCCCGTTCGCCGATGCCGCGCTTGGGGGTGTTGAGCACGCGGCGCAGGTTGACGGTGTCGTCGGGGTTGTCCAGGACGCGCAGGTACGCGACGGCGTCCTTGATCTCCTTGCGCTCGTAGAAGCGCGTCCCACCGACCACCTTGTAGGGCAGACCGGTGCGGATGAACACCTCCTCCAGCGACCGGGACTGGGCGTTCGTCCGGTAGAAGACCGCGACGTCCTTGTACTTCACGTCCTCGTGGTCGTGGAGGCGGTCGACCTCCTCGGCGACGAAGGCGGCCTCGTCGTGCTCGTCGTCGGCGACGTAGCCGATGATCTTCTCCCCTGCGCCCGAGGCGGTCCACAGGTTCTTGGGGCGGCGGTCCTCGTTGACCTTGATGACCTCGTTGGCCGCCGTGAGGATGTTCTGCGTCGAGCGGTAGTTCTGCTCCAGCAGGATCGTCGTGGCGTCGGGGTAGTCCTGCTCGAACTCGACGATGTTGCGGATCGTCGCGCCGCGGAAGGCGTAGATCGACTGGTCGGCGTCGCCGACGACCGTCAGCTCGCCCCGCGGGACGTTGCCCTCCTCCGTGCCGACGAGTTCCTTCACCAGCACGTACTGCGCGTGGTTGGTGTCCTGGTACTCGTCGACCAGGACGTGCCGGAACCGGCGGCGGTAGTGCTCGGCCACGTCCGGGAACGCCTGCAGCAGGTGGACGGTCGACATGATGAGGTCGTCGAAGTCCATGGCGTTGGCCTGGCGCAGCCGCTGCTGGTACGTCCGGTAGGCGCGCGCGAGGACCTTCTCGGTCTCGGTGCCCTCGCCGGAGTGCGCGCGGTCGAAGAAGGTGTCCTCGTCGACCAGCTCGTTCTTGAGGTTCGAGACCATCGCCGACATCGCGCGCGGCGCGTGCTTCTTCGGGTCCAGCTCCAGCTCGCGGCCGACCATCGCCATGAGCCGCTGGGAGTCGGCGGAGTCGTAGATCGAGAACGACGTGCGCATGCCGAGGTGCTGGGCCTCGCGCCGCAGGATCCGGACGCAGGCGGAGTGGAACGTCGAGACCCACATGCTGCGCGCGCCCATGCCGACGACGTCGCCGACGAGGGCCGCGACGCGCTCGCGCATCTCGGCCGCGGCCTTGTTGGTGAAGGTGATCGCGAGGACCTGCCCCGCGCTCGCCCGCCCCTCGGCGAGCAGGTGCGCGATGCGGTGCGTCAGCACGCGCGTCTTGCCCGAGCCGGCCCCGGCGACGATGAGCAGGGGGGACCCGGCGTGCACGACGGCCTGGCGCTGCTGGGGGTTCAGGCCCGCGACGAGCGCCGCGGGGTCCAGCCCCGGGCGCCGCGGTCGCCGGGCCGCGGAGGTGTCGGCGAGCACGGCGGGACCCGTGTCGCCCCGCCCGCCGCCGGGACCGGAGGGGCCGCCGAAGGGGAGGTCGTCGAAGAGTGTGCTCATCGTCCGTCAAGGGTAGGCCTCCCTTCGGACAGACCCCGCCGCGAACGGGCACACCGCGGCGCCCGGCCGTTGGTCCGATCCGGTCCTCGATGGACCACTCCGGTCCATCCCGGTCTACACTGGTCCCATGCCACGGCTGACGAAGGAACAGATCGACGAGGAGATCCTCGACGCGGCGGCCGCGCTGTTCGCCCGGCACGGCCTCGAGCAGACGTCCGTCCAGCGCATCGCGGACGCCGTCGGCTACTCCAAGACCGGCCTGCTGCACCGCTTCCCGACGAAGGAGGCGATCGCGGAGGCGACCATCGCCCACACCGTCGACCACTTCGAGGCCGTCGCGGCCGCCGTCGACGGCACCCCGGCCGGCTCCGCGCGGGACCGGCGGGTGCTGGAGGCGCTGGTGGCCCTGGCGGCCAGCCGCCCCGGTCTCGTCTCCTTCATGCTGACCTCGATCAGCCAGGGCGTCCTGACCGGCGAACGCCTCGACGTCCTCGGCGAGGTCCTCTTCCGCGCCTTCGGCGCCACGGTGCCCACCCCCGGGACGGAACCGACGCCGGCCGAGGTCACCCGGGCCGTGCGCATCACGAGCGCCGTCGGCGGCCTGGCCGTCACGTCTCTCGCCTTCTGCGAGGTCCCCACGACCGACCTGGCCGACGACCTCGTCGCCGCCGCCCTCGGCGCGCTCGGCCACCCCGACGCGCACCCCCACGAGACGGAGAACTGACCGATGGCCACCTTCCTGCACCGCCTCGGCCGGGGGTCCTTCCGGTTCCGCGGCCTCGTGATCGCGGTCTGGGTGCTGCTCCTCGCCCTCGGAGGCGTCGGCGCGGCCACCCTGTCCGGCAAGACCGTGAGCACCTTCGAGATCCCCGGCCAGGAGTCGACGACCGCCCTGCGCCTCATCGGCCAGGAGTTCGGGGACACCGCCGACGGCGCGTCCGCGCAGGTCGTCCTCCAGGTCCCCGCCGGCCAGCAGATCACCGCGCCCGAGAACGCCGCCAAGGTCGCGGGCGTCGTGCAGGCGCTGAACGCCCTGCCCGGCGCGCGCGGGGCGAGCAACCCGCTGGACCCGCAGAACCCCGTCGTCTCCCCCGACCTGCGCGCCGCCTACAGCACCGTCTCCTACGGGGTCGCCCCGCCGGAGGTCACCGACGCGCAGCGGCAGGCGCTCCTGCGCGCCGTCGACGACGCCCGCGGTTCGGGCCTGACGGCCGAGGTCACCGGGACCGCCACGCAGGGCGTCGCGACGATCGGCGGGGCGGCCGAGGTGCTCGGCGTCGTCGTCGCGCTCGTCGTGCTCGCCATCACCTACGGCTCCCTCGTCGCGGCGGGCATGAACCTGCTGACGGCCGTCGTCGGCGTCGGCATCGGGGCTCTCGGCATCACGACCCTCACCGGTTTCGTCGACCTGCAGTCCACGACCCCGATCCTCGCGGTCATGCTCGGCCTGGCCGTCGGGATCGACTACGCGCTCTTCATCGTCACGCGCTTCCGGCACGAGCTGCTGGCCGGCAGGTCGGTCGCCGAGGCCGTCCCGCTCGCCGTCGGCACCGCCGGGTCGGCCGTCCTGACGGCCGGGACCACGGTCGTCATCGCCCTCGCCGGCCTCGCGGTGGCGGGCATCCCCTTCCTCACCGAGATGGGTGTCGCGGCCGCCGCGACCGTCGTCGTCGCCGTCCTCGTGGCCCTCACGCTGGTCCCCGCCGCCCTGGGCGTCGTGGGCCTGCGCGCCCTGCCGCGCGCGGCCCGCCGGGCCCTGGCCCACGAGAGCGGCAAGCACACCGCCGTCCCGCCGGCCGAGCCCGACCCCGCCGGTCGCGGGTTCTTCGGCGGCTGGAGCCGCCTCGTCACCGGCCGGCGCTGGCTGAGCCTGGTCGCCGCGGTCGTCGCGCTCGGCGCCGTCTCGATCCCCGTCGCCTCGATGCAGACGAGCCTGGCCACCTCGTGGCCGGACGGCAGCACCCAGGAGAAGGCGCAGGCGATCCTGTCCGACCGCTTCGGCGCCGGGGTGAGCGGTCCGCTGCTCGTCCTGACCCGCGGCGCGGACGCCGTGGCCCGCGGCGGTGAGCTGACCACCGAGCTCGCCCGCCTCGACGGCGTCGCCCTCGCCACCCCCGCCGTCCCGAGCGCCGACGGGCGGGCCGCCCTCGTGACGGTCATCCCGACGACCGCCCCCGACGCCGCGGCGACGACCGACCTCGTGCACCGCATGCGCGACCTCATCCGCGAGGACGGCTCGAGCACGCCGGCGTACGTGACGGGTCAGACGGCCGTGAGCGTCGACGTCAACGCCACGCTGTCGGACGCGCTGCCGGTCTACCTCGTGCTGGTCGTCGGCCTCGCGTTCGTGCTGCTCGTGCTCGTGTTCCGCTCGATCCTCGTCCCCGTCGTCGGGGTCCTCGGGTTCCTCCTGACGATCGGCGCCTCGCTGGGCGCCACCACCGCGGTTTTCCAGTGGGGCTGGCTCAAGCAGCTCGTCCACGCCGACACCACGGGGCCGCTGCTGAGCCTGGCGCCGATCATCGTCGTCGGGATCCTCTTCGGCCTCGCGATGGACTACCAGGTGTTCCTCGTCTCGCGGATGCACGAGGCGCACGCCCACGGGGCGCAACCGCTGCAGGCGGTGCGGACGGGGTTCCGGCAGGCGGCACCCGTCGTCGTCGCGGCCGCAGCGATCATGTTCGCCGTCTTCGCCGGGTTCGTCCCCGAGGGCGACGCGACGATCAAGCCCATCGCGTTCGCCCTGGCCGTCGGGATCCTCGCCGACGCCGTCGTCGTCCGGATGATCGCGGTGCCCGCGGCCCTGTCGCTGCTCGGCCGGGCGGCCTGGTGGCTGCCGCGGTGGCTGCGCTGGCTGCCGGTGCTGGACGTCGAGGGCGCGGCCCTCGAGCGGCGCGACCCCGCCGGCGAGCGCCCCGCCGCCCCCGCCCCGACGCACTGAGCCACCGCCCGTCACCCACCTTCGTGGAAAACACTCTTTCCGCCCTTGGAACACGTGTTCTGAGGGCGGAAAGTGTGTTTTCCACGCGGGACGAGGGGTCGAGGTGGGGCTCCAGGAATGCTCCCCGGGTGCCGATGGTTGTGAGGACTGGTCGCCCCGGTACGTGTCCCCGGGCCTCAACTCCAGCCGCTACGAGCGGCCACTCGCCGAGAGGCGACGCTCGGGGCGACCAGCCTCCTCGTCAGGACGCCCGGCGTCGCGCGGCCGTCAGCAGCAGCCCGCCGGCCAGGACGAGAGCCGCACCGGCCGCGAGCCAGGGCGCGACGTCCGCTCCGGTGTTCGCCAGCGACCCCGGCTGCGCCGCGGCCGTCCGCGACGGACGCTGCGTCGGGGTCCTGCTCGGCGCCGGCGCGGCGGCAGGTGCCGTCTGGGCCGGCGCGGTCGGCGCCGGAGTCGTCGGGACCGGGGCCGGTGCCGCGGCGGCGGGGGCGTAGCGCAGCTCGGTGTCCGGTGTGAGGCGCTGGTTCTCGGGCAGGCCGAGGTAGGCCGTGAACGCCTCGAGGTCGGTCTTGCCGAGTTCGGCGCGGTCGGTGCCCTCCGCCAGCGTCGTGAAGTTGTCCCCGCCGGAGGCCAGGAAGCTGTTCACCGTGACGCGGTACTGCGCGGCCGGGTCGACCTCAGCACCGTCGAGGGTCACGGAACGGATCCGCTGGCCCGCGGGAGCGGCCTCGTCGTAGGTGAAGAAGAGACCCTTCGACAGGCCGAGGGCGAGGAACGGCCGCGAGGAACCCGCCGGCTGCCACTGCTCCTCGAGGACCTGGCGGACCTGCGCACCGGTGAGGGTCATCGTGACGACCGAGTTCGCGAACGGCTGCACCGCCGCGGCTTCGGCGTACGTGACGACCCCGTCGCCCTCGGCTCCGGACTGCGCGTACAGCAGGTCCGCCCGCAACCCGCCGGGGTTCTCCAGCGCGATCTGGGCGCCCGCGGCCTCCGTCTGCTGCAGCTGCGCGTCGGCGACGAGGTTCCCCAGCGGCGACTGCTTGCCGCGGTCGTCGTCCTCACCGGAGAACGCGCGGGTGATGTCCGCGGTGATGGAACCCACCGGCTGCTTGCCTCGGTCGTCGGCGTAGGCCACGGCGTCGTCGACGATCTCCTGGACCTGCGGGTTCGGGGTGAAACCCTCGACCGGCAGGACCTGGTGGCCGGCGGCGACCACGTCGCGCGACGTCGTGTCCACGTCGAGGACGAGGTTGTCGACGGCCGTGGAGTAGCTCTCCGCGGAGACCACGGGGCGCTGGACGGTGCGCCCAGCGACTCCGAAGGCGCAGTCGTAGCGCAGGTGGGTGTGCCCGGAGACGATCGCGTCGATCTGCGCGCTCGACTCCTGCACGATCTTCCCGAACGCGCCCTGCGTCCCGACGGTGGCGCAGTCGGTGCCCGACGACCCCTCGTGCGCGAGGAGGACGATCACGTCCGCCTCGTCGTTGGCGGTGTTCCCGTCGGACAGCTGCGCGGCGACGGCGTTCGCGGCGGCCACGGGGTCGGTGAACTGCAGCCCCTGGATGCCGGCCGGGGCGACGAGGCTCGCCGTCTGCTGCGTCACGACGCCGACGAAACCCACGCGGACCCCACCGACGTCGGTCGTCGCGAACGACGGCAGCGCGTGGGTCCCGTCGGCCTTCAGCACGTTCGCGGCGAGGTAGGGGAACGCCGCGAGGGGGTTCGCCCCGTTCGCACCCGGCTTGCCCTGCACGCCGATCCGGTCGACGAGGTCGGAGTAGCCGCGGTCGAACTCGTGGTTCCCGGCGGCCGAGACGGCGACGCCCATGGCGTTGAGCGCGGCGATCGTCGGGGCGTCCTGCTGGATGAACGACGTGAACGTCGAGGCGCCGATGTTGTCGCCGGCCGAGACCACGACGGTGTTGGGGTTCTTCGCGCGCATCGCGTCGAACACCCCGGCGAGTTGCGCCGCGCCACCGATCGGGGCCCCGTCGTCCGTCTCCTCGGGCGACTCCAGACGGCCGTGGAAGTCGTTGAACGCCCCGATCTGGATGCGGGTCGTCCCGGCGGCCGGGGCCGGGAGGACGTCCGGCACCTGACCCGGAGTCGCTGCGGGAGTGGCTGCGGGAGTGGCTGCGGGACTGGCTGCGGGTGTCGTCGCGGCCGTCGCGGGGACCGCCAGCAGCGGGACCGCGAGCGCCGCGGTGGCGGCGCCGGAGCAGAGGAACCGGACGAGGGGACGACCAGGACGCATGGGCTCGCTTCCGAGGGGGGTGGGGGCGAGCCGGATCCTGCCATCACAGCCGCCGCAGGGGAACCCCTCAGCGGTTCCCTCCCCCGCCCCTCAGCCCTGCAGGGCGATGTGCAAGCCCCGCTGGGCGACGCCCACCAGACCGATGTCGTCGGCCTCGCCGAGCGGGACCCAGCGGGCGAGGTCGGTGCTGCCCCCCACGTCGAGGACGACGGGGTCGAGGACCTCGAGGGGTTCGGCGCGGACGAGGATGCGCACCGCGTGGAAGTCCTCGAGGACCCCGCGCGGGGACCGGCCGGTGAAGTGCTCGGCGCCGATCTCGGCCAGGCCGGTGACGCGGACCGCCATGCCCGTCTCCTCGTGGACCTCGCGCACGACGGCCTCGAGCGGGTGCTCGCCGTGGTCGACTCCACCGCCGGGCAGGGTCCAGCGTCCGGGGCTCGGCGTCTTCGTGCTGAGCCGCGTCAGCAGCAGGGAGCCGTCGGCGACGACGACGGCGTAGCAGGCGAGCCGTTGCCGCACGACGGGGACATCGGCGGAGGTGCTGTCGGGGGCGCTGTCGACGGCCGGGGACAACCGCACCCGCTCGGCGGGGTCGAGGGCGACGCGGTCGTCCGCGACCAGCGGCCAGTCGTCGGAGACCGGGATCCACTGCGCCACAGCGGGAGCCGAACCGTCGGGCAGCGTCCCGGCCAGCACGAGGTGCACCGTGTGCAGGTCGAGCCCGAACACCCCCTCGCCGTCCGTGCGGCGGCCGTCGTGGACGGCCAGCAGCTCACCGAGGTCGAGGTCGGGGCCGAGGACGCGCCGGGCAGCGGCCAGCGGCGTCTCCCCGTGGGCGAGCAACGCCCACGGCAGGGCGTCGTCGAGCACGAGCAGGCGCCCGCCGGCCTCGACGGCGACGTGGACCGCGACCCGCTGGAGGGCGCTCACGCGGCGCGGACGCCGAGCTCGGCCTGGACCGCGTGCGTGTTCTTGCGCTCGGCGTAGAAGGACAGGAAGGGGATGGTGCCCGCGAGCGCCGTGAGGACCATGCGCTTCCAGGACCAGCGCAGCCGGTTCCCCAGGTCGAAGACCGTGATGAGGAGGATCACGTACAGCCAGCCGTGCGCGATGCCGGCGACCCGGGTGACGCTGTCACCGCCGCCGAAGAGGCCGAGGTACTCCTGCGGCATGCCGATGCACGTCAGCACGATGAGACCGATGCCCGTCACGTAGGCCATCACGCGGTACCGCGTGAGCGCGGCCCTGATCTTCGGCTCCGACCGCAGCCCGCCGGACGTCCCCGCGCTCACCGGGCACCACTCATGTCTCGTCCTCCTGCACCGTGCGCCGGTCCGTCCGCCGCCGTCTCGAGGTCATCCTCTCCCGTCTCCCTGCGCTCATCGCGCACGGCCCGGAACCAGACGACGACGGCGAAGAGCGCGAACACCCACCACTGCGCCGCGTAGGCGAGGTTGCGCCAGTCCAGGCGCCGGGAGGCCTGGCCGGGGTCCGCAGGCGGCACGGCCTGCAGACCGGCGGCCGGGGCGGTGTCGGTGACGTAGGCGTTGGCGACGGGGTAGTCGACGCGGTTGACGAGGTCGGCCGCGCTGACGATCCACGTCTGCCCCGCGGGCAGCACGGCCGTCGAGGGGGCGACGTCGGAGGCCTCCGGTGGCTGGACGACCCCGACGAGGTCGACCCGGCCGGTCGGCAGGGCGGGCGCCGGGGAGCCCTCGGGCACCCAGCCGCGGACCAGCGGCACGCCGGACCCGTCGGGCAGCACCACGACGCCGAGGGCCCACGCACCCACGACCCCGTCGAGGCTGCGGCCGGGGACGAGGAGGTCGACGGCCGGGTCGAACGTCCCGGCGACCTCCACCCGGTGCCCGACCTCGTCCGCGGACAGGATCGACGCTGCCCCCGAGCCGCCGGCGTCCACGATCTCGCTGATCGGGGCGACCGGTTGCCGCGCAGGCGGTTCGGTGATGACGACGTTGCCGCGCTGCCACTGCCAGACGCCGAGGCCGCTGCAGACGAGGACGACGGCGAGGGCCACGACGGTCAGGACCGCGATGCGGCCCCGCGGCACGGCCGGGCGGTCGGGGTCCTCGCGGTCAGGCACCCCGTCAGGCTACGTGCCGGAACTGGGAGCTCCCCGTCAGCTCGTGCGGTCGAACTCGTCCCGCCGGGCCTCTGCGATAGCGGAATCCCACGAGCGACGGTAGCGCTTTCCGCGCGACGGCCGGTCCGCCCGGGTCCCCGACCCGGGCCAGCGCGTGTCGGCGCCGAAGAGCGGAGCCGCCACGGCGATCGCGACGAGCAGGCACAGGACGACGAGGGCGGTCACCGGTCGCTCCGTCCGCCGTGGCGGCTGGTGCTGGGACCGCTACCGGCCAGCGGCTCGGTAGCGCTATTGTCTCTGTTCATGGACAACGGTAGCAGTGTGCAGCGCGTCACCGCCAGCCTGCGCGAGGTCGCCGCCACGCTGCCCGCGGGCGCCAAGCTCCCGAGCAGCCGCCGCCTGGTGGCGGACCTGGGTGTCGGGCCGGTGACCGTGCAGCGGGCCATCGACGTGCTCGTCGCCGACGGCACCGTCGTGACCCGCCCCGGGGCGGGGACGTTCGTCGCCCGCGCGAGCCGCACCGCCACGGTCGACACCGACTGGCAGCGGGTGGCGCTCGGCGCCTCCCCCGTCCAGACCGAGGGGGTGCTGGCCGCCCTCACCGTCCCGTCCCACGACGTCCTCGACATGGCGCGCGGGTACCTCGACCTGTCGCTGCAACCGTCCTCCCGCCTGGCCTCGGCCATGGCCCGCGCGGCCCGCCGTCCCGAGGCGTGGACGGTGCCGCCGCCGGCCGGTGTGCCGGAACTGCGGACGTGGTTCGCCCAGCAGCTCGGTGCGGACCGCGACGACGTGTTCATCTCCCCCGGCGGCCAGGGCGCGCTGTCGACCGTGCTGCGCTCGATCGTCCCCGCGGGCAGCCCCGTGCTCGTCGCCGTGCCCGGGTACCCGGGCGTCATCTCGTTGCTGCGCAGCGCCGGGCTCGTGCCGGTGCCCGTCCCCACGGACGCCGACGGCGTGCGCCCGGAACTGCTCGAACGCGCCTTCGAGCAGTCCGGTGCGCGCCTGCTGTACCTGCAACCCACCTACGCCAACCCCGACGGTTCCGTGCTCGCGCCCGACCGCCGCCGCCCCGTGCTGGAGATCGCCGCGCGGGCCGGCGCGTTCATCGTCGAGGACGACTTCGCCCGCTGGCTCGGCCACGGCCCGACCGCGTCCCCGTCCCTCCTGCGCGACGACACCGACGGCCGGGTCATCACCGTGAACTCCCTCAGCAAGGTCTCCGGACCGAGCCTGCGGGTGGGGTGCGTGGTCGCGCGCGGCCCTGTGGCGCAACGCATCGCCGGGTTGAGCTTCGTCGACCACCTCATCGTGGCGCGGCCCTTGCAGGAGGCCGCCGTGGAACTCGTGACGGGTGCCGGCTGGAACGCGCACCTGCGCGGTCTGTCCGCCGCGCTGGGTTCCCGGCTCGACGCGCTCTCCACGGCCCTGGCCCGGGAACTGCCCGAGTGCAGCTGGCCGAGGCCCCGCGGGGGTTTCTCGTTGTGGTTGCGGTTGCCGCGCGGGGTGGACGACCTCGAGGTGGCCCGCCGCACCCGGGAACGCGGCCTGGCCGTGGGCCCCGGTCGGCACTACGTCGTCGCCGAGGAGGACGCCGCGCACCTGCGCCTGTGCTACGCCGCGATCACCGAGCAGCAGATCCCCGCCGCGGTGAAGGTGCTCGCCGCCTCGCTGTGAGCGGGCCCCGTGGAGGGTTCCGTCACGGGATCCGCCCCGCCCCCGCCCCGGTCGTCCCCAACCGGCGGCGGGCGGGCGTGGTGCACTCGCGGACGTGCCGACCCTCGACCGCCCGGACCCGATCGCCTACCTGCGCCTCGTCGCCGACTCCGCGGCCGGCAGGGCCTACAAGGGGGCCGTCCTCGACGCGCTCGACGTGCTGGACGGGCACGTCGTGCTGGATCTCGGGTGCGGTCCCGGCACCGACCTCGGCGCCCTCGCCGACCGCGCGGGCCGGACCGGTCGCGTCGTCGCCGTGGACGTCGACCCCGTCATGGTCTCGACGGCGTCGGACCTGACGGCGGACCGTCCCACCGTCGCCGTGCGCCGCGGGGACGTCCACGCGCTCGACCTGCCCGCCGCGAGCGTCGACCGCGTCCACGCCGACCGCGTCCTGCAGCACGTCGAGGACCCCGCGCGGGCCGTCGCGGAGGTCGCCCGGGTGCTGCGTCCGGGCGGTGTGGCCGCCCTCGTCGAACCGGACTGGGCGCTCATGGCGGTCGACGCGCACGACCTCGAGGCGTCGACCGCGTTCACCGCCCACACCTGCCGGCACGTCGTCCGCAACGCGCACGTCGGACGGCAGCTGCCGCGTCTCGGCGTCGACGCCGGTCTGTCCGTCGTCTCCGTCCAGGCGTTCCCCGCGGTGTTCACGGACGTCGAGGAGGCCGACGCCGTCCTGGGGCTGACCCGCACCACGCGCGCGGCCGTCGCGGCAGGTCGCCTGGACGCCAGCCGCAGCGCAGCCTGGCTCGACGACCTCGCCACCGGCCCGTTCACGGCGGTCGCGACGGTCGTGGCAACGGTCCTCACCCGTCCCGTCGACGACTGACCGCGGACCGGCGGGGCGGTCCGGCGGACGATCGGCACCCGAGGGCGGCACAGGAAACACCCTGGTGCCGCGCGGGGACTTCCCGGCATCCTCGACCCCATGCCAGCCGACGCCCCCGACAGCGCTCCCCGCGAGCACACCGTCCCCGTCGCCGACGGCGTCGAGCTGTGGGCCCGCGAGAGCGGCGACCCCACCGGCACCCCGGTCCTGCTCGTCATGGGCGCGGCCTCCAGCGGCGTCCTGTGGCCCGACGCGCTGGTCGAGCGCCTGGGCCGCCGCCACCGCGTCGTGGTGTGGGACCACCGCGACACCGGCCGCTCGACCCGGGCGGTCGACGTGGCTCCCTACGAGCTGCGCGACCTCGCGACCGACGCGGTGCGCGTCCTGGACCACCTCGGCGTCCAGCGCGCCCACGTCGTGGGGATGTCGATGGGCGGGCTGCTCACCCAGCTGCTGCTGCTCGACCACCCCGACCGGGTGCTGTCGGCGACCCTGTTCTGCACCGGCGCGCTGGCCGGCGCGCCGGGCGGGGAGGGGCTGCCCGGACCGCACCCCGACCTGCTCGCCCTCTGGTCCCGGCTCGGGGAGACGCGCGACGAGGACGCCGAGATGGAGTTCCGCGTCGAGCACTGGCAGGCGCTCGCGGGGGCGGTGGTCCCGTTCCCGCGCGAGGAGGTCCTCGCGCTCGAACGCGGCGCCGTCGCCCACGGCGGACCCGCCGACGCGAGTTCGGCCACGGCGCACGCCCGCGCCGGCACCTCCGGTCTCGCCCGCGGCGCGGAACTGGCCGGGGTGCGGGTGCCGACGCTGGTCGTCGAGGCCCCCGAGGACCCGGCCTACCCGCCGCCGACCGCCCGGCACCTGGCCGACAGCGTCCCCGGCGCCCGGCTGGTCACGGTCCCCGGCATGGGGCACGCGCTCCCCGCCGCCGTCCTGGAACCCTTCGGCGACGCCGTCGAGGGGCACCTCGACGCCGTGGACGCCGCGAAGCCCTGACGGTCCCGCGCCAGGGTCAGGCGTCCCCGCCCACCGCGCGGTCCACGGACTCGCGCAGCCGGCGGCGCTCGGCGGTGAGCCAGCCCCCGTCGGAGTAGGTGGCGACGAAGGCCTCCACGAACTCGACGGGGTCCTCCCCCACCACGGACCGCACCGGGGTCCCGTCGGCCGCCGCCTGCTCGAAGAGGTCCGCGAGGTCCTCGAACATGCTCGCGGCGCTGCCGCCGTCCGTCGGCGTGCTCGGGCAGTGCATGGCGTAGCGCTCGACGGCCGCGAGCACCGAGCGGTGGTTCTCGGGCAGCGCCCCGGCGCGCTCCTTGTACGCGCGCCACCGCTTCTTGTCCTCGAGCGCGCCCGTGAGCACCCCGAGCGGGTTCTTCGTCACGACGGGTTCCCTTCGGTCCGGAGTTCGGCCAGCCGTCCTGCCAGGAAGTCCCACGTCGTCCAGAACTCGTCGAGCGCTGCACGCCCGGACGCGTTGAGCGAGTAAACCTTCCGCGGCGGCCCCTTGGTGGAGGCGACCTTCTGCACGTCGACGAGGTCCCGTTGTTCCAGGCGCACGAGGAGGGCGTACACGGTGCCCTCGGCGATGTCCTCGAAACCCCGCTCGCGCAGCGATGCGGTGATCTCGTACCCGTAGGCGTCCCGGCTCGCGAGGACCGCGAGGACGACACCCTCGAGGGTTCCCTTGAGCATCTCGGTGAGCTGCCTGGCCACGGACCACCCCGGTCGTCTCGGTGCTGACAGCGTCGGTACTCACTGACGCTGACTACCGGTAGATAGTATCGCTGAGTACCGAGGACGCAAGGGTTCAGCACCCCGGAACGGGAGCGGCCAGCGGATCCGGCGCGCGGCGGACCCGACCGGTCGCGGTGACGACGGCGAAACCCTCGCGGACCCAGTACTCGTACCCGCCGATCAGTTCCCGGACGTGGGTGTGGCCCAGCGTCGCCAGCACCAGCGCGGCGCGCGTCGCCCCGTTGCAGCCCGGGCCCCAGCAGTGCACGACGACGGGCGCGTCCAGGTCGGGCACGACCTCCGCCGCGCGCTCGCGCACCTGCGGCCCCGGCAGGTGGACGGCACCGGGCAGGTGCCCCTGGGCCCACGCCGCGTCCGAGCGCACGTCGAGGACGAGCGGCGAGCGCCCCGCGGCGCGGTCGGCCGCCAGGTCGGCGGGGTCGGTCTGGAACGTCAGCTGGGCCGCGAAGAAGTCGACGGCGGAGAGGGGGTTCGACACCCCTCCAGGGAACCGGGGAACCGTCGGTCGGGCCAGGGCCGGTCCACGGGCCAGGGCCGCGACGACCGGCGATCCACCGGTAGTTTCCCGTGCGTGACGACGAATCCGCGGCCGGCCCTCGACGCGACCGACCGGGCCCTCCTGGAGCACCTGCAACGCGACGGCCGCACGAGCGTCGCCGACCTCGGCCGGGCGGTGAACCTGTCCGCGAGCGCCACCGCGGAACGACTGCGCCGCCTCACCGACACCGGCGTCGTCACGGGGTTCACGGCCGTCGTCGACCCGGAGGCGCTCGGGTACACCGTGACGGCGTTCGTGCGCCTCGCCTACCCGACGGGGAACTACAAGCCGTTCCACGACCTGCTGGACACCACACCGGAGGTCGTGGAGGCGCACCACGTCACCGGCGACGACTGCTTCGTCCTGAAGGTGCTCGCCCGGTCGATGCGCGACCTCGAACGCGTCACGGGACGCCTCGCGACGCTCGGCGCGGTCACCACGAGCGTCGTGTACTCCAGCCCGTTTCCGGGCCGGCACCTCCGGCCGGCGTGACGGTCAGCGCCACCGGCCGGAGGATTCAGCGTCGAGAGGTCACTCCCACTCGATCGTCCCCGGCGGCTTGCTCGTCACGTCGAGCACGACGCGGTTGACCTCGGGCACCTCGTTGGTGATGCGCGTGGAGATGCGGGCCAGGACGTCGTACGGCAGACGGGTCCAGTCGGCCGTCATGGCGTCCTCCGACGACACCGGGCGCAGCACGACCGGGTGGCCGTAGGTGCGGCCGTCGCCCTGGACGCCCACGCTGCGCACGTCGGCGAGCAGGACGACGGGGCACTGCCAGATGTCGCGGTCCAGACCGGCCGCGGTCAGCTCGGCCCGCGCGATGGCGTCGGCCGCCCGCAGGACCTCCAGGCGCTGCGGCGTCACGGCCCCGACGATGCGGATGGCCAGCCCCGGCCCCGGGAAGGGCTGGCGGTAGACCATCGCCTCGGGCAGGCCGAGCTGCACACCGACCGCGCGCACCTCGTCCTTGAACAGGGCGCGCAGCGGTTCCACGAGCTCGAAGGCGAGGTCGTCGGGCAGCCCGCCGACGTTGTGGTGGCTCTTGATCGTCGCGGCCCCGGTGCCGCCACCGGACTCCACGACGTCGGGGTACAGGGTCCCCTGGACGAGGAACTTCACCTCGCCACCCTCGGAGCCCTCCTTCGCGACCACGTCGCGCGCGGCCTGCTCGAAGACGCGGATGAACTCGCGGCCGATGATCTTGCGCTTCTGCTCGGGGTCGCTGACGCCGTCGAGGGCGTCGGCGAACCGCTGCACCGCGTCGACGACGTGGAGCTTGACGCCCGTCGCGGCGACGAAGTCCTTCTCGACCTGCTCGGCCTCGCCGGCGCGCAGCAGACCGTGGTCGACGAAGACGCACGTGAGCTGGTCCCCCACCGCGCGCTGGACGAGCGCGCCGGCGACGGCGGAGTCGACGCCACCGGACAGGGCGCAGATGACCTTGCCGTCGCCCACCTGGGCGCGGATGCGGGCGACCTGCTCCTCGATGACGTTCCCCGTCGTCCAGTCGGGGTCGATGCGAGCACCGGAGCGCAGGAAGTTCACGAGGACGTCCTGGCCGTGGGCGGAGTGCTTGACCTCCGGGTGCCACTGCACGCCGTAGAGGCGGCGCTCGTCGTCCTCGAACGCGGCGACGGGGGTGTCCGGCGTCGAGGCCGTGACGCGGAACCCCGCGGGGGCCTGGGACACGCTGTCCCCGTGGGACATCCACACCGACTGCTCCGTCGGCTGGTCGCGCAGGAGCGTCGAGGCGGCCGGGTCGGGCAGGGCCGCGGCCGTCCCGCCGTACTCGCGGCGACCCGTCTGGGCGACCTCGCCGCCGAGGGCCTTGGCCATGGCCTGGAACCCGTAGCAGATGCCGAGGACGGGGACACCGGCCTCGAACAGCGCGGGGTCGACCTGCGGGGCGCCGTCGGCGTAGACGCTCGACGGGCCGCCGGAGAGGATCACCGCGGCGGGGTCCTTGGCGAGCATCTCCGCGACGCTCGTCGAGCTCGGCACGATCTCGGAGAACACGTCGGCCTCGCGGACCCGGCGCGCGATGAGCTGCGCGTACTGGGCTCCGTAGTCGACGACCAGGACCGGCCGGTGGGCGCGCTCGGCGTCCACCTCGGCGGGTGCATCGACGGCTGCATCGACGGGGGCATCGACGGGGGCATCGGCGGGGGCATCGGCGGGGGGAGTGGTCTGGCCTTCGGGCGCGTCCGGCGTCACGACCCAAGGGTAGCCGTCGGCGCCCGGCCCCCTGAAAACCACGTGGAAGCGGAACCGGGAAGCGATTACCGTCGGTAGACGTGCGCTCCCTCCCCCTGAGCGACCCCGGTACTCCCGACGTCTCCTCCCCCACCCGGTTCCTGCTGCGCACGGCGGCGCAGCAGTGGCGACCGATGGTGGCCGGTTCGGCGATCGGCACCGTGTGGTTGCTGTCCCAGGCCGTCCTGCCCGCCGCCATCGGGCGGGCCGTCGACGCCGGGCCCGACGAGCCCGACGGGCAGGGGGACGCGGCCGCCCTGACGCGCTGGTCGCTGCTCGTGCTCGCCCTGGCCGTCGTCACCGCGTGGGCCGCGATCGCGCGCCACCGCTTCGGCGTCACGAACTGGCTGACGGCCTGCTTCCGGACCCTGCAGCAGGTCGGGCGCCACACCGCCCGGGCCGGCACGGCGGTGACCGCGAAGCTGCCCCAGGGCGAGGTGCTCGCCTCCATCGCCTCCGACGGGCCCCGCCTGGCCGACGCCTTCGACGTCACCCAGCGCGCCGTGGCCTCGGTCGCGGCCGTGGTCGTCGTGGCCGTGCTCGTGCTGCGCACGTCGGTGCCCATCGGGCTCGTGATCCTCGTCGGCGTCCCGGCCGTCATGGCGCTGCTGCTGCTCGTCCTGCGCCCGCTGCAGGAGCGGCAACGGCTGCACCGCAAGCTGTCCGGCGAGCTGACGTCGATCGGCACCGACACCGTGCGGGGGCTGCGGATCCTGCGCGGCATCGGCGGCGAGGAGGTCTTCCTCGACCGGTACCGCGCCAAGAGCCAGCAGGTGCGGGCGGCCGGTGTGCGGGTCGCGACGTGGGAGTCGGCCCTGGAGGCGCTGCAGATCCTCGTGCCGGGCCTGCTCGTCGCCTCGCTCGTCTGGGCCGGCGCCCGGGCCACCGCCCGCGGCGACGTCACCGCCGGTGAGCTCGTCGCGCTCTACGGGTACGCCGCCTTCCTCACCTCCCCGTTGCGGATGCTCGTGGAGGCGGCCGACAAGTACGTCCGCGCCCTCGTCGCGGCGCGCCGCCTCATCACGCTGCTGGAGGTCCCGGCCTCGGTCGTGGACCGCCCCGGGACGGCCGCGACCAGCCCCGGCGGGACGCTGACCGACCCCGAGTCCGGCGTCACGGCCGCCGCGGGCCGGCTCACGGCGGTCGTCTGCGACCCACCGGAGGACGCCGCCGTGCTGGCCCGGCGCCTGGCCCGCTTCGACGACGACACCCGCGCCACCTTCGGCGGCGTCCCGCTGCGGGACCTGCCCGTCGCCGAGGTCCGTGCGCGGGTCCTGCTCGCCGAGGACGACGCGCAGCTGTTCAGCGGCACGATCCGCGAGCAGGTCGACCCCGAGCGCGTGCACGACGACGCCGAGGTCCTCGCGGCCCTCGAGGTCGCCGACGCGCGCGACGTCCTCGACCTCGTCGACGGCGGCCTGGCCGGCACCGTCACCGAACGCGGCCGGTCCCTGTCCGGTGGCCAGCGACAGCGCCTGGCCCTGGCCCGGGTGCTGGCCCGCGACCCGGAGGCGCTCGTGCTCGTCGAGCCCACGAGCGCCGTCGACGCCCACACCGAGGCCCGCATCGCCGGGCGCCTGCGGCGGGCGCGGGCGGGCCGGACCACGGTCGTCGCGACCGCGAGCCCGCTCGTCCTGCCCGAGGTGGACGACGTCTGCTGGGTGCGGGACGGACGCGTCGTCGCCACCGGCCGGCACGCCGACCTGCTGGCCACCGACCCCGGCTACCGCGTCTTCGTCACCCGCGACGCCGCCGCCCCCGCACCGGACACCGTGCCCGCACCCCGGACCCCCGACCGCACCGTGAAGGAACACCCGTGAGGACCACGCTTCCCGTCGCCGACCGCGACCACGTCCTGCGCGACGTGCGGCGGCTGCTGCGCGAGCACCGCGACCCGGGGCTGCGCATGCTCGCGCTGCACGCGCTGGCGGCCGTCGCGGGCCTGACCGGCCCGTTCCTGCTCGGCCGCCTCGTCGACGACGTCGTGGGCGCCGTCCGCGACGGCACCGCGTTCGAGGTCGTCGCCCGCCGCATCGACGTCGCCGTGGCGGTCCTCGTGGCCGCGGTCGTGGCGCAGGCCGTCCTGGCCCGGCTGGCGCGCAAGCGGTCCCTCGTCCTGGCCGAGGGCGTGTTCGCGCAACTGCGCGAGGAGTTCCTCACCCGCGCCACCGCCCTGCCCCTGTCGGTCGTGGAGCAGGCCGGGACCGGGGACCTCGTCTCTCGCACGACGAACGACGTCGACGCCCTCAGCTACACCGTGCGGTACGGGGCGCCGGCGATCCTCGTCGCCTTCGTGACGTCGGTGCTGACCGTCGTGGCCGCCGTGTTCTCCGGGCCACTGGTGGCGCTCGCGATCCTCGCGGGTTTCCCCGGGCTGTTCCTCGCCACCCGGTGGTACCTGCGCCGGGCGCCCCAGGGGTACGCCGCCGAACGCGCCGAGTGGGGCCGGATCTCCACGACGCTGGGCGAGAACGTCGAGAACGTCCGGACCGTCGAGGCGCTCGGACTGGCCGAGCACCGGGTGCGCCTCGTCGACGACGTCATCGGTTCGACCGTGCGCCGCGAGCGCTACACGCTGTCCCTGCGCACCGTCTGGTTCCCGAGCATCGAGATGTCCTACCTCGTGCCCGTGGTCGTCGCGCTGCTGTGGGGCGGTTTCCTCGTCCGGCACGACCTGCAGACCATCGGGCAGGTGACGACGGTCGTCCTGTACCTGCGCCAGCTCGTCGGTCCCGTCAACGAACTCCTCGCCTGGTGGGACGAACTCCAGGTCGGGCAGGCCAGCTTCGCCCGCGTCGTGGGGTTGTCCGCGGTGGAACCCGACCGCACCCAACTGCCGGCCCAGCCGGAGTCCGACGTCGTCCACGCCGACGCCGTCGGGTTCGCCTACACCCCCGGACGTCCTGTGCTGCACGGGGTCTCCCTCGCGCTCGAACCCGGGGAACGGCTCGCGGTCGTCGGGCCGACCGGGGCGGGGAAGTCGACGCTCGGGCGGTTGATCGCCGGCATCAACGCCCCCACCGACGGCAGCGTGCAGGTCGGCGGGGCCGAGGTCACCGGGTTGCCCCTGGACGAACTCCGTTCCCGCATCGCCCTCGTCACGCAGGAGCGTCACGTGTTCGCGGCCTCGCTGCGCGACAACGTGGCCCTCGCCGCGCCGGGTTCCTCGCAGGAGCAGGTGCTCGAGGCGCTCGCGGCCGTCGACGCCCGGGAGTGGGTGCTCGCGCTGCCCGACGGTCTGGACACGGCCGTCGGGGAGAACGGGGTGCCGTTGTCGGCCGCTCAGGCCCAGCAGGTCGCGCTCGCGCGGCTCGTGCTGGCCGACCCGCACACCCTCGTCCTGGACGAGGCGACGTCGCTGCTGGACCCGAACGCGGCGCGGCACCTGGAACGGTCGCTGGCGGCCGTCCTGGAGGGCCGCACGACGGTGGCGATCGCGCACCGCCTGCACACCGCGCACGACGCCGACCGCATCGCGGTCGTGGAGGGCGGGCGCATCACCGAACTCGGCACGCACGCCGAACTCGTCCACGCGGGGGGTTCGTACGCGCACCTGTGGCGGAGCTGGCACGGAGAGGGGTAACCTGCCCGAGTCACAGCTCAGGGCCCTGGTGCGCTTGTGGTGGGGAGGCGCACCCACGAGGCTGGAGCCTACCCGTGAGCACGACCACCACCCCTGCCACCGGCCTGCGTTCGCGCTACGCGCGGCTGCCGCAGATCGCCGGACCGGCCTACCTCCCCGTGACGGCGCTGGGGCGCCTGCCCATCACGATGGTGCCCCTGGCCGTCCTGGGGCTCGTCACGGCCTCGAGCGGCTCGGTGGCCGTCGGCGGCCTGGCCAGCGCGTCCGCCGCGATCGGTGAGGCGCTCGGCGTCCCGGTCGTCGGCTGGTTCGCCGACCGCCGCGGGCAGCGCACCGTCCTGCTCACCGTGGTCGTCCTGCACCTGCTGGCCCTCGCCGGGCTGTTCACCGCGCTCGGCGCGGCCGGGACGCCCGTCGTGCTGGCGGCCGCGGCCGGTGTCGGGCTGACGCTGCCCTCGGTCAGCGGGTTCTCCCGCGCCCGGTGGCTGCGGATGACGTCCGACCGCGACGACCTGTCGACCGCCTTCGCCGCCGAGGGCACCATCGACGAGGCCGCGTTCATCCTCGGCCCCGCCCTCGTCGGGGTCGTCGGCGTCCTGGGGAACCCGGCCGCCGCGCTGCTGGCGTCGGCCGCCCTCACCTCGGTGTTCGTCACCGCGTTCGCCTGCCACCGCAGCCACCGGCACACCGCCCCCGTCCCGCGCGACACGACGCGTCCGCACGTCCGGGTGCCGTGGATCGTCGTCGTCCCCGTCCTGGCCATGGTCTGCATGGGCGCGACGTTCGGGGCGACCCAGACCGGCGTCACCGCTGCGGCGGAACGGATCGGCTCGCCCTCGCTGGGCTCGCTCGTCTACGCCGTCTCCGCGATCGGGTCCACCGCGACGACCGTCTGCCTCGTGCTCCTGCCCGAGCGGTTCGGCCTGCGGGCCCGCTGGGTCGCCTGCGGGCTCGGCCTGCTCGTCGGGGCGGGGTTGATGGCCGCGACGGCCACCCACCTCGGGGCCCTGACGGGCGCCGTCCTCGTCATGGGGCTGTTCATCGGCCCCGCCCTGGTGACCGTCAACACGGTGGCGGCGCGGCTCGTGCCGGCCGAACGCGGGGCGTTCCTCATGGCGCTGCTGAACTCCGGCGTCGTGCTCGGCGTCGCGGCCGGGGCCTCCCTCGGCGGGGCCTTCGCCGAGCACGCCGGCCCCGCCGCAGGGTTCGGCGTCGTCGCGGTGGCCGGCGCGCTGCTGGCGGTGACCGCCGTGGCGGCCCCGCTCAAGCGGTGAGCCTCAGGCGCTGAGCTCGGTCGGGTCGACACCCGTCCACTCGACCGAGCGGGCCCACAGCCACGCGGCGTCCGAGGTGTCGTAGGCGTGGGGGTTGGCGGGGACCAGCACGGGAAAGCCCCGCCACTCCTGCCGCCCGCCCGGGCCGAAGTACTCCCCGCCCACGACCCCGGGGTCCGTCGCGGCGCGCAGCAGCGGCCAGGCGCCGAGGGCCGCGGACTGCCCGACGGCCCGGCCCAGCACCTGGGCGAACGCCTCGCCCACGCGGTTGCCGCCCAGCGGGGTCATCTTCCACAGGTTCGTGTCGGACAGCCCCGGGTGGGCCGCCACGGACACCAGGGGCGCGCCGACCGCGATCGCGCGACGCTGCAGCTCGAAGGCGAACAGCAGGTTCGACAGCTTCGACTGCCCGTACGCCAGCCACTTCTGGTAGCTGCGCTCGCTCTGGTAGTTCTCGCGGTTCAGCCGGCCGAACTTGTGGGCCACGCTCGCCACGCTCACCACGCGGCCCCCGCCGCCGGCGAGCAGCGCCGGCAGCAGCAGCCCGGTGAGGGCGAAGTGGCCGAGGTGGTTCGTCCCGACCTGCGTCTCGAAGCCGTCCACGGTCCGGCCGAACGGCGGCACCATGACGCCCGCGTTGTTGACGAGCACGTCGATGCTCGACCGGCGGTGCAGGACGTCCGAGGCGGCACGCCGCACGCTGGCCAGGTCGGCGACGTCGAGGGAGACCAGTTCGACCTGCGGGTCCACCCCGGAGTTGCGGACCTCGGCCTGCAGCTGGGCCACCGCGGCCCGGCCGCGCTCGGCGTTGCGGCAGGCCAGCAGGACGTCGGCGCCGCGGCGGGCGAACTCCGTCGCGACGTGGAACCCGAGCCCGGAGTTCGCGCCGGTCACCAGGACGGTGCGCCCCTCCTGCCGGCCCATCGCGTCGGGCGTCCAGGGGGTGCTGTCCGGGTGGCTCACGGGTCTCCTCGCGGGGGCGTCAGGCGGGCTGGTACGGCGAGACGACGACCTCGATGCGCTGGAACTCCTTGAGGTCGGAGTACCCCGTCGTGGCCATCGACCGTCGCAACGCGCCCATGAGGTTCGTGGTTCCGTCGGCGACCCGGCCGGGCCCGTTGAGGATCTCCGCCAGCGGGGCCGTCGTGCCGACGCGGACGCGCTCGCCGCGCGGCAGCACCGCGTGGTGGGCCTCCGGGCCCCAGTGCCAGCCGCGGCCGGGAGCCTCGGTGGCGCGGGCCAGGGCGGCGCCGAGCATGACCGCGTCCGCACCGCAGGCGATGGCCTTGACGATGTCGCCGGACGTCCCGACGCCGCCGTCGGCGATGACGTGGACGTACCGGCCGCCGGACTCGTCCATGTAGTCGCGGCGCGCGGCCGCGACGTCGGCGACGGCCGAGGCCATCGGCGCGTGGATGCCCAGCGCGGTGCGCGTCGTGTGGGCCGCTCCCCCGCCGAACCCGACGAGGACCCCGGCCGCGCCCGTGCGCATCAGGTGCAGCGCAGCGGTGTAGCCCGCCGCGCCGCCCACGACGACGGGGACGTCGAGCTCGTAGATGAACCGCTTGAGGTTCAGCGGTTCGGTCGTGCCGGAGACGTGCTCGGCCGACACCGTGGTGCCGCGGATGACGAACAGGTCGACCCCGGCGTCGACGACGACCTTCCAGAACTCCTGCGTCCGCTGCGGGGACAGGGCCCCCGCGACGGTCACGCCCGAGGCCCGGACCTCGGCGAGGCGGCTGGTGATGAGCTCGGCCTTGACCGGTTCGGCGTAGATCTCCTGCATGCGCGGGATGGCGACGGCCGGGTCCAGGCCGGCGATCTCGGCCAGGAGGGGTTCGGGGTCCTCGTAGCGGGTCCACAGGCCCTCGAGGTCGAGGACGCCGAGCCCACCGAGCTGCCCCAGCGCGACGGCCGTGGCGGGCGAGGCGACGGAGTCCATCGGCGCGCTCATCACGGGGATGTCGAAGTGGTACGCGTCGATCTGCCACGTCGTGGAGACGTCCTCGGGGTCGCGCGTGCGACGGCTAGGGACGACGGCGATGTCGTCGAAGCTGTAGGCGCGTCGCCCCCGCTTGCCGCGGCCGATCTCGATATCAGACACGGCAGCAGGCTACCCGTCCCGGGCCGCGCGTCCGTCCGCGCGACCCGGGCCCGTCGGTCAGCGACCGCTGTAGTTCGGCGCCTCGACCGTCATCTGGATGTCGTGCGGGTGCGACTCCTTCAGCCCCGCCGGCGTGATGCGCACGAAGGTGCCGTTCGCCTGCAGCTCCGGGACCGTGCGGGCGCCGGAGTAGAACATCGACTGCCGCAGCCCGCCGACGAGCTGGTGCGCGACGGCGCCCAGCGGACCGCGGTAGGGCACCTGGCCCTCGATGCCCTCGGGCACGAAGCGGTCGTCGGAGGCGACGTCGTTCTGGAAGTAGCGGTCCTTGGAGAACGACCGGCCGCCCTGACGGGTCTGCTGGGCCCCCAGGGAGCCCATGCCGCGGTAGCTCTTGAACTGCTTGCCGTTGATGAAGACCAGCTCGCCCGGGCTCTCGTCGCAGCCGGCGAGCAGCGAGCCGAGCATGACGGTGTCCGCCCCCGCGACGAGCGCCTTGGCGATGTCGCCGGAGTACTGCAGCCCGCCGTCGCCGATGACCGGGACGCCCGCGGGCTTGGCGGCCTTGGCGGCCTCGTGGATCGCGGTGACCTGCGGGACACCGACCCCGGCGACCACGCGGGTCGTGCAGATCGACCCCGGGCCGACGCCGACCTTGATGCCGTCGACGCCCGCGTCCACGAGGGCCTGCGCGGCGGCGCGCGTCGCGACGTTCCCGCCGACGACGTCCACGTGCGCGGCGACCGGGTCGCTCTTCAGGCGGGAGATCATCTCCAGCACCGCGCGGGAGTGGCCGTGGGCCATGTCGACGACGAGCACGTCGACACCCGCGTCGACCAGGCCCATCGCGCGCTTCCAGGCGTCCTCGAAGATGCCGATGGCGGCCGCCACCCGAAGCCGGCCGTCCGCGTCCTTGGTGGCGTGCGGGTACTGCTCGCTCTTCACGTAGTCCTTGACCGTGATGAGCCCGGTCAGGCGGCCGCGGCCGTCGACGATCGGCAGCTTCTCGATCTTGTGCTCGCGCAGCAGCTGCATCGCGTCGTCGGCGGAGACGCCGACGGGGGCGGTGACCAGCGGCGCCTTCGTCATGACGTCCCGGACGGGCCGGGTGAAGTCGGACTCGAACCGCAGGTCCCGGTTCGTCACGATGCCGACGAGCGTGCCGTCGGGGTCGACGACGGGGACGCCGGAGATCCGGTAGCGCCCGCAGAGGGCGTCGACGTCGGCCAGCGTGGCGTCCGGCGTCGTCGTCACGGGCTGGGTGACCATGCCGGACTCGGACCGCTTGACGAGGTCGACCTGGGCCGCCTGCTCCTCGGCGGACAGGTTGCGGTGCAGCACACCGAGACCGCCCTGGCGGGCCATCGCGATGGCCATCCGCGACTCGGTGACCGTGTCCATCGCCGAGCTCAGCAGCGGGATCCGGAGGCTGACCCGCTTGGACACCCGCGTCGAGGTGTCGACCTCGGACGGGATGACGTCGGACTCACCGGGCAGCAGCAGGACGTCGTCGTAGGTCAGGCCCACGAAGCCGAAGGGGTCGTGTGCGGACGTCTGTCCGTCGGGGATCTGCGCGCTCACCCCCACGATTCTACGAGCCGGAGGTGACCGCGGAGTCCGTGGTGGCGGCGGGGTCCCCGCCGTCCGACGCGGCGTCGGCGGCCGAGCCCGGCACCGGCGCCTCGCCCGTGGTGGGCGAGGGCTCGGCGACGACGGGCAGCGTCGGCGTGGCGACGACCGGGAGCGTCGGCGTGACGACCGGGTCGGTGGCGCCGGGGTCGCCGGTCGCGCCCCCGCCCCCACCGTCCGTCGACGTGGGCGTGGACGTCGGCGTGGCGCCCGTCTCCCCCGTCGGCGTCGAGCCGTCGGTGGACGGGCCGGAGTCGGTCGGGGTGCCCGTGGGCGTCCCGGTGCCGGAGTCCGTCGGGGTCCCCGTGGGGGTCCCCGTGGGGGTCCCCGTGGAGCCGCCCGTGGACGGGTCCGGCGTCTGGGTGACCGGCGGGTCCGTGGTGACGGGCGTCGACGGAGCGCCCGTGCCACCCCCGGCGGGCGGGTTCTGGACGACGGGCGGCGAGGACGTCACCGGCGTCGACGTGCGCGGCGGGGTGCCGCCCGTCGCCGGGTCGCCGGCCGTCGGGACGGAGGGGCTGGGCGTCGTCGGGGCCGACGTGGCCGTGCCCGTCGTGCGGCCGGGCTGCAGCGGCACGCGCCAGGTGTTCGGCGACGCGGTCGGCGTCACCGTCGCCACGTCGACGAGCGAGGTGCCCGTCGGGGACGGCGACGCCGTGGGCGACCCCGTCGGCGAACCCGTCGGGACCGAACCGGCCACGCTGTCGAGGTCGTCGTCCTCGAGGGCGGCGAGGACCTGCTGGACCTGCTGGACGACCTGCGGGTCCACCGAGGTGTCGTCGAGCTGGCGCTGGAGGTACTTCAGGCGCGCCTTGGCCCCCTCGCTGTCGCCCGCGAGCGCCGCGGCCTGGGCCTGGACGATCTCGCGCTGGGCGCGCTCGGTGGGCGAGCCGGCGAAGACGCTGAAGACGGTGTCCGGGAACCACCCCGGCAGCTGGGAGGCGATCGAGGCGGACACGGATCCGCCCGGCCCGCCGAGCGGGCTGACGCTCGTGGCGGCCGCGGCGGCGGTGCCACCGAGGAGCGTGAGGACCGCGGCGGCCGCGACGGTGCCACGGCCGAGGCGCTGGATCGTGCGGCGCCGGGCCAGCAGGACGCGCGGGGCCGGGACGTGGGCCGGCTCGTGCTCGAGCTCGGCGTCCAGGTCCGGCAGCTCGACGGGGCGGACGCCCGCGGTCTCGGGGTCGGCGTGCAGGGCGTAGGAGTCCAGCAGGCGGGCGACGGCGTCGGCGAGGTCGCCGCCGGTGGCCTCGTGGCGGCCGAGCCGGTCCAGGAGGGCGTCGGTGGCCAGGAGGTCGGGCACGGAGAAGGAGTTGTCGTCCACGGTCCCCCCTCCCAGCTCGAACTCGTCGTGCGTCTCGTCGTGCGTCTCGTCGTGCGTGGTCGACCCGTCGGGGGTCTGACCGGCCTGTCCGCGCACTCCGCGCAGGTGGCCCCGGCGCCGGCCCGTGGGCCCGCCGGTCGTGTCGCCGCCGCTCACGGCGCCACCTGCAGGGAGGCGTCCTCGAGGGCGGTCTTGCGCAGCTTCTGCATGGCGCGGTGCTGGGCGACGCGCACGGCCCCGGCCGTCATGTCCAGGGCGCGGCCCGTCTCCTCGGCCGACATGCCCGCTCCCACCCGCAGCGTGATGATCTCCCGCAGCTTGGGCGGCAGCGTGTCGAGCAACCGGCCGACGGTCTGGGCGTCGAAGGCGTCGAGGGCCAGCTGTTCGGGGCCCGGCTCGGCCGTGGCGGCGTCGGGGACGTCGTCGGTCGGGACCGGGGCGCGGTAGGAGGCACGCTGGGCGTCGGCGACCTTGTTGGCCGCGATGCGGTACACGAACGCCTCGAACGGGCGTCCCGTGTCCTTGTAGCGGGGCAGGGCCGTCAGCACGGCGATGCACACCTCCTGTGCCGCATCCTCTGCGGCGTGATCAGCTCCGGGCAGGCGCCCGAGCTTGGCCCGGCAGTAACGGTGTACTAGGCGGCGTACCGCTGCCAGGAGGTCGGCGACAGCGCCCTGTTCCCCTGACAGGGCACGAGTCGCCAGTGCCTGGAGCCCCCCGGCTTCCGAACTGTCCATCGCTGTGGGGCGACCGGGCGTTACACCCTGCGTCCTTCCCGCCGGGTGCCGGGTCCCCGCTCCCCCTTCGTCGTCGTCGTCCTGCGCAGAGTCCTGCGCGGACCCGTGGTCCTGGTCCTCGTCCAGGTCCTGATCGGCGGACGGGACGTCGACCTGAAGGTCCTCCGAGGCCCCGGGGTGCGCGTCGACGCGCAGTCCGTCCAGGGGGCCGGGGTCGCCGTCGACCGCCAGGCCCGGAGACCGTTCGACCCGGGGGGTGTCGGGCACGACGGCGGCACCGACGTCACGACCGCCGTCACGTCCGACGTCCGTGCGTCGGGTGTCTGCGTCGGACCGGCCGCCGCGCGCATCGACGGACTCGTCGCCCCCCGGGCTCACCTGCCTACCGTACGAGACCCCAGCGGAATCCCACAGCCACCGCCTGAGCACGGTCCGCCGCCTCGAGCTTGCGGAACAGCCGCCGCGCGTGCGTCTTCACCGTGTCCTCGGACAGGAACAGCTCGCGCCCGATCTCGGCGTTGCTGCGCCCGCGGCTCATGCCGACGAGCACCTGCTGCTCCCGCTCCGTCAGCACCGGCGCGCGGCCGGTGAGGACGGCGCGGGTGCGACCGCCGCCACGACGGCGGCTGACGTCCTGCAGCGCCTGGAGGACGGCCGTGGCCAGCTCCTCGCGGGACACGTCCTTGACCAGGTAGCCGCGCGCGCCGGCGGCGACCGCGCGGGCCACCCCGTCGCCGTCCTCGGCCATCGTGGCCATGAGGACGTTCGCCTCCGGGTGACGCGCGAGCAGGCGGCGGGCGGCTTCCACGCCACCGATGCCGGGCATCCGCACGTCCATGATCACCAGCGAGGGCCGCTCCACGGGCCACCGCTGCAGAGCCTCCTCGCCCGAGCTCGCGCCCACGACGCGGGTCACGCCCGGGACGGCCGCCACCATGCGTCGCATGGCCTCGCGGGCCAGCGGAAGGTCATCGCAGACCAAAACCGTTGCCACCACAAACCTCTTCCCTGTGTGGGTGGAGCAAGGCCGTCCGTGGCCCTGCTGTGCCGCACGTCCTGCACGTCACGGAAGAGTTGTCGGCACGCCGCGGACCCGACCTGAGCAGCGGATGCGACGAAGACCGGAGAAGACTGGACCGGCGCACGCCGGACGTGCTAAGGGCCTCTAGAAGAGGGTCTCGGTCCCGCTGGTCGGCTCAGGCGGAGACGGCCTCGGCGCACGCGGCGACGGCAGCGGTCAGCCCCGCGACCGGCACCAGGTCGCGCTCCGGGCCGTGCGCCTGACCGCGGGCCCGCTCCAGGTCGGCCACGAGCTCGTCCCCGCCGAGGACGACCACGAGCGGTGCCGGACGGACCCGCAGGACGTCGGCCAGGCCGGGCAGGACGTCCTCGCGCGAGGTCGCGCCGGGCGCGACGAGCAGCAGGGCCGGCGGCCGCACGCGGCGGACGGCGGCTGCGAGCATCCGCGCGGGGACGCCGTCCCCGACGCTGCGGGCCCCCGTGCCCTGCTCGGCCAGCGCGGCCGCGGCGGCGAGCAGGACTGGTGTGCGGTCGCGGTCGTCGGCGGTGCCGGCCCCGGCGAGGAGGACGGCGCGCTCCCCGTCGGCCGTGGGCAGCGCGGACAGGGCCCGGGCGACGGCGGCGTGCATGGCGGCGTCGCGGGCGGCCGAGGCGGGGCCGAGGACCTCGTCCCAGGCGCGGGCCACCCCACGGGCCCGGACCTCGTCGGCGAAGCGGTCGGACAGGCTCGCGACGGCCCAGTCGTCCTCGTCGAGCGCGGGACGGCCGCCGCCGTGCTCGTGCGAACGCGCGGCGGGGCGCACCTCGACGTCCTCGGACTCGTCGGGCCGCCCGGCCTCGGCGACCTCCGCGGAGCCGGCCGCCTCCACGACGTCCGCGGTGTCGGAGAGCGGGCTCGTGCCGGCGTGCGGGACCAGACCGGAGCCGGGACCGGCGATGGCGGCGGCGTCGGTGACGGCTGCCTCGATGACCGCGCTCGGGATCGTCGAGACGCTGGCCAGGGCGAACCCGCCGTCGGCGACGGCCGTGGTCGCAGCGAGCTGGGCGGCCTCGGCGGGAGCCACGCCCTCCAACGTCAGACGCCGCATGACCACCAGGCGGGCCAGGTCGGAGGCGGAGTAGCGCCGGTGCGCTCCCGCGGTGTGCTCCGACGGCCCGAGGCCGTAGCGCCGGTCCCAGGTCCGCAGCGTCGCGGGGGCGACCCCGAGGCGGCGCGCGACGGCGGCCACGGTGAGGGTCATGCGCGGTGCAGGCGGCGCAGAGGCACCCCGACCGGCGGGGTCGACAGCGGACGGCATGGGACGAGTCTGTCGCCGCGCGTGGCCTCGCGCCACTCACCTCACCGCGCCAATGCTGTTCAGCGTTGTTCAACGGACGGTCGGCGTTGTTCCGGGGCGTTCGGCTGGCGGGGACCCCGGATCTCTGCACCTTGTTCACACCTGGTTCAGGGAGCTGTCCACGCGACCGGCCCCCGGGCGTCGGCCCGGCCGGGACCGGATCCTGACCCGATCGGGGACGACTTCCCCCCAGGGGCTTGAACAACTTCTGACGCGGTTGTAGCTTCATGGTCAGACGCACCGCCACTCAGCACGATCCCCCAGCGAGGAGCACACCACCATGGCCGAGATCTCCCGTCTCCCCGGACCCGTCGCCGACGTCTGGGAGTGGCAGCTCGACGGTTCCTGCCGCGAAGCCGACCCGAACCTCTTCTTCCACCCCGAGGGCGAGCGTGGCCCCGCCCGCCGCAACCGCGACGCCGCCGCCCAGGCGATCTGCGGTGGGTGCCCCGTCCTGGAGCAGTGCCGCAAGCACGCCCTGAAGGTCCGCGAGCCCTACGGCGTGTGGGGCGGCATGACCGAGGACGACCGCGAAGCCGTCTACGCGACCGAGCGTCGCCGCGGGATGCGCATCGCCGGCTGACGCCCTGCTCCACCCCGTGCGCGGTGTGGTGCGGCGCACGGACCGGCCGGTGGGCCGGGACACCGCTGGGAACGACGAAGGGCCCGGCTCCCCCAGGGGAGCCGGGCCCTTCGCGTGGTCCTCAGGAGAGGTCAGTGGCCGTGGCCGTGACCGTGACCCGCAGCGGCGGGCTCCTCCTCCTTCTTGTCCACGACGAGCGTGTCGGTGGTGAGCACCATCGACGCGATCGAGGCGGCGTTGCGCAGCGCGGAGCGCGTCACCTTGACCGGGTCGAGGACCCCGCCGGCCAGCAGGTCGACGTACTCGCCGGTCGCGGCGTTGAGGCCGTTGCCCGGCTCGAGCGAGCGGACCTTCTCCACGACGACGTAGCCCTCGAGGCCGGCGTTCTCGGCGATCCAGCGCAGCGGCTCCGAAGCCGCCTTGCGGACGAGCGCGACACCGGTCGCCTCGTCGCCGGTCGTGCCCAGGCCGTCCTCGAGCACGGAGACGGCGTGCACCAGGGCCGAGCCGCCGCCGGCGACGATGCCCTCCTCGATCGCGGCGCGCGTCGCGGAGACGGCGTCCTCGATGCGGTGCTTCTTCTCCTTGAGCTCGACCTCGGTGTGCGCGCCGACCTTGATGACGACGACACCGCCGGACAGCTTGGCGAGGCGCTCCTGGAGCTTCTCGCGGTCCCAGTCGGAGTCGGTGCGCTCGACCTCGGCCTTGATCTGGGCGACGCGGCCGGCGATGTCGTCGGCCGAGCCGGCGCCGTCGACGATCGTCGTGTCGTCCTTGGTGACCGTGATGCGGCGGGCGGTGCCCAGCGCGTCGAGGTCGATCTGGTCGAGCTTGAGGCCGACCTCCTCGGCGACGACCTGCGCGCCGGTGAGGGTGGCGATGTCCTGCAGGATCGCCTTGCGGCGGTCGCCGAAGCCGGGGGCCTTCACCGCGACGGCGTTGAAGGTGCCGCGGATCTTGTTGACGACCAGGGTCGACAGCGCCTCGCCGTCGACGTCCTCGGCGATGATCAGCAGCGGCTTGGAGACCTTGAGGACCTTCTCCAGCAGCGGCAGCAGGTCCTGGACCGTCGAGATCTTGCCCTGGTGCACGAGCACGTAGGCGTCCTCGAGGACCGCTTCCTGACGCTCGGCGTCGGTGACGAAGTACGGCGAGATGTAGCCCTTGTCGAACTGCATCCCCTCGGTGAAGTCCAGCTCGAGGGCGGTCGTGGAGGACTCCTCGACCGTGATGACGCCGTCCTTGCCGACCTTGTCGAACGCGTCGGCGAGCAGGTCGCCGACCGTCGCGTCCTGGGCCGAGATCGTCGCGACGTGGGCGATGTCGCCCTTGCCGTCGACGTCGCGGGCCAGCGACAGGAGCTTGTCGTTGACGGCCTCGACGGCCTTGTCGATCCCGCGCTTGAGGCCGGAGGGGGCCGCGCCGGCCGCGACGTTGCGCAGGCCTTCCTTGACGAGGGCCTGGGCCAGGACGGTCGCGGTGGTGGTGCCGTCACCGGCGACGTCGTTCGTCTTGGTGGCGACCTCCTTCGCGAGCTGCGCGCCGAGGTTCTCGTACGGGTCGTCGAGCTCGACCTCGCGGGCGATGGTGACGCCGTCGTTCGTGATCGTCGGCGCCCCCCACTTCTTGTCGATGACGACGTTGCGGCCCTTGGGGCCGAGGGTCACCTTGACGGCGTTGGCGAGCGCGTCGACGCCGCGCTCGAGGGACTTGCGGGCCTTGTCGTCGAACGAGAGCTGCTTGGCCATGTCTTCTTCCTTCCGTAGACGTGCGCAACGAGGGACGCCCCGGGCACCCGAGATCGGGTGCCCGGGGCGTCAGGACCTCTGGTCGACTACTTGGCGACCTTGGCGAGGACGTCGCGCGCCGAGAGGATCAGCAGCTCGTCGCCGCCGTACTTGACCTCGGTGCCGCCGTACTTGGAGTAGATGACCTTGTCGCCGACGGCCACGTCGACCGGCACGCGGTTGCCGTTGTCGTCCACGCGACCCGGGCCCACGGCCAGGACTTCACCCTCCTGGGGCTTCTCCTTGGCGGTGTCCGGGATGACGAGACCGGAAGCGGTCGTCTGCTCCGCGTCGAGCGGCTTGACGACGATGCGGTCCTCGAGCGGAGTGATGGAGACCGACACTGGTGCGGCCCTCCCCTTCTGCTTCAGCGAACTGGCGTACGGGACGGTCGGAACGGTGGGGAGCGGACGACCGTCGTCGCGGGTTCCGGGCGGCCGCTGCCCCGTTGGCACTCCCACCCGGGGAGTGCCACCGACGCTGCGCGAGACGTTAGCACTCAGCCCTGACGAGTGCCAGACGCAGGGGGGCTCTGGGAGCATCCTCCGGGTGAACACCGCCGACGTCGACGCCCTGCGGTCCCCGGCGGGCCGCGCCCTCCTCGACGCCCTGGCCGGGACGGCCGGTGAGGACCCCGTCGCGCTGGCCACCCGGCTGCGGCGCGCGGGCCACGACCCGGCCCTCGCCGCCCTGGCCACGACCCAGTCGCGGCTGCGGGCGAAGGCGGCCGCGAAGTTCGGCGACCGGGCCCGAGACCTTTTGTTCACCGCAGCCGGTGTCGAGCAGGCGACCCGCGCCGTCGTCGCCCGCGAGCACGCCCGCCGCTTCGTCGCGGCGGGGGTGGCGAGGGTCGCCGACCTCGGTTGCGGCGTCGGCGCGGACTCCCTGGCCTTCCTCGACGCGGGGCTCGCCGTCCTGCCCGTCGACGCCGACCCCGTCACGGCCGCCGTCGCCACGCACAACCTCGGGGTGGCCGTCCGCTGCGAGGACGTCACGGCCGGGATCACCGGCGAGCTCGGCGAGGGCGACGGCGCGTGGTTCGACCCGGCCCGCCGGACGTCGGGCGGGCGGCGCGTCTTCGACCCCGAGGCCACCTCGCCGCCGCTGTCGTTCGTGCTGGCGACGGCCGCCCGGGTCCCGGCGACGGGGGCCAAGCTCGCGCCGGGCCTGCCCCACGAGCTCGTCCCCGCGGACGCCGAGGCGCAGTGGACCTCCGTCGACGGCGAGGTCGTCGAGTGCGCGCTGTGGTGCGGACCGCTGGCCCGGCCGGGGGTGGCGCGCAGCGCGCGGGTGGTGCGGGGCGGTGTCGCCGTCGACCTGGACTCGGTGGACCTGCCCGACGCCGAGGTGGGCGCGGTCGGCGGGTTCCTGCACGAACCCGACGGCGCGGTCATCCGGGCCGGGCTCGTCGGACGCGTCGCGGCCGACCTCGGAGGCCGGCTCGTCGACGAGACGATCGCCTACGTCACGACGGACGACGCGGTCTCCTCCCCGCTCGTCCGCTCGTTCCGGGTCCTGGACGTGCTGCCGTTCGGGCTCAAGAGCCTGCGGGCGCACCTGCGCTCCCTGGACGTCGGAGCGCTGACCGTCAAGAAGCGCGGGACCGCCGTCGACCCCGACCAGTTGCGCAAGCAGCTGGCGCTCAAGGGGTCCCGGCCCGCGACGATCGTCCTGACGCGCGTGGCGGGCAGGCAGAGCGTGCTGGTGGTGGACCCGGTCAGCTGATGCGCGCCCGCAGGACGAGCGCGTCGACGTCGTCGGGCTGGTAGTACCGGGCCCGCCGGGCGATCTGCTCGAACCCCTCGCTGCGGTAGAGGTGCTGGGCCGGCTCGTTGTCGGCCCGCACCTCCAGCAGCAGGTGCGTCGCACCGGCGTCGACAGCGCTGGTGCGCAGTTCCCGCAGCAGCGCGCGGCCCGTCCCCCGGCCCTGCTGGTCGCGGGCCACACCGATGGTCTGCACGTCGGCGTCGGCCCCCGCGACGACGATCCCGCCGTACCCGACCACGCGCCCCGCGTCCTCGGCCACCAGGAACCGACGGTTCGGTTGCGCGAGTTCCCCCCAGAACGCCTCGACGCTCCAGGCGCCCCGGCCGAACAGGTCGCTCTCGAGGGCGTGCACGTCGGCGACGTCCCACCAGCGCATGTCGCGCAGGACGACACCGGTGGGTCCGGTCAGGTCCAGGGCCAGGCACAGCCGCGGCCACGCGTCGAGGCCGAGCTCGGCCTCGTGCACGCGCAGGGCCCGCAGCTGCGGGCCGGGGTCGGCCACGTCGCGGAAACCCAGCCGCCGGTAGTACGGCGCGTTCCACGGCACGTCGGCGAAGGTCGTCAGCGTCAGCGCCGGTCGGCCGTCCTCCCGGGTGACGTCGGCCGCGAGCTCGAGGAGGCGCCGGCCGATCCCGCGGCGGGCGTGGCCGGGGTGGACGCTGACCTGTTCGACGTGACCGTTCCCGTCGACGGGTTCGACGGTGAGGAGCAGGTACCCGACGACCGCCCCGGTCCCCTCCTCGACCGCCACCCAGGCGCGTCCCGCCGCCCGGTGCGCGGCGAGCACGTCGAGGGCGGGCGGGTCGTCGTCGGCGACGGCCGTCATGCCGAGGTCCCGGAACGCCTCCCCCGCAGCGCGTTCCACGTCCTGCACGCGGGACAGGTCGGCGGGTTCGGCGGGACGCAGGACGACGGACGGTTCCTCCACACGCGCAGTCTGCCGCCCTTCCGCAGCGCTCCGCACGGTGGTTCGCTGGTGCCGTGGACGAACCGGAGCAGGTGCTGGACTGGTTGCTGGACTCCGACCCCGCACTGCGGTGGCAGGTCGAACGCGACCTCGCCGACGAACCCACCGAGGTCTGGGAGGCCACCCGCGCCCGCGTCCCGCACGAGGGGTTCGGCGCGCGCCTGCTCGCGCTGCAGGACCCCGACGGACGGTGGGCCGGCGGTGCGTTCTTCCCCGCCGACGCCGACCCGACGGGCCCACAGCCGTGGACGGCCACGACGTGGGTCCTGAACTCCCTGCGGGAGTGGGGTGTCGACGCCGGAGCGCTGGGCGACACCGCGGAACGGCTCGCCGACGCGCGGTGGGAGTACGACGACCTGCCCTACTGGGGCGGGGAGGTCGACTGCTGCATCAACGCGTGGACCCTGCTCAACGGCGGGTGGCTCGGGGTCGACGTGAGCGGCCTCGTCCGGTGGTTCGAGGAGCACCGGATGGCCGACGGCGGCTGGAACTGCGCGTGGGTCGAGGGCTCGACGCGGTCCTCGTTCCACTCCACCCTCGCCGCCGTCCGGGCGTTGCGCGACGCCGAACGCCGCACGGGGACGACGACGTCCGCCGCCGCGGGTGAGGAGTACCTGCTGGAACGCCGGCTGCGGCGCCGGCTCAGCACCGGCGAACTCGTCGCGCCGTGGGTCGACGACCACACCTACCCGTTCCGCTGGGGGTACAGCGTGCTGAACGCCCTCGACCACTTCCGCGAGGTCGGGACGCGGGACGCCCGGATGGCCGAGGCCGTCGACGTCGTCCGGTCGCAACGGCGGCCCGACGGCCGGTGGACGCGGACGGACCGGTTCCCCGGCGCCGTCTGGTTCCCCGTCGACGGCCCCGCCGGGGAACCCTCGCGCTGGGTGACGTTCCTCGCCCTGCGCGTCCTGCGCTGGTGGGGGTCCTAGCCCCGGGTCCGCTCGTCCGCCCCGTCGCGCACGTCGACGAGCAGCCGGTCGGCCCGCAGCCGGAACCGCTTGGTGCCCCACATCATCACGGCGGCCAGGAACGGCAGGACGCCGAGCGCGGCGACCCCGAGGGCGTCCGACCCCGTGCTGGAGGCGACGAACTCCCGCAGGTTCGGGGCGACGAAACCCCCGAGGTTCCCGAGGGAGTTGATGAGCCCGATGCCCGCCGCCGCGGCCGCCCCCGTGAGGAACGCCGTCGGGTAGGACCAGGTGATCGGCCCGATCGACAGGAACGAGGCGACGGCCACGGAGATGCAGACGATCCCGACGAGCGCGTACCCGCTCGCGCCCGCCGCCGCCGACCCGATGACGAACACGCCCGTGCTGACGAACAGCCACGTTCCCCACGTGCGGCGGCGGCGGACCGTCGTGGCGTGCCGGCCGACGAAGTAGCAGGCGAACATCCCCACGAACCACGGCACGGCGGTGATCAGGCCGACCTGCCAGCCGACGTCGCGGCCCGTCAGCCCCGCCACCTGCGTCGGGAGGTTGAACGTCACGCCGTAGACGGCGATCTGCAGGCAGAAGTAGACGACCGTGAAGTACCAGACGCGACCGTTGCGCATGGCCGCCCAGACGCCGCCGGGGCCGTCGGCCGACCGCAGGTCGTCCTCCTCGGCCATGGCCTGCCGCAGCGCGCCCTTCTCCTGCTCGGACAGGAACGTCGCCTGCTGCGGGGAGTTCACGAGGGCGAAGATCGCGACGATCCCCGCGACCACCGCGAGACCGCCCTCGACGGCGAACATCAACTGCCAGCCCGCGATCCCGTCGACGGAGTCGCCGAGGCTGATGAGGACCCCCGACAGCGGTGACCCGATCATCTGCGAGAACGGTTGCGCGAGGTAGAAGATGGCGAACATCCGGACGCGGTGCGCGTTCGGGAACCACTCGGCCAGGTACATGATGATGCCGGGGAACAACCCCGCCTCGGCGACGCCGAGGAGGAACCGCAGGACGATGAACGACGTCTCGCCCTGCACGAAGGCGAAGCACGCCGAGACGATCCCCCACGTGATGGCGATGCGCGCCAGCCACGCCTTCGCCCCGAACCGGCGCAGCGCGAGGTTGCTGGGGATCTCGAAGATCGCGTAGCCGATGAAGAACACGCCCGCCCCGAACGCGTAGGCCGCGGCCGAGATCCCGCGGTCAAGTTCCAGGGCCCGCTCGGCGAAGCTGACGTTCGTGCGGTCCAGGAACGAGACCACGTAGAGGACGACGATCATCGGCATGAGCCGGCGGGAGGCCCGCCGGACGGCCGACTCCAGAACCGGGTTGCTGACCGCTGCGGGCACGGGCGGGACCTCCTCGTCGAGACTTCCCAGACCCGGGCACGCTACGCCGTGACGCGTTTGCGCGCTCCCGGTGCCACGGCGTCCGGCCGCCGCAGGTAGAGGGGTTCGGGCGGCAGGAGCTCCAGGGCGCCGCGGCCGGCGAGCGCGTCGACGACGACCTGGGCCAGCGCACCGCCGTCGACGTCGAACGGGCCGTGCTCCCCACCGAGGAGTTCGGGGTACAGTCGCGTGCCCGCGCCGACGACGGGGACGTCCACGACCACGTCAGCGGGCCGCAGGACGTCCGGTCCGGCGGTGCGCCGCACTCCGACCGCTCCGCCGACGACCAGGTAGCGCGCCGTGTGCACCTCGCGGCGGCGGGCGTCGGTGGCGACGAGGAACTCCCCCGTGGTGCCCTCGGCGACGGCCGCGGCGGCCAGCGCGTCGAGGGAGCAGACGCCGCGGACGCGGGCTCCCCACGCCAGGGCGAGGGTGCGGGCGGTGGCGATCCCGACGCGCAGACCGGTGTAGGGCCCGGGGCCCACGCCGACGGCCACGTCCGTGACGTCCCGGCGTTCGCGGCCCGCGGCGCGCAGCACCTGCGCAACGGTCGGCACGAGGACCTCGTTGTGGCTGCGGGCCGTCCCGGCCCGGGCGGAGGCGAGGACCCGCTCCCCGTCGTGGACGGCGACCGCCACCCCGTCGGTCGCGGTGTCGAGGGCGAGCAGCAGCACGTCCGGGAGTCTAGGACGGTCCGGCGGCCGTCCCGTCCGGGCGGTCGGAGGGGTGCGAACGGCGGCGGGCGAACCGGACCGAGGCGGCGAAGACCGCCGGCGCGTCCCGGTCCGACGTCAGCTCGTGGAAGCTGTTGGCGTACACCACCTCCGAGACCTCGGCCGAGGACACCCCGGCCAGGACGGCGCGCGCGGAGGCGGCGGGCACGACGTGGTCGACGCGCGAGCGCAGGAGCAGCAGCGGCTGCCGGACGAGCGCGAGGTCGCGCCGCACGTCGCGCCACCCCGCGGCCTGCGAGACGAGCGCGCGCAACGGCGTCGTGTCGTAGGCCAGCACCTGGGCGGTCGTGTCCTGCAGGTCCCCGGCCACGCCGGGCCAGCGCGGCAGGACCCGGCCCAGCACCTGCACCGCCGCCAGCTTCCACGGCTCCAGGAGCACGGCCGGGTTGGCCAGCACGAGGCCGTGCACACGGTCCGGGCGCAGCTCGGCCAGCCGCAGCGCCAGGCCACCGCCCATCGAGATGCCGGCCACGAGGACGACCTCGTGGTCCAGCCGGTCCAGCGCGGCCTGCGCCGCCCCGAGCCAGTCGGCCCACGTCGTGCGGTCGCAGTCCGCGGCGGTGGTGCCGTGCCCGGGCAGCAGCGGGACCTCGACGTCGAACCCCGCCGCGTGGAACTCCTCGGCCCACGCCGCCACGGACAGCGGTGTGGCCGTGAAGCCGTGCACGACGAGCACTCCCGTACGGGGCCGGACGGCGTGCCGCCGGGCGAAGCCGTGGACGCGGTCGTCGTCGGTCCGCTCGGCCAGCGACCCCTGCCGTCCGCTCACGCGAGGTCCACCCCCGCCCAGCGCTCGCCGACGCCGCGCACGACCGCGCGCCGCGGTTCGACGGGGGCCCCGGCCTCGGGGTCCTCCCCCGCCCCGTCGGTGGAGGGGGCCGCCCCGGTGGGGCGCCGCAGGTCGACCTCGAGCCGGTCCCCCGCGATCTCCTCCACCAGCCCGCGCCCCCACTCCACGACGGTCACGGCCTCCTCGGCCGCGGTGTCGAGGTCGAGGTCGTCGACCTCGGCGAGGGACCCGAGGCGGTAGGCGTCGACGTGGACGAGCACCGGCCCGCCGACGAGGGACGGGTGCTCGCGCGCGATCACGAACGTCGGGGACGTCACCGGCCCGCGCACGCCGAGCGCGGCCGCCAGCCCGCGGGTGAACGTCGTCTTGCCGGCGCCGAGGTCCCCGGACAGCAGGACGAGGTCACCGGCGCGCAACTGACGCCCCACGCGCTCGCCGAACGCCGTCGTCTCCTCGGGCGTCCGCAGCAGGTGCTCGGTGCTCACGCGCGCCTCCGGCGTCCTCGACGGGCCAGGGGGACCACGACCTCGTGCGTCGCGGCCGGCGGACCGGACGCGTCGGCGGCCCGCGCCAGCAGCCGCTCCAGGCGGGACGTCACCACCCCGGGGTGCTCGAGCATGACGAGGTGCCCGGCCCCGCGGACGAGCACGTGCTCGGCCTCGGGCAGGGCGTCGGCGATCCCCCGGCCGTGGGCGGCCGGGGTCATGAGGTCCCGCTCGGCGGCCACGACCAGGACGGGGCGGCCCGCCAGGCCCGCGAGCGCCTCCCGCTCGTCGAGGGTGGCGAAGGCGGGCAGCAGGTCGGCGATGACGTCGACGGGCGTCTGCGCCATCATCCGGGCGCTGAGCCGGACGAGCTCGGGCGCGACCGGCCCGGCGAAGCTCCAGTGCCGCACGAGCCGCTGCTCGAGGTCGGCCCCGACGCGGCGGCTGCGTTCGAGGACCTCGTAGCGGCCCCCCGCCCGCTCCAGGGCCAGCTCGGCCCAGTGCACGAGGTGGTGCCCCAGCAGCGGCAGCCCGTGGTCGACGGCCGCGAGCCCGCCCGCCGACGTCGCCACGAGGGCGACGGCGGCGATCCGGGGCAGCAGGTCGGGCCGGCGGGCGGCGAGCTCCATGACGGTCATGCCGCCCAGGGAGTGCCCGACGAGGACGACGGGTCCGTCGGGGGCGACGGCGTCGAGGACCTGCCCGAGGTCGTCGGCGAGGCGGGCGACGCCCACGGGTCCGTCGGGGCCGCGGCCGGACCGGCCGTGACCGCGCAGCTCGGGCAGGACGAGCCGGTACCGGCCGCGCAGCGCGAGGCGCTGGAAGTGCCAGCAGTCGGCCGTCAGGGCGTAGCCGTGGCACAGCACGACCGTCGGCGCCGGACCCGCACCGGTCGTGGCCGGGCGGTCGAGCTCGTCGACCTCGACGTGCAGCCGGGCGCCGTCGTCGGTGACGACCTCGACGGGGCTGCCCGTGAGCGGGAGCAGCTCCTCGCGCCGGTCGCTCGTGCGCCGGCGCAGGGGGCGCCGACGGACGGGCAGCGTCGGCAGGGTGGGCAGGGTGGGCCTCACGCGGGGACCTCCGGGGGCTGCGGGACGCCGGCCGTCCCGGTGTGGCGGCGGGGGACGCGGGCGCCGATGCGGGTGACGACCTCCCAGGAGATCGTCCCGGCGGCCTGCGCCCAGTCGTCGGCCGTGGCCTCCCCGTCGCCGCCGGGGCCGAAGACGACGGCCGGGTCCCCGGGCAGCGCCGCCTCGTCACCGAGGTCGACGACGACCTGGTCCATGCAGACGCGACCGGCGATGCGCCGCCGGGCCCCGGCGACGAGGACCTCCCCGGAACGCTCCCCGTCCCAGGAGGCGTGCCGCGGGACGCCGTCGCCGTAGCCCAGCGGCACCAGACCGAGGGTCGTGTCGGCGGGCACGGTGTAGGTCAGGCCGTAGGAGACGCCCGCCCCGGCCGGCACCCGCCGCACGTGCGCGAGCCGCGCGGCGAGCGTCATCGCGGGGACGAGGCCGAGCTCGGCGCCGGACGCGAGGTCGGGGGCGGGGCTGAGGCCGTAGACGGCGAGGCCGGCGCGGACGAGGTCGTAGCGCGCCTGCGGGACGAAGAACGCGGCCGCCGAGTTGGCGTGGTGGCGCAGGCCCGGGTCGACGCCGTGCTCGTGGGCGGTCGCGAGCGCCGCCTCGAAGGCCTCGAGCTGGGCGGGCACGGAGGGGTCGGCCGGGACGTCGGCGCTGGCGAAGTGCGCCCAGGTGCCGCGGACCTCGACGTCACCCGCGTCGACGTGCTTGGCGACGGCGTCCAGCAGCGCGGGCCACTCGGACGGGGAGGAGCCTCCGCGCGACATCCCGGTGTCGACCTCGAGGTGGACGCGGGCGCGCCGCCCGCCGGCCCGGGCCGCCGCGACGACGGCCTCGAGCGACCAGGTGGCGGCCACGGACAGGTCGACCCCCGCCTCCACGGCGGGGAGCAGGTCGGTGCCGGGGGTGAGGATCCAGGCCAGCACGTCGGCGTCGATCCCGGCGTCCCGCAGGGCCAGCGCCTCGTGGACGTGGGCGACGCCGAGCCAGCTCGCGCCCCCGGCGAGGGCCGCGCGGGCGACGGGGACGAGGCCGTGCCCGTAGGCGTCGGCCTTGACGACGGCCATGACGGCGGCCGGGGCGACGCGGCTGCGCACCACACCGACGTTGTGGGCGACCGCGTCGAGGTCGACGAGCGCCACGGCCGGCAGCTCGGTGGGCAGGTCCACGTCCCCGACGGTACCCGCGCCCCCACCGGCCCGGCCCGGCACCCGTCGACCCCACGCCCGCCGTCCCCGCGCTGTCGTGGGCACGGGGGCGTCAGCGCCCGACAGGGCTCAGGGCGCGTCCCACCCCGGCAGCGACGTCAGCGCGGCCGGGACGGCCTGCGCGACGTCGAGCGCGGCGAGGGGCCCGCCGGCGGAGGCGAGCGCTGCGGCCCGGCCGTGCAGGACGGCGGCGTCGGCGGCGGCGAACGCGACGGCCTCGGGGTCTCGCGGGTCGCGCAGACCCGCGAGCGCGGTGCCGAGGATCCCGGCGAGCACGTCCCCGGCACCCGCGGTCGCGAGCCAGGCGGGTGCGGCGGCCGCGGTGAGGACCCGGGCGCCGACGACGGTCGTCACCGTCCCCTTGAGCAGGACGGTCGCGCCCGTCTCCTCGTGGACGCGGCGGGCGTGGGTGAGCGGGTCGGCCTCCACGGCGGACCGTTCCGTCCCGAGGAGGCGCGCCAGCTCCCCGGCGTGCGGGGTGAGCACGTGCTGCGGCCCGAGCGCGGGCAGGTCCGCGAGCGCCCCGGCGTCGACCACGGCCGGTTCGCCGCCCGCCAGGGCCTCCCGGACGCGGGCCTGCTGCTCGGGGTCGTCCGGGGACACCCCCGGGCCCAGCACCCACGCCTGCACGCGCCCCGGGCCGGCGACGACCTCGGGCCGGGCGTGCCGGACGAGCTCGGTCGGGTGCGCCGGCCCCACGTACCGGACCATCCCGGCGCCCGCGCGGACGGCGGCCTCGACGGCGAGGACGGCCGCCCCGGTGTAGTCCGGTCCCCCCGCGACGACGCCGACGACGCCGCGGGAGTACTTGTCGTCCGAGGGCCGGGGCCGGCGCCAACGCGCCGCGACGTCGGCGGGCTCGACGCGTTCGACGGCCGCCGCGGGCAGGTCGGTCAGGCCGATGTCGGCGACGAGCAGCCGCCCGCACAGCGCCGCGGCCGGGCCGAGCAGGTGCACGGGCTTCGCCGTGCCGAACGTCACGGTGAGGTCGGCGGCGAGCACCTCCCCCGTCACCGCACCGGTGTCGGCGTCGAGGCCCGACGGCAGGTCGACGGCCACGACGGCGGGACCGTCGAGCGCGGACAGGCCCTCGAACGCGGGTCGCAGGCCCCCGCGGCCGCCGATCCCGGCGATGCCGTCCAGGAGCAGGTCGGCTGCGGCGCAGACGTCCTCGTCGCCGGTGCGCCACGCGCGGCTGCGGACCCCGGCGCGGTGCGCGTCGGCGAGGGCCTCGTCGTGCACGCGGTCGGCGGTGAGCAGCGCGGTGACGGCGACGCCGCGGCGGGCGAGCCGGGCCGCGGCGAACAGCGCGTCCCCGCCGTTGTCCCCCGGCCCGGCCAGCACGACGACCGTGCGACCGGTGACACCGCCCGTGCTCTCGCGCAGGACGTCCGCGCACGCGACGGCGAGGGCCGACGCGGCGCGCTGCATGAGGGTGCCCGGGGGCAGGGCCGCCAGGGCGGCGGCCTCGGTGCGGCGGACGTCCTCGGTGCGGAGCGCGGGGATCACGGGCCCACCCTCCCCGGACGCGCGCCCGGGCGCTCCCCGGGGACCGTGCTCACGTGGAGGTCACTTCGACTCGGCGACCACCATGGCGGTCGCGATGCCCGCGTCGTGCGACAGGGACAGGTGGAAGGTGGCCACACCCATCTCCTTGGCGATCTTCTTCGCGCTGCCCCGCACGACGATCTCCGGCCGGTGCCCGTCCTCGCGCTCGACGACGACGTCGCGCCACACGAGGCCGACGGGCGCGCCGAGCGCCTTGGCGACGGCCTCCTTGGCCGCGAACCGCGCCGCGAGCGACTCCGCGGGCAGGCCGCGTTCACCGTCGCCGAAGAGCCGTTCGAGCAGGAGCGGCGTGCGCTCGACCTGACGTCTGAAACGGGCGACGTCCACGACGTCGATCCCGATGCCGATGATCACCAGTGCTGTCCCTCCGCCGACGGCGTCCGCGGGCGTCACGTTCCCACGCGGCTCGCGGCCACCCGACGGCGGGGGTCACTCCACCGTGACGGACTTGGCGAGGTTGCGCGGCTGGTCGACGTCGAGGCCCTTGGCGGTCGCCAGTTCGCAGGCGAAGACCTGCAGCGGCACGACCGCCAGCAGGGGCGAGAGCAGCGTGGACGTCCGGGGCACGCGGATGACGACGTCGGCGTACGGTTCGACGGCCGTGTCGCCGTGCTCGGCGATGACGAGCGTCCGCGCCCCGCGCGCGCGGACCTCCTGGATGTTCGAGACGACCTTGGAGTGCAACGAGTCCCGTCCGCGCGGGCTCGGCACGACGACGAACACCGGCTGACCGGGTTCGACGAGGGCGATGGGCCCGTGCTTCAGCTCGCCCGCCGCGAAACCCTCCGCGTGGATGTAGGCGAGTTCCTTCAACTTCAGCGCCCCCTCCATCGCCACGGGGTAGCCGACGTGCCGGCCGAGGAACAGCACCGAGCGGGTGTCGGCCATGTAGCGGGCGATCTCGCGGACCTGCTCGAGGCCGTCGAGGACCTGGCGGACCTGACCCGGGATCTCGTGCAGCTGCGCGAGGACCTCGGCCACCTCGTCGGAGAACTTGTTGCCGCGCAGCTGGGCCAGGAACAGACCGAGCAGGTAGCAGGCGGTGATCTGGGCGAGGAACGCCTTCGTCGAGGCGACGGCGATCTCGGGGCCCGCGTGCGTGTAGAGCACCGCGTCGGACTCGCGCGGGATCGTCGACCCGTTCGTGTTGCAGATCGCGAGCACCTTGGCGCCCTGCTCGCGGGCGTGCCGGACGGCCATGATCGTGTCCATCGTCTCCCCCGACTGGGAGATCGCGACGACGAGCGTGCGCTCGGAGACGACGGGGTCGCGGTAGCGGAACTCGTGGGCGAGTTCGACCTCGACGGGGATCCGGCACCAGTGCTCGATGGCGTACTTCGCGACCTGGCCCGCGTAGGCGGCGGTGCCGCAGGCGATGACGACGATCTTGTCGATCGTCCGCAGTTCCGCCTCGGAGATGTTCATCTCGTCCAGCTGCAACCGCCCGTTCGCGTCGACGCGGCCGAGGAGGGTGTCGGCGATGGCCTGCGGCTGGTCGTGGATCTCCTTGGCCATGAAGGACGGGAAACCCCCCTTCTCGGCGGCCGCGGCGTCCCAGTCGACGTGGAACCGGCGACCCTGCGCGGGCGACCCGTCGAACCCGGTGACGACCACGCTGTCGGGGGTGATCGTGACGACCTGGTCCTGGCCGAGCTCGAGCGCGTCGCGCGTCGAGGCGATGAACGCGGCGACGTCGGAGCCGAGGTAGTTCGCACCGTCGCCGAGGCCGACGACGAGCGGGGAGTTCCGGCGGGCGCCGACGATCGTGCCGGGTGCGTCGGCGTGGACGGCGAGGAGCGTGAACGCACCCTCGAGCCGGGCGCAGACGGCGCGCATGGCGGCGGCGAGGTCCAGGGGCCCGTCCGCCGGCTCGCAGGCCCGGGCGAGCAGGTGCGCGACGACCTCGGTGTCGGTCTCGCTCGTGAACTCGACACCGGCCTCGAGCAGCTCCGCGCGCAGCGTCGCGAAGTTCTCGACGATGCCGTTGTGGATGACGGCGACGCGGCCGCCGACCCCGACGTGCGGGTGCGCGTTCGCGTCGGTCGGGCCGCCGTGGGTCGCCCAGCGGGTGTGCCCGATGGCCGTCGTCGCCGCGGGCAGCGGGTCGGCCTGCAGCTGCTCGACGAGGTTGGCGAGCTTGCCGGCCTTCTTGCGCGTCCGGACGCCGTCGGGCGTGACGACGGCGATGCCGGCCGAGTCGTAGCCGCGGTACTCCAGGCGCCGCAGCCCCTCGAGGACGACCTCGACGCCCGCCCCGTCCCCGCGCTGGGGGGACCCCACGTACCCGACGATTCCGCACATGGGCACGAGGGTACGGTCCGCAGGGGCCCGTCCCGGTCACCCGCGCCCGCTCCGTCACCCGGTAGCCTCACGCCGGTGAGAACGGCCGCGACGACGAACTCCTCCGCGACCCACCCCTCCCCCGGCCCGGCCGGCTCGCCCACCCCGTACGTCGTCCTGGACCGGGCGCACTGGAGCGCGCTGCGGGCCAACACCCCCCTCACGCTCACGGCCGAGGACGTCGCCCGCCTGCGGGGGCTCGGCGACCGCGTCGACCTGCGCGAGGTCGAGGAGGTCTACCTCCCGCTGTCCCGGTTGCTGACGCTGTACGACCGGTCCGCCGGGTCGCTGCACGCGGCGACGTCGACCTTCCTGGGCGAGGCCGTCCAGCGCACGCCGTTCGTCATCGGCATCGCCGGCTCGGTCGCGGTCGGCAAGTCCACGACGGCCCGCGTCCTGCGCGAACTGCTGTCGCACTGGCCCGAGACGCCGCGCGTCGAACTCGTGACGACCGACGGGTTCCTGCTGCCGAACGCCGAGCTGGAACGGCGGGGCATCCTGCACCGCAAGGGCTTCCCGGAGAGCTACGACCGGCGGGCGCTGCTGCGGTTCCTCGCGGCCGTGAAGTCGGGGGTGCCCGAGGTGCGGGCACCGGTGTACTCCCACCTCGTCTACGACATCGTCCCCGGCGAGGAGATCCTCGTCCGCCGGCCGGACGTCCTCATCGTCGAGGGCCTCAACGTCCTGCAACCGGCGCGCGTGCGCGCCGACGGGACGCAGGGCGTCGCCGTCAGCGACTACTTCGACTTCTCCCTGTACGTCGACGCGCGCAGCGAGGACGTCCGCACCTGGTACGTGGACCGGTTCCTCGAGCTGCGGCGCACCGCGTTCTCCGACCCGCAGTCGTACTTCCACCGCTACGCCTCGTTCACCGACGACGAGGCCGTGGCGCGGGCGCGGGGCATCTGGAACGAGATCAACGGCCCCAACCTCGCCGAGAACGTGCTGCCGACGCGCGGCCGGGCCACCTGCGTGCTGCAGAAGGGGCCCGACCACTCGGTGCGTCAGGTGCGGTTGCGCAAGGTCTGAACCACCCGGTCCAGGGGCGCCTCGAGCTCCTCCAGGAACTCGTCGAGGACGAACCCGAGCGCCTCGTTGACGGCGACCATCGGCGCGTTCGACACCGCGTTCCACGTCGAGACCCGCTGCGCCGCAGGGTTGTCGACGAGGGCCCGGCGCAAGCAGGCCAGTTTCACCAGCGTCCCCAGGCGGTGGCCGCGGTGCTCGGCCAGCACGAGGGTGTCGAGCTGGATGAGCCGTTCCGGTTCGTGGTCGGAGCGGACGAGGACCGTGTAGGCGACGAGGTGTCCCTGCACGTCCTGGGCGACCGCCAGCCACTGGTGGCGCCCCTGCGCCACCCGGACGGCCTCCACCTCGCGAATGCGCTCGGCGTCCCAGTGCTCGGGTTCGACCGCGAGGTCGCCGTTGGGGGCGTCGGTGCTCATCCGGGCCGTCAGGCGGGCCATCTCCTCCAGGTCCGCCTCGGGCACCGGCCCGGCGTAGGCGCGCACCCGGTACCCGGTGGCGTGCGGCGCGGTCGCCGCCTCGAGCGCCGCGAGGCGGTCGGCGGCCGGCGGGAGGGGCAGCTGCCGGCGGGCGGTGAGCAGACCGGCACCGAACCCCCAGCGCGCGGCGGCGACGGATCCCGGCCAGCTCCGCGGGTCGCGCTCGGCCGGGCGGTCGACGCGCACCCGCACGGTCGTCCGGCCCTCGGCCGCGGCCACCTCCAGGGCCGCTGCCAGCAGCGCCGACCCCACCCCGCGACGCCGGTGGGCGGGCGGGACGGCGACGTGCACGACGGCCACGTGCCGGTTGTCGGCCAGGCTGCAGCGGACGTCGGCCACCCCCACGACGTCACCGTTCTCCTCGGCGAGGAGCACGTGCATCCGCTCGTCCGACGAACCGCGTTCCAGCAGCGCCCGCAGCTCCCCGCGGCGCCAGGTGGAGGGATCTGGCCGGTCGAGCGCCTCCGCGGCCGCCAGCGCGTCGTACCAGCGGTCGAAGTGGTCCTGCGCCCACGCGCCCCGCACGGGGTCGGTCGAGGACGTCGAGCGGAGCGTCAGGGCGGGGAGCACGTCCCCAGTCAGCCAGAACGGGACGTCAGAGCGCGAGGCGTTTCCGCACGCTCACAAGGCCAGGCGTGCCCGCACGCTCACAAGGCCAGGCGTGCCCGCACGACGTCCGCCAAGCGGTCGGCCACGTCCTGGGCGTGCTGCGTGTGCGCGGCCTCGACCATGACCCGCACGAGCGGTTCGGTCCCGCTGGGGCGCAGCAGCACCCGGCCCGTCTCCCCCAGCTCGCGCTCGGCCTCGGCGACCGCGGCCAGCAGCTCGGCGTCGGCGCCCGCACGGGACTTGTCGACGCCGCGGACGTTGACGAGCACCTGCGGCAGCCGCTCCACGACGGAGGCGAGGTCGGCGAGGGTGCGCCCCGTCTCGGCCATCCGCGCCGCCAGCTGCAACCCCGTGAGGACGCCGTCCCCCGTCGTCGCGTGCTCGGGCAGGACGACGTGACCGCTCTGCTCCCCACCGATGCTCCAGCCGCCGGCGTTCAGCGCCTCCAGCACGTACCGGTCACCGACGCCCGTCTCGACGACGGTGACGCCCTCGCGCTGCATGGCGAGCTTGAGGCCGAGGTTGCTCATCACCGTCGCCACGAGGGTGCCCTCGGTGAGCTGCCCGCGGTCGCGCAGGGCCAGCGCGAGGACGGCCATGATCTGGTCGCCGTCGACGGCGTTCCCGGCGGCGTCGACGGCGAGGCAGCGGTCGGCGTCCCCGTCGTGCGCGAGGCCCAGGTCGGCGCCGTGCTCGACGACGGCGGCCGTCACCGGGCCGAGGTGCGTGGACCCGCAGCCGTCGTTGATGTTCAGCCCGTCGGGGGCGGCGTACAGCGTCGTGACACGCGCCCCGGCCTCGCGCAGGACGCGCGGCGAGATGGCGCTGGCGGCGCCGTTGGCGCAGTCGACGACCACGTGCAGCCCCGCGAGGGACCCGGGGCCCCCCGGCAGGGTGGACAGGAGGTGGTCGACGTAGCTGTCCTGGGCGTCCTGCTCGACGTCCGGGCCCGCGTGGGCGCGCCCGACGCCGCTCCCGGTCGGTCGGCGCGGGGCTCCCGCGCGGTAGGCCGCCTCGATGCGGTCCTCGACGTCGTCGGGCAGCTTCGTGCCGCCACGGGCGAAGATCTTCAACCCGTTGTCCGGCATGGCGTTGTGCGAGGCCGAGAGCATGACGCCGAAGTCGGCGCCGGAGGTGTCGACGAGGTGGGCCAGCGCAGGGGTGGGGACGACGCCGATGTCCAGGACGTCCACGCCGGAGCTCGCCAGCCCGGCCACGACCGCGGCCGACAGGAACTCCCCGGACGCGCGCGGGTCGCGGGCCACGAGGGCGCGCGGGTGCGCCGTCCCGCCCTCGTCGACGAGGACGGTGGCCGCGGCCGCCGCCAGCCCGAGCGCCATCTCGGCGGTCAGGTCGACGTTCGCCAGACCCCGCACACCGTCGGTCCCGAAGAGCCGCCCCACCCTGTCGTCCTCTCCCTGCGTTCACGGGCCGCGCCACTGCCGGACACGGGCCCCAGACACCACGACGGCCCCGGGAGAGCTCCCGGGGCCGTCGTGACGGTACTCGCCGGCCGGCGTCGGCCGGCCGGCGAGCGCCGGATCAGCGCTTGCTGAACTGCGGCGCCTTGCGGGCCTTCTTCAGACCGGCCTTCTTGCGCTCGATGGCGCGCGGGTCGCGGGTCAGGAACCCGGCCTTCTTCAGCGCCGGGCGGTTGGCCTCGAGGTCCACCGCGTTGAGCGCGCGGGCCACGCCGAGGCGCAGGGCGCCGGCCTGGCCGGACGAGCCACCGCCGTGGATGCGGGCGATGACGTCGAACGAGCCCTCGAGCGCGGTGACGCGGAACGGCTCGTTGACGAGCTGCTGGTGCACCTTGTTCGGGAAGTAGTCGTCCAGCTCGCGGCCGTTGATCTTCCACTGGCCGGAGCCGGGGACGATGCGGACGCGGGCGACGGCCTCCTTGCGGCGGCCGGTGGCCCCGCCGGGGGCGATGATGCTGTTGCCGCCGGTGGCCGGCGCGGACGACTCGGACGTGTAGGTCCCGTCGAACTCGTCGGTCTCGGTGATGTCCTCGACGACGTCGTCCGTCGTGGTCGTGTACTCGCTCACGATGCTCCTCGCTTCGCTCAGTTGGCCGGGTTGGTGCCGCGGCTCACTGCGCGACCTGGGTGATCGTGAAGGTCTCGGGCTGCTGCGCCGCGTGCGGGTGCTCGGGGCCCGCGTAGACCTTGAGCTTGCTCAGGACCTGACGGCCGAGCGAGTTCTTGGGGATCATGCCGCGGATGGCCTTCTCGACGGCCTTCTCCGGGTTCTTGTCGAGCAGCTCGACGTAGCTGGTCGCCTTGAGGCCGCCCGGGTAGCCCGAGTGGCGGTAGGCGACCTTCTGCTCGCGCTTGGAGCCCGTCAGGGCGACCTTGGCGGCGTTGACGATGATGACGTAGTCGCCACCGTCGACGTGCGGGGCGAACGTCGCCTTGTGCTTGCCGCGCAGGAGGGTGGCGGCCTGGACGGCCAGACGGCCCAGGACGACGTCCTCCGCGTCGATGACGAGCCAACGGCGGTCGATGTCGCCCGGCTTCGGGGTGAACGTGCGCACGGGGGTTGCCCATCTCCTCGGACTTGTTGCGGACTGGGCCCGCGCTCGAGTCCTCCGGCGCCGGGAGATCCCGGCGCCCTGTGGCAGGCACTGCGTGGGCACAACGACCACCGACGTTACCCGCCGTCCACCGGGCGGGTCAAAACGGCTCCCGCCCGGGGCGCGGTCGTCAGCGGACGCGCTCGACGCGCCGCACGTCCCACACGGGCTCGGGGGTCTCCACGACGCGGCCGTCCTCCCCGAACAGCAGGAAGCGGTCGAAGCCGCGGGCGAACCACCGGTCGTGGGTGACGGCCACGACCGTGCCCTCGAAGGCGGCCAGGGCCTGCTCGAGCGCCTCGGCCGAGTGCAGGTCGAGGTTGTCCGTCGGTTCGTCCAGCAGGAGCAGGGTGGCCCCGGACAGCTCCAGCAGCAGGATCTGCAACCTCGCCTGCTGGCCTCCGGACAGGTTCTCGAAGAGCTGCTCGGCCGCCTCGGCGAGCCCGTACCGGTCCAGCGCCCGCGAGGCGGCCTCGCGGTCGAGGCCGTCGCGGTGGGAGTTGCCGCGGTGCAGGACGTCGAGCAGGGACCGGCCCACGAGGGCCGGCTGCTCGTGGGTCTGGGCGAACCAGCCCGGCCGCACCCGCGCCCCGAGCCGCACGGCGCCCCTGTGGTGCACGGGGTCGGGGACGTGCTCGTCGACCGGACGGTGCTCGGCGTCCGGGTCGGACCCGCCGGCGGCCAGCAGCCGCAGGAAGTGCGACTTGCCCGACCCGTTGGAGCCCAGCACGGCGACGCGGTCCCCCAGCCACAGCTCGGCGTCGAACGGCTGCATGAGGCCGGTCAGCTCCAGCCCCTCGACGACGACGGCGCGCTTGCCGGTGCGCCCGCCCCGCAGGCGCATGCGGACGTCCTGGGCGACGGGCGGGGCCTGCGGCGGGCCCGCCTCCTCGAACTTCGCCAGCCGCGTCTGCGCGGCGGCGTAGCGCGAGGACATGCCGTCGTTGAACTTCGACTTCTCCCGCAGCGTCACGACGAGCGTGCGCAGCTTGACGCGCTCCTCGTCCCAGCGGCGGCGCAGCTCCTCCAGCCGCTCCCCGCGGGCCTGCCGGGCGGCGCCGTAGTCGGCGAACGAGCCGCCGTGCGTCCAGGAGACCGCCCCGACCGCTCCCGGTTCGAGCGTCACGATGCGGTCGGCGGCGGCGGCGAGGAGCTCGCGGTCGTGGCTGACGAGCAGCACCGACTTCGGCGTGGTGCGCAGCTGCTCCTCGAGCCAGCGCTTGCCGGGCACGTCCAGGTAGTTGTCCGGCTCGTCCAGGAGCAGGACGCCCTCGGGACCGCGCAGCAGCGCCTCCAGGACGAGCCGCTTCTGCTCACCCCCGGACAGCGTCCGCACGAGCCGGTTGCGGCAGGTGTCGAAGGAGACCCCGAGGGCGGCGTGGGTGCACTCGTCCCACAGCACCTCCTGCTCGTAGCCGCCGGCGTCGCCGAAGTCGGCCAGGGCCTGCGCGTACCGCAGCTGGGACTTCTCGGTCTCCTGCTCGACCATGGCCGCCTCCGCCGCCTCGACGGCCGCGAAGGCCTCCCGCAGGGGCGCGGGGGCGACGGAGACGAGCAGCTCGGCCACGGTCGTGCCGTCGCGGACCGAGCCGACGAACTGGCGCATGACGCCGAGGCCACCGCTGCGGTTGACCGACCCCTCCTGGACCGGCTCGTCGCCCGCGACGAGCCGCAGCAGCGTCGTCTTCCCCGTGCCGTTGGGACCGATGAGAGCGGTGGTCGACCCGTCCGCGACACGGAAGGACACCTCGCTCAGCAGGGGCCGCCCGTCGGGGAGCTCGTGGCTCAGCCCTGCGACGTCGACGTGCCCACCCGTTGTTCCAGCCACTGCCCTGCTCCTGTCGTGCGTGAGCGGCCAGTCTGACGGGTCGGGGTCAGTGCCCGCCGCTGGTTTCCCGACCGTCGGTGTCCGCGCGGGCGGTGTGCTGCAGGCGCAGGGCGCAGCTCGTCGTGTCGGCGTCCGCCCAGTCCCCCGCGACGTCCAGGACCGCGATGCCCGCGGTCCGCAGCTGGACGACCTCGCCCGTCAGTGCCTCCACGAGGGCGCTGACACCGGGGTTGTGGGCCACGAGGACGACGGTGGCGTCCGCGGTCTCGGTGTCCAGACCGCGGACGATCCGCAGCAGGTCGCCCAGCGTGGCCTCGTAGAGCCGTTCCTCGTCGACGATGACGGGGGCGACGCCCCAGCCGTCGAGCAGCCGGGCCGTCGTCTCCTCGGTCCGGCGGGCGGGCGAGCTGAGGAGCAGGTCGCACGCGCCGACGTGCTCGCGCAGCCAGCGTCCCGCCTCCTCCGCGTCGGCCTTGCCACGGTCGGCGAGGGGGCGGGCGATGTCCTGCAGTCCTACCGGCGAGTCGGCCTTGGCGTGGCGGACGACGACGAGCGTGGGCACACGCACCAGCCTGCCGCACGCCCGACCCCGCGCCCCACCCACCCCTCACCCGCCCGGCCCAGTCCCGCCCGGGCCCGCGTGGAAAACACTCCCTCCGCCCTCCTGCAGCGTTGCAGGAGGGCGGAAAGAGTGGTTTCCACGCGGGCAGAGGCGGTCTCAGGGGAGGGTGCGGACGGCGCGGGACTGCGCGACGCGGGCGGCGAGGTCGGCGTCGGCGGGGTAGGCGACCTCCTCCAGCGTCAGGCCCTGGGGTCCGACGACCGCGACGGCGGGGTCGCGCACCGCGCGGTCCTGCACGAGGCGGGGCCAGTCCACGTCGCGGCGGCCGTCGCCGACCGCGAGGGCCGCACCCACCAGCGCGCGGACCATCGAGTGGCAGAACGCGTCGGCCTGGACGTCGGCGAGGAGCAGCCCGTCGTCCGTGCGCCGCCACGAGTAGGCCAGGAGGGTGCGGACGGTGGTGGCCCCGTCGCGGGGCTTGCAGAAGGCCGCGAACTCGCGCAGCCCGACGAGGCTGCGGGCCGCGAGGTCCATGGCGGTGACGTCGAGGGGTCGGCGGTGGTGCAGCACGTCGAAGCGCCGCAACGGCGGGACGCCGGCGGGGTCGTCGCAGACCCGGTAGGCGTAGCGGCGCCGCAGGGCGCCGAACCGCGCGTCGAAACCCGCAGGGGCCTGCCGGGCGCCGTGGACGCGCACGTCGGGCGGCAGGACGCCCGCCAGGCGCCGCACGAGGGCCGTCCCGGGCGGAGCGTCGGAGCGCCCCGGCACGGCCGCCCACGCGGCCGCCGGGACGTCGACGTGGGCCACCTGGCCGGAGGCGTGCACCCCGGCGTCGGTGCGCCCGGCCACGGTCAGGCGCGGCGCCGGGTCGAGCCGCAGCACCCGCCCCAGGCCGGCGGTCAGCTCACCCTGGACGGTCCGCAGGCCCGGCTGTTCGGCCCAGCCCGCGAAGTGCGTCCCGTCGTAGCCGAGGTCGAGCCGGACGCGGACGAGCCCGCCCTCCCCGGTGTCGGGGAGGACGGGCTCGTCAGCGGGAAGGGAGGCGCTCAGGCCTGGTCCTTCTTCTCGGTGTTCTCGTCGCTCGGGTCGGCCTCGGCGGCGTCGACCTCGACCGCGTCCGAGGTGGTGTCCTCGGTCGACTCGGCCGCGGCGGTCTCCTCGGCCGGGGTCTCCTCGGCCGGAGCGGTCGCCGCAGCGGCCTGCTCGGCCTCGCGGACGACGCCCTGCTTGGCGCTGACCGGCTCCATGACGAGCTGGATCACGGCCATGGGGGCGTTGTCACCCTTGCGGGGACCGATCTTCACGATGCGGGTGTAGCCACCGTTGCGCTCGGCCATGGCCGGGGCGATCTCGGTGAAGAGGAAGTGCACGACGGACTTGTCGCGCACCGTCTTCATGACCTCGCGGCGGGCCGCCAGGTCACCCTTCTTCGCGAACGTGATGAGGCGCTCGGCGTGCGGACGGAGCCGCTTCGCCTTGGCCTCGGTCGTGGTGATGCTGCGGTGTTCGAAGAGCGCAGTCGCCAGGTTGGCGATGATGAGCTTCTCGTGGGCCGGCCCGCCGCCGAGCCGCGGACCCTTGGTGGGGGTGGGCATTGTGTTGTCTCCTCGGTGTTGCCGCGCGCGTTCTCAGAGCGTGCGGCTGCGGACGGTCAGAGCTGCTCGTCCTCGGCGAACGACTGGTCGTCGTCCTCGAAGTCGTTGACGACGGCGCTCGGGTCGAACCCGGGCGGGGAGTCCTTGAGGTGCAGGCCCATGCCGACCAGCTTGGCCTTGACCTCGTCGATGGACTTCTGCCCGAAGTTGCGGATGTCGAGCAGGTCGGCCTCGCTGCGCGAGACCAGTTCGCCGACGGTGTGGATGCCCTCGCGCTTGAGGCAGTTGTAGGAGCGGACCGTGAGGTCCAGCGCCTCGATCTCGAGCGCGAGGTCGGCCGCGAGCGCGGCGTCGGTCGGCGAGGGGCCCATGTCGATGCCTTCGGCCTCGACGTTGAGCTCGCGCGCCAGGCCGAACAGCTCGACCAGCGTCTTGCCGGCGGAGGCGACGGCGTCGCGCGGGGAGATGGCGTGCTTGGTCTCCACGTCCACGACGAGGCGGTCGAAGTCCGTCCGCTGCTCGACGCGGGTCGCCTCGACCTTGTACGTCACCTTCAGGACCGGCGAGTAGATCGAGTCGACCGGGATCCGGCCGATCTCCTGCTCGCCGGACTTGTTCTGCGCCGCCGAGACGTAGCCGCGGCCGCGCTCGACCGTCAGCTCCAGCTCGAGCTTGCCCTTGCCGTTGAGCGTCGCGATGTGCAGGTCGGGGTTGTGGACCTCGACACCCGCGGGCGGGGCGATGTCGGCCGCGGTGACCGCGCCCGGGCCCTGCTTGCGCAGGTACATCACGACGGGTTCGTCGTGCTCGGAGGAGACGACGAGGTTCTTCACGTTGAGGACGATCTCGGTGACGTCCTCCTTCACACCCGGCACGGAGGTGAACTCGTGGAGCACACCGTCGATGCGCAGGCTCGTCACCGCGGCGCCCGGGATGGACGACAGCAGGGTGCGGCGCAGCGAGTTGCCGAGGGTGTACCCGAAGCCGGGCTCGAGGGGTTCGATGACGAAGCGCGAGCGGTACTCGTCGACGACGTCCTCGGTGAGGGTGGGGCGCTGTGCGATCAGCACGGAGGTTCCTTCCCGCGGGCGTCCGCCATATGACGCCCCGCACGCCCGTCGACATCGGTCCGCCGACGGGGTCTGACTGCTAGAACTGGGTTCCGATCGGGACGGCCCCGACCCCCACCGCGACGGTGGGGGTCAGGGCCGCACCCTCGTCAGACGCGCCGACGCTTGGGCGGACGGCAGCCGTTGTGCGGGCTGGGGGTCACGTCCTGGATCGCGCCGACCTCCAGGCCGGTGGCCTGGAGCGAGCGGATCGCGGTCTCGCGGCCCGAACCCGGGCCCTTGACGAAGACGTCGACCTTGCGCATGCCGTGCTCCTGCGCACGACGGGCGGCCGCCTCGGCGGCCATCTGCGCGGCGAAGGGGGTCGACTTGCGGGACCCCTTGAACCCGACCTGACCGGCCGACGCCCACGCGATGACCGCGCCCGTCGGGTCGGTGATCGAGACGATCGTGTTGTTGAACGTCGACTTGATGTGCGCGTGGCCGTGCGCGACGTTCTTCTTCTCCTTGCGACGCGGCTTGCGCGTCGCACTGGCCTGACGGCTCTTGGGAGGCATGCTCTCCGGACTCCTGGTGGACTGCGACGACTGGCTTCGAGGGCGAACCCTGGGGTTCGCGAGGCGACCCGGTGGGGGGCCGCGCACTGCTTACTTGCGACCGGCCTTCTTCTTGCCGGCCACGGTGCGCTTCGGGCCCTTGCGGGTGCGCGCGTTGGTCTTGGTGCGCTGCCCGCGGACGGGCAGGCCGCGGCGGTGCCGCAGACCGGCGTAGCAACCGATCTCCACCTTGCGGCGGATGTCGGCGGCCACCTCGCGGCGGAGGTCACCCTCGACGCGGTAGTTGCCCTCGATGTGGTCGCGCAGCGCGACCAGGTCGTCGTCCGTCAGGTCCCGGACGCGCAGGTCCGGGCTGACGCCCGTCGCGGCCAGGGTCTCCTGGGCGCGGGTGCGACCGACGCCGTAGATGTACGTGAGCGCGATCTCCAGCCGCTTTTCGCGGGGGAGGTCGACGCCGACGAGACGTGCCATGCGGGATGGTCCCTCTTCTGTCGCGGAGGTCTGCCACAGGACCGGTCCCGCCGTCTCGAGCGGGTCCCCGGCCTCCGACCGGGGGTGTCACCGCACCGGCCCTGACGGGCGCGGTCGGCGGGTCCTGCGTATGGGGTGCGCGTCCTCGGCGAGGACTGCGGGTCGTGCGGCGGTGTGACCCGCTGCGTCAGCCCTGGCGCTGCTTGTGGCGCAGGTTGTCGCAGATGATCATGACCCGCCCGTGACGGCGGATCACCTTGCACTTGTCGCAGATCTTCTTGACGCTCGGCTTGACCTTCATCGTGTCTCCGGTCGTGCTGAACCCGCCCCGAGCTCGGGACGGGCCGGCGGCCAGTGGGTGGTCACTTGTAGCGGTAGACGATGCGCCCGCGGGACAGGTCGTAGGGGCTGAGCTCGACGACCACCCGGTCCTCGGGGAGGATGCGGATGTAGTGCTGACGCATCTTCCCGGAGATGTGGGCGAGCACCTTGTGACCGTTGCTCAGCTCGACGCGGAACATCGCGTTCGGCAGGGCTTCGATCACGGTGCCTTCGATCTCGATGACGCCGTCCTTCTTCGGCATGTCCTCCGCTTTTCATCAAGTGTCGGTTGGAGTCAGCCCGGCCCCGCTGGTGGACCCAACGGGAGGCATGGCGGACCGACGGTCAAGCTTACGCGACGGCGCGCCGAGGGCGAAATCGGGCGATCATGCCGCTCGTCCCCCTTGCAGCGCAACCGGTCGCGTCCGGGGCGGTTCAGCCCTCGGGGACGGTGATGCCGTACGCGGCGAGCTCGGAGGCTCCCCCGTCGGGCGCGGTCAGCACCCACAGGCCCTCGTCGAGGACGGCGACGGTGTGCTCCCAGTGCGCGGCGCGGGTCCCGTCGGACGTCACGACGGTCCAGTCGTCGGCGAGGACGTCGGTCTCGATGCCGCCGCGGGTGCACATGGGCTCGATGGCCAGGACGAGGCCGGGCTTGACCTTCGGCCCCTTCTCGCGCACCCGGTAGTTGAGGACCTCGGGGGCCATGTGCATGGCCGTCCCGATGCCGTGCCCGGTGTAGCCGTCGACGATGCCCAGGCGACCGTCGACCGCGTCCTCCACGGCCGCACCGACGTCGCCGACGCGGCCACGGGCGTCGAGGGCGGCAATGCCGGCCCACAGCGCGGTGCGCGTGATCTCGACGAGCTCGGCGTCGGCCGGGTCGACCGGCTCCCCCACGATGGCCGTGAAGGCCGAGTCCCCGTGCCACCCGTCGACGACGCACCCGCCGTCGACGGAGACGACGTCGCCCTCGGCGAGGACCTGGTCGCCCGGGATGCCGTGGACGACGACCTCGTTCACCGAGATGCACAGCGTCTTGGGGTACCCGTGGTAGCCCAGGAAGTTCGACGTGCCTCCCCCGGTGCGGATGACCTCCGCACCCAGGGCGTCCAGCTCCGCGAGGGTGACGCCCGGCCGCAGGGCCGAGCGCACGCTCTCCAGCGCGGCGTACGTCAGCAGGCCGGCCTTGCGCATGGCGCGCACCTGCTCGGGGGTCTTGTACTCCACCCGTTCACGTCCGAACACCACCGGCGGCCTCAGGCGTCGGGCAGGTCGAGGGCCTTGACGAGGCGCTCGGTCACCGACGAGATCTCCCCCAGCCCGTCCACCGACCGCAGCAGGCCGCGCTCGGAGTAGACCTCCACGAGCGGGGCGGTCTGGTCGAGGTAGACCTGCTGGCGGGTGCGGATGACGTCCTCGGTGTCGTCGCTGCGCCCCTGGTCGACGGCGCGCTTGGACAGCCGGCGGACCAGCTCGTCGGTGTCGGCCGTGATCTCCAGGACGTGCTCGAGCTTGGCCCCGATCTCGCGGAGCATGTCGTCGAGTTCGCGGACCTGGTCGGTCGTGCGCGGGTAGCCGTCGAGGATGAACCCGTCGGCCGCGTCCGGCTGCTGCAGCCGGTCCCGGACCATCGCGTTGGTGACGGAGTCCGGCACGTACTTGCCGGCGTCCAGGTACTCCTTGACCGTCTTGCCCAGTTCGGTCTCCTCCGCGACGTTCGCGCGGAAGATGTCGCCGGTCGAGATGGCGGGGACGCCGAGGCGGGAGGACAGGAGCTTGGCCTGGGTGCCCTTGCCCGCACCGGGCGGACCGAGGAGGACGAGACGTGTCATCGCAAGAACCCTTCGTAGTTGCGCTGCTGGAGCTGGGACTCGATCTGCTTCACCGTCTCGAGCCCGACCCCGACGATGATCAGGATCGACGTGCCCCCGAAGGGGAAGTTCGTGTTGGCATTGAAGAGCACGAACGCGATGAGGGGAAGCAGCGAGATGAGCCCCAGGTACAGCGATCCTGGCAGGGTGATGCGGGTGAGGATGTAGTCGAGGTACTCCGCGGTGGGCCGTCCGGCGCGCACCCCGGGGATGAAACCGCCGTACTTGCGCATGTTCTCGGCGACCTCGTCCGGGTTGAACGTGATCGCGACGTAGAAGTACGCGAAGAAGATGATGAGCAGGAAGTAGACCGCCATGTACAGCGGGTGGTCGCCCTTGGTGAAGTGGTCGGTGATCCAGGCCACCCAGGCCGCGTTCGGGTCGTTGAACTGGGCCACGAGGGCGGGCAGGTAGAGCAGCGACGAGGCGAAGATCACCGGGATGACGCCGGCCATGTTGACCTTGAGCGGGATGTACGTCGAGGTGCCGCCGTACATGCGCCGGCCGATCATCCGTTTGGCGTACTGGACGGGCACCCGGCGCTGGGACTGCTCGACCGCCACGACGGCCGCCACGACGACGAGGCCGATGAGGACGACCCCTGCGAAGGTGAGCCAGCCGCGCTCGCGGCCGATGGCGAGCAACGAGGTCGGGAAGGTCGCGGCGATCTGGGCGAAGATCAGCAGGGACATCCCGTTGCCGACGCCGCGCTCGGTGACGAGCTCACCGAGCCACATGATGAGGCCGGTGCCGGCCGTCATCGTGAGGACCATCAGCAGGATCGTCGGGACGCTCTGGTCGGGCAGCACCTGGGCGTTGCAGGACGTGCCGAACAGTCGCGAGGGCTCCCGGGCGATCGTCACGTAGGTCGTCGACTGCAGGACGGCCAGGCCGATCGTCAGGTACCGCGTGTACTGCGTGAGCTTGCTGGTCCCCTGCTGACCCTCCTTCTTGAGGGCCTCGAAGCGCGGGATCACCACCGTCAGCAGCTGGATGATGATGCTCGCCGTGATGTACGGCATGATCCCCAGCGCGAAGATGCTGAGCTGCAGGAGCGCGCCGCCGGAGAAGAGGTTCGCCAGCCCGAGCAGGTCGTTGCCGGTCTGCGCCACGTCGATGCACTGCTGCACGGCGGAGTACGAGACCCCGGGCGCCGGCACGAAGGAGCCCAGCCGGACCAGGACGATGATCCCGATCGTGAAGAGCAGCTTGCGGCGCAGGTCGGGCGTCCGGAAGGCGCGACCGATTGCGGTGAGCACTACGACCTCCTGCACCGCGCTCCCGGAGGAGCCGGAGTCGTTCCTGACTGGTCGGACGGTTGGGCCGAACAGGTTGCTTCGGGCACAGCGGGTGAGACGAACTCCCCCGTCCGCTGCTGCCAGCGGGACGCGTGGGGCTCTGGTAGACCCTACCTCCCCGCAAACGCACACACGGCGGTAGCAGGCGATCACTCGCCGCTACCGCCGTGTGGGCGGTGGTGCTGGGCGTCAGCGGACGGTCGTGGAACCGCCCGCAGCCGCGATCTTCTCGGCCGCCGAGGTCGAGAACTTGTCGGCCGTCACCTGCAGGGCCACGGACACCTCACCGGTGCCGAGGACCTTGACGGGCTGGCCCTTGCGGACCGCGCCCTTCGCGACGAGCTCGTCGACACCGACGGTGCCGCCCTCGGGGAAGAGGGTCGCGAGCTTGTCGAGGTTGACGACCTGGAACTCGACGCGGAACGGGTTCTTGAACCCGCGCAGCTTCGGCAGGCGCATGTGGAGGGGCATCTGCCCGCCCTCGAACGCCTCGGGCACCTGGTAGCGGGCCTTGGTGCCCTTGGTGCCGCGACCGGCGGTCTTGCCCTTGCTGCCCTCACCGCGACCCACACGGGTCTTCGCGGTGTTCGACCCCGGAGCGGGGCGCAGGTGGTGCAGCTTCAGGACGTGGTCACCCTGGTTCGCCATCAGTCGACCTCCTCAACCATCACGAGGTGCGCGACGGTGTTGGCCATCCCACGGAACTCGGGCTTGTCGTCCTTGACGACCGACTGCCCGATCTTGTGGAGCCCGAGGCTGCGGAGCGTGTCGCGCTGGTTCTGCTTGCCGCCGATGCCGGACTTGAGCTGCGTGACCTTGATGCGACCCATCAGCCGTTCACCCCCGCAGCCTGGGCGCGCAGGAGCGCGACCGGAGCGACGTGCTCGACCGGCAGACCACGGCGGGCCGCGACCTGCTCGGGACGCTCGAGACCACGCAGGGCCTCGATCGTCGCGTGGACGATGTTGATCGCGTTGTCGGAGCCCAGGGACTTCGACAGCACGTCGTGGATGCCCGCGCACTCGAGCACGGCGCGGACCGGACCACCGGCGATGACACCGGTACCCGGGGAGGCCGGGCGCAGCATGACCACGCCGGCCGCCTTCTCGCCCTGCACGGGGTGCGGGATGGTCCCCTGGATCTTGGGGACGCGGAAGAAGTTCTTCTTGGCCTCCTCGACACCCTTGGCGATCGCCGCGGGCACCTCCTTGGCCTTGCCGTAGCCGACACCGACGGTGCCGTCGCCGTCACCCACGACCACGAGGGCCGTGAAGCTGAAGCGACGACCGCCCTTGACGACCTTGGCGACGCGGTTGATGGTCACGACGCGCTCGACGAAGTTGCCGCGGTCGCCCGCGTCGCCCCGTCCACGGTTGTCGCGGCCGCCGTCGCGGCCACCACGGCCGCGGTCGTTCCCGCGGTTGTCGCCGCCGCCGCGGTTGTCGCCGCCGCCGGCCGCACCGGCGCCTCGGCGCTGGGGTCCAGGCATCAGACGTTCCTCATCTCATCGACTTCGTAGGTCACAGGGACAGCCCCGCCTCACGAGCGCCGTCCGCGATCGCCGCGACGCGCCCGGCGTAGCGGTTGCCGCCGCGGTCGAAGACCACGGCCTCGATGCCGGCTGCCTTGGCCCGCTCGCCGACGAGCACGCCGACGGCCTTGGCCTTGGCCGACTTGTCGTCGCCGCTGGCGCGCAGGTCCGCCTCCATGGTCGAGGCCGACGCCAGGGTGTGACCCGCCGCGTCGTCGATGACCTGGACGAACACGTGACGCGTGGAGCGCGTGACCACGAGACGAGGACGCACGGCGGTGCCCACGACCTTCTTGCGCACGCGGGTGTGGCGACGCTTGCGCGCCGGCGCAGTGCCCTTCTGGGTCTTCTGGGTGGAGAGTCCCATGGTCACTTACCAGCCTTTCCGACCTTGCGGCGGATCTGCTCGCCGGCGTAACGCACGCCCTTGCCCTTGTACGGGTCGGGCTTGCGGAGCTTGCGGATGTTCGCGGCGACCTCGCCGACCTGCTGCTTGTCGATCCCCGCCACGGAGAACTTGGTGTTGCTCTCCACGGCGAAGGTGATGCCGGCGGGCGCCTTGACGACGACCGGGTGGCTGAAGCCGAGCGCGAACTCGAGGTCGGAGCCCTTGGCCGTGACGCGGTACCCCGTGCCGACGATCTCGAGCTTCTTCTCGTAGCCCTTGGTCACACCCTCGACCATGTTCGAGATCAGGGTGCGGGTCAGGCCGTGCAGCGAGCGCGAGGTGCGCTCGTCGTCGGGACGGGTGACCGACAGGGCCCCGTCCTCGGAGCGCTCCACCGCGATGGGCGAAGCGACGGTGTGGTTCAGCTCGCCCTTGGGGCCCTTGACCGTGACGGCGGAGCCGTCGATGGTCACGTCCACGCCCGAGGGGACGGTGATCGGGAGTCGACCGATGCGCGACATGAGTTCTCCTCCCTCACCAGACGTAGGCGAGGACTTCCCCACCCACGCCCTTCTTGTTGGCCTGCTTGTCGGTCAGCAGCCCCGAGGACGTGGACAGGATCGCCACGCCGAGGCCACCGAGCACGCGGGGCAGGTTCGTCGACTTCGCGTAGACCCGCAGACCGGGCTTGCTCACGCGGCGCAGGCCGGCGATCGCACGCTCGCGGTTGGGGCCGAACTTCAGGTTCAGCGTCAGCTTCTTGCCCACCTCGGCGTCCTCGACCGTCCAGGAGGCGATGTAGCCCTCGGCCTGGAGGATCTCGGCGATGTGGGACTTCAGCTTGCTGTACGGCATCTGGACGGTGTCGTGGTACGCCGAGTTGGCGTTCCGCAGACGCGTCAGCATGTCCGCGATGGGGTCAGTCATCGTCATCGGGCTCGTCCGCCCTTCCTCGCCGCGGTTTCCGCGCCACGCAGTGCGGGCCGGACCTTCGGCGTCTCAGTGATCAGGGTCGTGCAGGAGTGGGAAGTCACCAGCTGCTCTTGGTCACACCGGGCAGTTCGCCACGGTGCGCCATGTCGCGCACGCAGACGCGGCACAGGCCGAACTTGCGGTACACGGCGTGCGGACGACCGCAGCGCTGGCAGCGGGTGTAGGCGCGCACCTTGAACTTGGGCTTGCGCGCGGCCTTGTGGATCAGAGCGGTCTTCGCCACGGTCAGTTCTCCTTGAACGGGAAGCCCAGAGCACGCAGCAGCGCACGGCCTTCGTCGTCGGTCTTCGCCGTCGTCACGACCGTGATGTCCATGCCGCGGACGCGGTCGATCTTGTCCTGGTCGATCTCGTGGAACATCGACTGCTCGTTGAGACCGAAGGTGTAGTTGCCGTTGCCGTCGAACTGCTTCGGCGACAGGCCGCGGAAGTCGCGGATGCGCGGCAGCGCGAGCGACACCAGGCGGTCCAGGAACTCCCACATCCGGTCCCCGCGCAGGGTGGTGTGGCAACCGATCGGCATGCCCTCGCGCAGCTTGAACTGGGCGATGGACTTGCGCGCCTTGGTGATCTGCGGCTTCTGCCCCGTGATGGCGGTCAGGTCGCGGACGGCGCCGTCGATCAGCTTGGAGTCACGAGCGGCCTCGCCGACACCCATGTTCACCACGACCTTGACCAGGCCGGGGATCTGCATGACGTTCGGGTAGGCGAACTGCGTGTGCAGCTGACCCTTGATCTCTTCGCGGTAGCGCTGCTTCAGGCGAGGCAGGGCACGCGCTTCAGTGGTGGTGGTCATCAGATGTCCTTGCCGGAACGCTTGGCGACGCGGATGCGGTTGGTCTTGGTGCGACCGTCGCGCTCGACCTTCTCCTCGCGGATGCCGACGCGGGTCGGCTTCTTGGTCTCCGGGTCGACGAGCTGCACGTTGCTGATGTGGATGGGGGCCTCGCGCTCGACGATGCCGCCCTCCACACCCGGGCGGGCCTTGGTGTGGCGCTTGATGCGGTTCACACCCTCGACCAGCACGCGCTGCGTCTCGGCGTTCACCTCGAGCACCTTGCCCTGCTTGCCGAGGTCGGACGTCTTGGTGCCGTCCTCGTTCTTGCGCCCGCGGACACGGGTGATGACCTGCACGAGGTCACCCTTCTTGATGCGCAACTTCGCCATGGTCAGAGCACCTCCGGTGCCAGCGAGATGATCCGCATGAACTTCTTCTCGCGCAGCTCGCGACCGACGGGCCCGAAGATGCGGGTGCCACGCGGGTCGCCGTCGGCGCGGAGGATCACGGCGGCGTTCTCGTCGAAACGGATGTAGGAACCGTCGGCACGCCGACGCTCCTTCTTGGTGCGGACGATGACGGCCTTGACCACATCGCCCTTCTTGACGTTCCCGCCGGGGATGGCGTCCTTGACCGTGGCCACGATCACGTCACCGATGCCGGCGTAGCGGCGGCCGGAGCCACCGAGCACGCGGATGCACAAGATCTCCTTGGCACCCGTGTTGTCGGCGACCTTGAGCCGCGACTCCTGCTGGATCACTCTCTACTCCTTCGTCGCGCCGGTTCTCGACCACCCGCGAGGGGGCGAGCCTGGCCGAACGGACATGGAATCTGGGGGTGGGCCGCAACCGCGGCCCACCCTCGGTCGAACGCGTCCGAGGACGCGTGCGTCACTTCGCGCGCTCGAGGACCTCGACGACGCGCCAACGCTTGGTCGCCGACAGGGGCCGGGTCTCGGCGATGAGGACGAGGTCGCCCACACCCGCCGTCTCGACCTCGTCGTGCGCCTTGACCTTCGTCGTGCGGCGGATGACCTTGGCGTAGAGCGGGTGCTTCACGCGGTCCTCGACCTCGACGACGACGGTCTTCTGCATCTTGTCGCTGACGACGTACCCGCGGCGCGTCTTGCGGTAGCCGCGCTCGGTGGTCTCGTGGGACGTCTTGGCGGTGTCCTGCTCGCTCACTTCGCAGCCTCCTTCGTGATCGGCGCCTCGGTGATGCCGAGCTCGCGCTCGCGCATCGTCGTGTAGATGCGGGCGATGTCCCGCTTGACCGCCTTCAGCCGGGAGTTGTTCTCCAGCTGACCGGTGGCGGACTGGAAGCGCAGGTTGAACAGCTCTTCCTTCGCCTTCTTCAGCTCGTCGACCAGCTTCGCGTCGTCGAACTCACGCAGGTCGTCCGCGCTCAGGCCCTTGGTCCCGATGGCCAACTCACTCACCACCTTCGCGGCGCACGATCTTGCACTTGACGGGCAGCTTGTGGATGGCGCGGGTGAGCGCCTCCGAAGCGACCTTCTCGTTCGGGAACGACAGCTCGAACATGACCCGGCCGGGCTTGATGTTCGCGATCCACCACTCCGGGGAACCCTTCCCGGAACCCATGCGGGTCTCGGCGGGCTTCTTCGTCAGCGGGCGGTCCGGGTAGATGTTGATCCAGACCTTGCCGCCACGACGGATGTGGCGCGTGATCGCGATACGGGCCGACTCGATCTGCCGGTTGGTGACGTAGCCACCTTCGACGGCCTGGATCCCGTACTCACCGAAGGTGACTCGGGTGCCGCCGGACGCCGCACCACGCCGCGTGGGGTGGTGCTGCTTGCGGTGCTTGACTCGCCGCGGGATGAGCACGACTCAGGCCTCCGATCCGGTGCTGGCCGGGGCGGCAGCGGGGGCAGCCTCGGCTGCCGGCTGCTGCTCGGCGGTGGGACGACGACGGCCACGGCTCTCGCCACGGTCGCCACGCTCACCGCGACGCGGGGCGCGCGGAGCCTGCGCCTGCGACTGGGCGAGCTCACGGCTGGTGATGTCACCGTGGTAGATCCAGACCTTCACGCCGATGCGGCCGAAGGTCGTGCGGGCCTCGTAGAAGCCGTAGTCGATGTTCGCGCGCAGCGTGTGCAGCGGAACGCGACCCTCGCGGTAGAACTCCGAGCGGCTCATCTCGGCGCCGCCCAGGCGGCCGGCGCACTGGACACGGATGCCCTTGGCCCCGGAGCGCATGGTCGTCTGCATCCCCTTGCGCATGGCGCGACGGAACGAGACACGGCTGGCGAGCTGCTCGGCGACACCCTGCGCGACGAGCTGGGCGTCGGTCTCGGGGTTCTTGACCTCGAGGATGTTGAGCTGCACCTGCTTGCCCGTGAGCTTCTCGAGCTCGGTGCGGATGCGGTCGGCCTCCGCGCCGCGGCGACCGATGACGATGCCCGGCCGGGCGGTGTGGATGTCGACCCGCACGCGGTCACGCGTGCGCTCGATCTCCACCTTCGAGATGCCCGCGCGCTCCATGCCCTTGGACATGAGCTTGCGGATCGCGACGTCCTCCTTGACGTAGTCGGCGTAGCGCTGACCGGTCTTGGTGGAGTCGGCGAACCACCGGCTGCGGTGGTCGGTGGTGATGCCCAGTCGGAACCCGAACGGGTTGACCTTCTGTCCCATCAGCGGGTCCTCCTCGTCTTCTTGGCGCCGGCGACGGCGGGGGCCACGACCACGGTGATGTGGCTCGTGCGCTTCAGGATGCGTCCGGCGCGGCCCTGGGCCCGCGGACGGAAGCGCTTCATGGTCGGACCCTCGTCGACGTGGATCGCCTTGACGACGTACTCGTTCGGGTCGAACGCCTCGGAGTGCTTGTCCGCGAGGAACTTCGCATTCGCGATGGCGCTCTCGACGAGCTTGCGCACGGGCTCGGCCGCCGCCTGCGGGGCGAACGAGAGCACGGCGACGGCTTCAGTGGCCTGCTTGCCCCGGACGAGGTCGACGACTCGGCGCGCCTTCTGGGGCGTGACGCGGAGGTGCCGCGTCTGCGCCTTGGCTTCCATCCCTGTCCTGCTTCCTGGTTTCGGTCTCGAAAGGTTGTGTCGCGTGAGCCGGTGGCTCAGCGGCGACGACCCTTGCGGTCGTCCTTCTCGTGGCCCTTGAACGTCCGCGTGGCGGCGAACTCGCCGAGCTTGTGCCCCACCATCGACTCGGTGACGAAGACGGGGACGTGCTTGCGGCCGTCGTGCACCGCGAACGTGTGACCCAGGAAGTCCGGCGTGATGACCGAACGGCGGGACCACGTCTTGATGACGTTGTGCGTACCGGCCTCGTTCTGAGCGTCCACCTTCTTCTGGAGGTGGTCGTCGATGAACGGGCCCTTCTTCAAGCTGCGAGGCATGGCTCTAGCTCCCTATCAGCGCTTCTTGCCGGTGCGGCGGCGACGGACGATGAGCTTGTCGCTCTCCTTGCCCGGACGCCGCGTACGGCCTTCAGGCTTGCCCCAGGGGCTGACGGGGTGACGCCCACCGGACGTCTTCCCCTCACCACCACCGTGCGGGTGGTCGATCGGGTTCATGGCGACACCGCGGACGGTCGGGCGCTTGCCCTTCCAGCGCATGCGGCCGGCCTTGCCCCAGTTGATGTTCGACTGCTCGGCGTTGCCGACCTCGCCGATCGTCGCGCGGCAGCGGACGTCGACGTTGCGGATCTCGCCGGAGGGCATGCGGAGCTGGGCGAAGCGACCCTCGCGGGCCACCAGCTGGACGCTCGCACCCGCGGAGCGGGCGATCTTCGCGCCGCCACCGGGACGGATCTCGATGGCGTGGATGACCGTACCCACGGGGATGTTGCGCAGCGGCAGGTTGTTGCCCGGCTTGATGTCGGCCTCGGGGCCGTTCTCGATCCGGTCACCCTGCTTCAGCTTCGCGGGGGCGATGATGTAGCGCTTCTCGCCGTCCACGTAGTGCAGCAGCGCGATGCGCGCGGTGCGGTTGGGGTCGTACTCGATGTGCGCGACCTTGGCGACGACGCCGTCCTTGTCGTGACGACGGAAGTCGATGACGCGGTAGGCGCGCTTGTGGCCACCACCGATGTGACGGGTGGTGATCCGGCCGGACGAGTTGCGACCACCGGTCTTGGACAGCGGGCGGACGAGCGACTTCTCCGGCTCGCTCCGCGTGATCTCGACGAAGTCGGCGACGGACGAGCCACGGCGGCCCGGCGTCGTCGGCTTGTACTTGCGGATTCCCATTGCAGCGTTTCCTCGGGTTCGAAGGTGTCTACGGCAGTCGTGCGAGCCCTACGGGCTCAGGCGACCGAGCCGCCGAAGATGTCGATCGTGCCCTCGCGCAACGTCACGATGGCCCGCTTGGTGTCCTTGCGCTTCCCAGTACCGAACTTGGTGCGCCGGCTCTTGCCCTGACGGTTCGCGGTGTTGACCGCCGAGACCTTGACGCCGAAGACCTTCTCGACCGCGATCTTGATCTCGGTCTTGTTGGCCCGCGGGTCCACCAGGAACGTGTACTTGCCCTCGTCGATGAGCCCGTAGCTCTTCTCCGAGACGACCGGCGCGAGCAGGATGTCGCGCGGGTCCTTCTGGGTTCCGCCGAGCGCGCTCACAGGGTGCTCCCTTCGGACTCCGCCGCCACCGCGGTCGCGCTGCGACCCTTGCGCGGGCCGGCGACGAAGGCGTCGAGGGCCGCGCGGGTGAAGACGACGTCGTCGCTCTTCAGGACGTCGTAGGTGTTGAGCTGGTCCGCCGGGAGGACGTGCACGTTGTCGAGGTTGCGCAGGGACTTCTGCGAGACCTCGTCGTCGCGGGTCAGCACGACGAGCACGTTCTTGCGGCCGGACAGCGTGGCGATGAGCGTGCGCGCCGTCTTGGTCGAGGGGACCTCACCGGAGGCCAGGCCCTCGACGACGTGCAGCCGGTCGTGACGCACCCGGTCGGAGAGGGCACCGCGCAGGGCGGCCGCCTTCATCTTCTTGGGGGTGCGCTGGGAGTAGTCGCGCGGCTGGGGACCGTGCACGGTGCCACCGCCGGTGAACTGCGGGGCGCGCAGCGAACCCTGACGGGCGCGGCCGGTGCCCTTCTGCTTGTACGGCTTCTTGCCGCCACCACGGACCTCGCCCCGCGTCTTCGTCGCGTGCGTGCCCTGACGGGCCGCGGCGAGCTGCGCGGTGACGACCTGGTGGATCAGCGCGACGTTCGCCTGACGGGCGAAGTCCTTCGCCGGCAGCTCGACGGTGCCGTTGGTGCCACCGTCAGCCGTCCGCAGGGGGACGGTGACGTTCTCGGTGGCGTGAGTTTCGGTCGACATCTGGCTCAGGCCTCCTTCACGCGCGCCTTGGACGCGCTCTTGACGAGCACGAGCCCGCCGCGGGGACCGGGGATCGCGCCCGTGATGAGCAGCAGACCCTTCTCCGCGTCGATGGCCTGCACGGTCAGGTTCTGGGTGGTCTGGCGGGCAGCACCCATGCGCCCGGCCATCCGCATGCCCTTGAACACGCGACCGGGGGTGGCGCAGCCGCCGATGGACCCCGGCTTGCGGTGGTTGCGGTGCGCACCGTGGGAGGCGCCGACGCCGGAGAAGCCGTGACGCTTCATGACACCAGCGAAGCCCTTGCCCTTGGTGGTGCCGACCACGTCGACGGTCGTGCCGGTCTCGAAGACCTCGGCGGTGACCTCCTGACCGAGCTGGTACTCACCAGCGTCGGTCGTGCGCAGCTCCACCAGGTGACGGCGAGGCGCGACGTCCGCCTTCGCGAAGTGACCGGCAGCGGGCTTGTTCGCCTTGCGCTGCGCGATCGCCGTGGTGGCCAGCTGGACGGCTTCGTAGCCGTCGGTGGTAGTGGTGCGGATCTGGGTCACGACGTTCGGCTCGACCTTGACGACGGTCACCGGGACGACGCGGTTGTCCGCGTCCCACAGCTGCGTCATGCCGAGCTTGGTGCCGAGCACCCCTCGCACTTGCCTGTCGCTCATCGTGTGCAGTCCCTCAGAGCTTGATCTCGATGTCGACCCCGGCCGGCAGGTCGAGCCGCATGAGCGAGTCGACGGTCTTCGGCGTCGGGTCGATGATGTCGATGAGACGCTTGTGCGTCCGCATCTCGAAGTGCTCGCGGCTGTCCTTGTACTTGTGCGGCGAGCGGATGACGCAGTAGACGTTCTTCTCGGTCGGCAGCGGCACGGGCCCTGCGACCGAAGCACCAGTGCGGGTCACCGTGTCGACGATCTTGCGCGCCGAGCTGTCGATGACCTCGTGGTCGTAGGCCTTGAGCCTGATGCGGATCTTCTGTCCCGCCATGGCGTCGTCTGACTCTCTCTCTTCGTACCGCTACTGACTCGCGCGCGGCGCGGAACCCCGTGTGGTGGAGCTCCGACCCCCGAGGTCGGGCGTGTCGCGCTCTCGCACGTTCTGCACCCTCGCCCGGTTGCCCGGTGTGGTCCTGTCGTCCTGTTCAGGTTGCCCTGGAGGTCCAGGTGAACCGTTCGCCGCCCGTCCGAGACGTTCGACGTTCGCGGTTGCCGGCCGGTGGTCTGGCCCGGTCCCCGGATCGGGTGGAATCGTGATCCAGGCGCGGTCCAGCGGCGCAGCAACCCCGACAGTCTGCCAGACGGAGGCGGCCCTTGGCGAATCGAGCAGCGGTGTACCGGTGCTGGGCGGTCTCGCCCACGACGAAGGGGCGGGTCCAGGTGGACCCGCCCCTTCGCGTGGCGAGCGGTCCGCCGCGGAGGATCACTCCCCCGCGGCGGCGCGACTCACTTGAGGATCTTCGTGACCCGACCGGCGCCGACGGTGCGGCCACCCTCACGGATCGCGAACTTGAGGCCCTCTTCCATCGCGATGGGCTGGATGAGGTCGACCTTCATCTCGGTGTTGTCACCGGGCATGACCATCTCGGTGCCCTCGGGCAGCGAGACGACGCCGGTGACGTCGGTCGTCCGGAAGTAGAACTGCGGACGGTAGTTGTTGTAGAAGGGCGTGTGACGGCCACCCTCGTCCTTGGACAGGATGTAGGCCTGGCCCTCGAACTCCGTGTGCGGGGTGATCGAGTTCGGCTTGGTCACGACCTGGCCGCGCTCGACGTCGTCACGCTTGAGACCACGCAGCAGCAGGGCGGCGTTGTCGCCGGCCTGGCCGGTGTCCAGCATCTTGTTGAACATCTCGATGCTGGTGACGGTGGTCTTCGAGGAGGTCGGCTTGATGCCGACGATCTCGACTTCCTGGTTGACGTTCAGGACGCCACGCTCGATGCGGCCGGTCACGACGGTGCCGCGGCCGGTGATCGTGAAGACGTCCTCGATCGGCATGAGGAAGGGCTGGTCGACGGCGCGCTCGGGCTCGGGGATCGCGGTGTCGACCGCGTCCATGAGCTCCATGAGCTTGTCGCCCCACTCGGCGTCGCCCTCGAGGGCCTTGAGCGCCGAGACGCGGACCACGGGGACGTCGTCGCCCGGGAACTCGTACGACGAGAGGAGCTCGCGCACCTCCATCTCGACGAGCTCGAGGAGCTCCTCGTCCTCGACCATGTCGGCCTTGTTCAGCGCGACGACGATGTAGGGGACGCCGACCTGGCGGGCCAGGATGACGTGCTCCTTCGTCTGCGGCATCGGGCCGTCGGTGGCCGCGACCACGAGGATGGCGCCGTCCATCTGCGCCGCACCCGTGATCATGTTCTTGATGTAGTCCGCGTGGCCCGGGCAGTCGACGTGGGCGTAGTGACGCGCCTCGGTCTGGTACTCGACGTGCGCGATCGAGATCGTGATCCCGCGCTGACGCTCTTCGGGGGCCTTGTCGATCTGGTCGAACGCCGAAGCCTTGTTGAGCTCCGGGAACTTGTCGTGCAGCACGCGGGTGATCGCCGCGGTCAACGTCGTCTTCCCGTGGTCGATGTGACCGATCGTGCCGATGTTGACGTGCGGCTTGGTCCGCTCGAACTTCGCCTTCGCCACTGGGGGTCCTCCTCGGACTGTCGTTTCTTCCCGACCCGGTTCAACGGGTGGGTGGGTGACCTGGCTGGTCACTGGCCCACGCGGTGTGGTCCAGGGGTCTTGCCACGGTGGAGCGGCCCGGTGTGGGCCGCTCCCCCGTGTGTGTCAGGAGCGGGTCACTCCCCGCGGACCTTCTTCACGATTTCGTCCGCCACGTTCCGCGGAACCTCAGCGTAGTTGGAGAACTGCATCGAGTAGACCGCGCGGCCCTGGGTCTTGGACCGGAGGTCCCCGACGTAGCCGAACATCTCCGACAGCGGGACGGCGGCCTTGACGAGCTTGGCCCCGCTCACGTCCTCCATGGACTCGATCTGCCCACGGCGGGCGTTCAGGTCGCCGATGACTTCGCCCATGTAGTCGGCGGGCGTCCGCACCTCGACGGCCATGACCGGCTCGAGCAGCACGGGCTGCGCCTTGCGGACAGCCTCGCGCAGGACCATCTTCCCGGCGATCTTGAACGCCATCTCCGAGGAGTCGACGTCGTGCGCCGCACCGTCGATGAGGGACGCCTTGATGCCGACGAGGGGGTAGCCGGCGACGACACCCTCCTGCATGGCCTCCTGGATCCCGTTGTCCACCGAGGGGATGTACTCGCGCGGCACGCGACCACCGGTGACGGCGTTCACGAACTCGTAGAACGTGCCGTCGGTGGTGTCCAGGGGCTCGATCGAGACCTGGACCTTCGCGTACTGGCCGGAGCCACCGGTCTGCTTCTTGTGCACGTAGTCCTCCTTGAGGACTGCGCGACGGATGGTCTCGCGGTAGGCGACCTGCGGCTTGCCGACGTTGGCCTCGACCTTGTACTCGCGGCGCATGCGGTCCACGAGGATGTCCAGGTGGAGCTCGCCCATCCCCTTGATGATGGTCTGGCCGGTCTCCTGGTCCAGTTCGACCTGGAAGGTCGGGTCCTCCTCGGCCAGGCGCTGGATCGCGGTGCCCAGCTTCTCCTGGTCGCCCTTCGTCTTCGGCTCGATGGCGACCGAGATGACGGGCTCGGGGAAGGTCATCGACTCGAGGACGACCTGCTGCGCCGGGTCGGACAGCGTGTCGCCCGTCGTCGTCTCCTTGAGGCCGATCATCGCGTAGATGTGGCCCGCGCGAGCCTCGTCGACCGGGTTCTCCTTGTTGGAGTGCATCTGGAAGAGCTTCCCGATGCGCTCCTTCTTGCCCTTGGTCGAGTTCACGACCTGCGAGCCGGCGGAGACCACGCCCGAGTAGACGCGCACGTAGGTGAGCTTGCCGAAGAACGGGTGCGCCGCGACCTTGAACGCCAGGGCCGAGAACGGCTCGGACGAGTCCGGCTTGCGGATGATCTCGACCGACTCGTCGCCGACCTTGTGGCCGATCATCGGCTTCACGTCGAGCGGCGAGGGCAGGTAGTCGAGCACCGCGTCGAGCATGGGCTGGACGCCCTTGTTCTTGAACGCGGAGCCGCAGAAGATCGGGTAGACCTCGCTGGAGATCGTCAGCTTGCGGACCGCAGCCTTGATCTCCTCGGGCGTGATGTCCTCGCCGCCGAGGTACTTCTCGAGGAGGGCCTCGTCCGTCTCGGCCACGCGCTCGAGGAGCTTGGTGCGGTACTCCTCGGCCTTCTCCTGCAGGTCGGCCGGGATCTCCTCCTTCTCGTACGCCTCGCCCTTGGCGGTGTCCCCGCGCCACGTGAGGGCGCGCATGTACACCAGGTCGATGACGCCGAGGAAGTCGCTCTCAGCACCGATGGGGAGCTGCATGACCAGCGGCTCCGCGCCCAGGCGGTCCACGATGGTGCCGACGGTGAAGTAGAAGTCCGCGCCGAGCTTGTCCATCTTGTTGACGAAGCAGATGCGCGGGACGTCGTACTTGTCTGCCTGCCGCCACACGGTCTCGGACTGGGGCTCGACACCCTCCTTGCCGTCGAAGACGGCGACGGCACCGTCGAGCACGCGCAGGGAGCGCTCGACCTCGACCGTGAAGTCGACGTGGCCCGGGGTGTCGATGATGTTGATCTGGGATCCCTCCCAGAAACAGGTGGTCGCAGCGGAGGTGATGGTGATCCCCCGCTCCTGCTCCTGCTCCATCCAGTCCATCGTGGCCGCGCCGTCGTGGACCTCGCCGATCTTGTAGTTGATCCCCGTGTAGAAGAGGATCCGCTCCGTCGTCGTGGTCTTGCCGGCGTCGATGTGCGCCATGATGCCGATGTTGCGGACCTTGGTCAGGTCCGTCAGCACGTCCTGTGCCACGGTTTACTGCCTCTTCCCTGGGATCGAGGGGGTGGAACGGCGAGCGCTGCTCACCGCCGGGGTCACCAGCGGTAGTGCGCGAAGGCCCGGTTCGACTCGGCCATCTTGTGCGTGTCCTCACGGCGCTTCACCGCGGCACCGAGGCCGTTCGAGGCGTCGAGGATCTCGTTGAGCAGACGCTCGGTCATCGTCTTCTCGCGGCGCTGCCGGGCGTAGCCGACGAGCCAGCGCAGGGCCAGCGTCGTGGAACGGCTCGGGCGCACCTCGATCGGCACCTGGTAGGTCGAGCCACCGACGCGGCGGGACTTGACCTCGATCGCGGGCTTGACGTTGTCGAGCGCGCGCTTCAGCACGACGACGGGGTCCCCACCGGTCTTGTCGCGAGCACCCTCGAGGGCGCCGTACACGATGGACTCGGCGACGGACTTCTTGCCGTCGAGGAGGATCTTGTTGACGAGCTGCGTCACCAGCGGGGACTGGTAGACGGGGTCCACCACGAGGGGACGCTTGGGTGCGGGGCCCTTGCGCGGCATGTCAGCTCTTCTCCTTCTTCGCGCCGTAGCGGCTGCGCGCCTGCTTGCGGTTCTTCACGCCCTGGGTGTCGAGCGACCCGCGGACGATCTTGTAGCGGACACCCGGCAGGTCCTTCACGCGGCCACCGCGCACCAGGACCATCGAGTGCTCCTGCAGGTTGTGACCCACGCCGGGGATGTAGGCCGTGACCTCGATGCCGCTGGTCAGCTTCACGCGAGCGACCTTGCGCAGCGCCGAGTTCGGCTTCTTCGGCGTCGTGGTGTACACACGCGTGCACACGCCACGGCGCTGCGGGCTGCCCTTGAGGGCGGGCGTCTTGGTCTTGACGACCTTGTCCTCCCGGCCCTTGCGGACCAGCTGCTGGATGGTGGGCACCCTGTCTCCGTCTGTCTCGATCTGGTGGTTCGGCTGTCCTGGGAACGCGCCGCCCGTCTTGGGCCGGCGCTCGACCCCCGCCGACCCACGAGGTCGGGCGTGTCGTTCGGTCGAGGTCCCGCAGGAGTGACGTCCTGTCACCTGGTCGCGGGCGCGCTCGTGTCAAGCGGACACGAGACTACCCGCGCTCTTGCTGAGTGGTCAAAACGGGCGCACGCCGGCGGCGACGGCCCGCGGAGGGGCCGCCCCCTCCCCCGCTGAGGGGGGAGGGAACGGCCCGGTCCGGCGTCAGCGGTAGTCGCTGCTGCCGTAGTCGAACTCCTCGAGCGGCACGGCCTGGCCCGAGCCCACGCCGAACTGGGCGTAGTCGACGTCGTCGTAGCCGGGCACCGAGTACATCTGCGCCTTGGCCTCCTCGGTCGGCTCCACCCGGATGTTGCGGTAGCGGGGAAGCCCCGTGCCGGCCGGGATGAGCTTGCCGATGATGACGTTCTCCTTGAGGCCGAGCAGCGGGTCGCTCTTGCCCTCCATGGCCGCGTTCGTCAGGACGCGGGTCGTCTCCTGGAAGGAGGCGGCGGACAGCCACGAGTCGGTCGCGAGCGACGCCTTCGTGATCCCCATGAGCTCCGGTCGACCGGAGGACGGCTGACCGCCCTCGGCCATGACCCGACGGTTCTCCTCCTCGAAGCGAGCGCGCTCGGCGAGCTCCCCGGGGAGCAGCTCGGAGTCGTTCTGCTCGATGATCGTGACCCGCTTCAGCATCTGGCGGACGATCACCTCGATGTGCTTGTCGTGGATCGACACGCCCTGGGAGCGGTAGACCTCCTGCACCTCGTCCACCAGGTGCATCTGCACCCGGCGCGGGCCGAGGATGCGCAGCACCTGCTTGGGGTCGACCGCACCCTGGACGAGCTTCTGCCCGACCTCGACGTGCGTGCCGTCCTCGACCAGGAGCCGCTGACGGCGCGTGACGGGGTACTCGACCTCTTCGGCGCCGTCGTCGGGGGTGACGACGATCTTGCGGCCCTTGTCGGTCTCCTCGATCCGGGCACGGCCCGCGACCTCCGAGATCGGCGCGTTCCCCTTGGGGGTCCGGGCCTCGAACAGCTCGACCACGCGCGGCAGACCGTGCGTGATGTCACCGGACTCCGACGCCGCACCACCGGTGTGGAAGGTGCGCATCGTGAGCTGGGTGCCGGGCTCGCCGATCGACTGGGCCGCGACGATGCCGACGGCCTCACCGATGTCGACGAGCTTGCCCGACGCCAGCGAACGGCCGTAGCAGTGCGCGCAGGTCCCGACGCGCGACTCGCAGGTCAGCACCGAGCGCACCTTGACCGACTCGACGCCCTGGGCGACGAGGGCGTCGATGACGACGTCCCCGAGGTCGGCCCCGGCCGCGAGCACGACCTCGCCGTCCACCACGACGTCCGTCGCCAGCGTGCGGGCGTAGACGCTCGTCTCGACGTCGTCGTGACGGCGCAGGGTGCCGTCGGCACCCTTCTCCGCGATCGGCATGGCGAGGCCACGGCTGGTGCCGCAGTCCTCCTCGCGCACGATGACGTCCTGGGAGACGTCCACGAGACGACGGGTGAGGTACCCGGAGTCGGCGGTCCGCAGCGCGGTGTCCGCCAGACCCTTGCGGGCACCGTGCGTGGTGATGAAGAACTCACCCACGGTCAGGCCCTCGCGGAACGAGGCCTTGACCGGACGCGGGATGATCTCGCCCTTCGGGTTGGCCATGAGGCCACGCATCCCGGCGAGCTGACGCATCTGCATCCAGTTGCCTCGCGCACCCGAGCTCACCATGCGGTGGATCGTGTTGTGCTGCGGCATGGCCTGCTCGAGGTCCTTGGCGACGTCGTTCGTGGCCTGCGTCCAGATCTCGATGAGCTCCTGACGGCGCTCGTCGTCGGTGATCAGACCACGCTCGTACTGCTGCTGGACCTTCTCGGCCTTGGCCTCGTAGGTCTCGAGGATCGCCAGCTTGTTCGGCGGCGCCACGACGTCGGCGATGGACACGGTGGTGCCCGAGCGGGTGGCCCAGCGGAAGCCGGCCTCCTTCAGGGCGTCGAGGGCGGCCGCGACCTGGACCTTGGGGTACTTCTCGGCCAGTTCGTTGACGATCGCGGACAGGTGCTTCTTGTCCACGGCCGTGTTCACGTACCGGAAGTCGACGGGCAGCGTCTCGTTGAAGAGCGCGCGACCCAGCGTGGTGTCGACCGTGAGGTCGTCCCCGGCGTTCCAGTCCTCGGGCAGCGTCCAGCCCTCGGCCGGCACGACGCCCTGCAGGCGGATGCGCACCTTCGCGTTCAGGTGCAGCTGCCGCGCGTCGAAGGCCATGATCGCCTCGGCCAGGGAGGAGAACTGCCGGCCCGCGCCGTCGACGTCGTCCCGGTCAGCGGTCAGGTGGTAGAGCCCGATGATCATGTCCTGGGTGGGCATGGTCACCGGACGGCCGTCCGCCGGCTTGAGGATGTTGTTCGAGGACAGCATGAGGATGCGGGCCTCGGCCTGCGCCTCCGCGCTCAGCGGCACGTGCACGGCCATCTGGTCGCCGTCGAAGTCCGCGTTGAAGGCGGTGCAGACGAGCGGGTGGATCTGGATGGCCTTGCCCTCGACCAGCTGGGGCTCGAAGGCCTGGATGCCGAGGCGGTGCAGCGTGGGCGCGCGGTTGAGCAGCACGGGGTGCTCGGTGATGACCTCGGACAGGACGTCCCAGACCACCGGGCGGGCGCGCTCGACCATGCGCTTGGCCGACTTGATGTTCTGCGCGTGCGAGAGGTCGACGAGCCGCTTCATGACGAAGGGCTTGAAGAGCTCCAGGGCCATCTGCTTGGGCAGACCGCACTGGTGCAGCTTCAGCTGCGGGCCGACGACGATGACCGAACGGCCGGAGTAGTCGACGCGCTTGCCGAGCAGGTTCTGGCGGAACCGGCCCTGCTTGCCCTTGAGCATGTCGGACAGCGACTTCAGCGGCCGGTTGCCCGGACCCGTCACCGGCCGGCCGCGGCGGCCGTTGTCGAACAGCGCGTCGACGGCCTCCTGCAGCATGCGCTTCTCGTTGTTCACGATGATCTCGGGAGCCCCGAGGTCGAGGAGGCGCTTCAACCGGTTGTTGCGGTTGATGACGCGGCGGTACAGGTCGTTGAGGTCGGAGGTCGCGAAGCGGCCACCGTCGAGCTGCACCATCGGGCGCAGGTCCGGCGGGATGACCGGGACGCAGTCCAGGACCATGCCGTCGGGCGAGTTGCGCGTGGTGAGGAACGCCGAGACGACCTTGAGGCGCTTGAGGGCACGCGTCTTGCGCTGGCCCTTGCCCGTCGCGATGGTCTCGCGCAGGGACTCGGCCTCGGCCTCGAGGTCGAAGCTCTGGAGGCGCTTCTGCAGCGCCGCCGCACCCATGCCGCCCTCGAAGTACATGCCGAAGCGCTCGCGCATGGCGCGGTAGAGCACCTCGTCACCCTCGAGGTCTTGGACCTTGAGCGTGCGGAAGCGGTCCCAGATCGTCGCCAGGCGGTCGATCTCGGTGTCCGCGCGGCGGCGGATCTGCGCCATCTCGCGCTCGGCCGACTCGCGCACCTTGCGGCGCACGTCCGACTTCGCACCCTCGGCCTCGAGCTCGGCCAGGTCGGCCTCGAGCGTCTTGGCGCGGGCGTCGACGTCGGAGTCGCGACGGTTCTCCACCTCGCGCTTCTCGACCTCGATCTGGGCCTCGAGCGAGGAGAAGTCGCGCTGGCGACCCTCGTCGTCGACCGAGGTGATCATGTAGGCCGCGAAGTAGATGACCTTCTCGAGGTCCTTGGGAGCCAGGTCGAGCAGGTAGCCCAACCGGCTCGGGACGCCCTTGAAGTACCAGATGTGCGTGACGGGGGCGGCGAGCTCGATGTGCCCCATGCGCTCACGACGGACCTTGGCCCGCGTGACCTCGACACCGCAGCGCTCGCAGATGATGCCCTTGAAGCGGACGCGCTTGTACTTGCCGCAGTAGCACTCCCAGTCCCGGGTGGGACCGAAGATCTTCTCGCAGAAGAGCCCGTCCTTCTCCGGCTTCAGGGTGCGGTAGTTGATGGTTTCCGGCTTCTTGACCTCACCGTGCGACCACGTGCGGATGTCGTCCGCAGTGGCCAGCCCGATGCGCAGCTCGTCGAAGAAGTTGACGTCGAGCAACGTGATCTTCTTTCTCTAGGTTCTTCCGAGGTCTGACTGTGTCCGAGGAACCCCCGGTGAGGGGCTCCGTTGTCCGGCCGGAGGCGGGTGGGGGCGCTCCCCCACCCGCTCCTCCGTCAGACCTCTTCGACGCTGCTGGGTTCGCGCCGCGCCAGGTCGATGCCCAGCTCCTCGGCCGCCCGGAAGACGTCCTCGTCGCTGTCGCGCATCTCGATCGCCATGCCGTCCGAGGAGAGGACCTCCACGTTCAGGCAGAGCGACTGCATCTCCTTGATGAGCACCTTGAAGGACTCGGGGATGCCCGGCTCGGGGATGTTCTCGCCCTTGACGATGGCCTCGTACACCTTCACGCGGCCGAGGACGTCGTCGGACTTGATCGTGAGCAGCTCCTGCAGGGCGTAGGCGGCGCCGTAGGCCTCCAGGGCCCAGACCTCCATCTCGCCGAAGCGCTGACCACCGAACTGCGCCTTACCACCCAGCGGCTGCTGCGTGATCATCGAGTACGGACCGGTCGAGCGGGCGTGGATCTTGTCGTCGACCAGGTGGTGCAGCTTCAGGATGTACATGTAGCCGACCGAGACCGGGTCCGGGAACGGCTCGCCGGAGCGGCCGTCGAACAGCCGCGCCTTGCCGTCGCCCTGGACGAGGCGGTCGCCGTCGCGCGTCTTGAGCGTGGAGCTCAGCAGCCCGGTGATCTCCTCCTCGCGCGCACCGTCGAAGACGGGCGTCGCGATGCGGGAGCCGGCCGGCGCGGACCGGATCTCCTCGGGGATGAGCTCGGCCCAGTCCGGCTGGCCCTCGATCTCCCAGCCGCGGCTGGCGATCCAGCCCAGGTGCAGCTCCAGGACCTGACCGACGTTCATCCGGCTCGGCACGCCGAGCGGGTTGAGGATGACGTCGACCGGCGTCCCGTCCTCGAGGAACGGCATGTCCTCGACGGGCAGGATCTTGGAGATGACGCCCTTGTTGCCGTGACGGCCGGCGAGCTTGTCACCGTCGGTGATCTTGCGCTTGTTGGCCACGTAGACGCGCACCAGCTGGTTCACGCCCGGGGGCAGCTCGTCGCCCTCGTCGCGGTCGAAGACCTTGACGCCGATGACGGTGCCGGTCTCGCCGTGGGGCACCTTCAGCGAGGTGTCGCGGACCTCGCGGGCCTTCTCACCGAAGATGGCGCGCAGCAGGCGCTCCTCCGGGGTCAGCTCGGTCTCGCCCTTGGGCGTGACCTTGCCGACGAGCAGGTCGCCGTCGCGGACCTCGGCGCCGATGCGGATGATCCCGCGCTCGTCGAGGTCGGCCAGCACCTCCTCGGCCACGTTCGGGATGTCCCGCGTGATCTCCTCGGGGCCCAGCTTGGTGTCGCGGGCGTCGACCTCGTGCTCCTCGATGTGGATCGAGGACAGGACGTCGTCCTGCACGAGGCGCTGCGACAGGATGATCGCGTCCTCGTAGTTGTGGCCCTCCCACGGCATGAACGCGACCATGAGGTTGCGGCCCAGGGCCATCTCGCCACCGTCGGTGGAGGGACCGTCGGCGAGGACGGTGCCGACCTCGACGCGCGCGCCCTCCTCGATGACGACCTGCTGGTTGTACGCGGTGCCGTGGTTGGAGCGACGGAACTTCGCGACCTTGTAGCTGGTCGTGGAGCCGTCGTCGTTGGACACGGTGATGAGGTCGGCGGACACCTCGGTGGCGACACCGGCCTTGGTCGCGACGACCACGTCGCCGGCGTCGACGGCGGCACGGAACTCCATGCCGGTGCCGACGAGCGGGGCCTCGGTCTTGACCAGCGGCACGGCCTGACGCTGCATGTTCGCGCCCATGAGCGCGCGGTTCGCGTCGTCGTGCTCGAGGAACGGGATCATCGCGGTCGCGACGGAGACCATCTGCCGGGCGGCGACGTCCATGTAGTCGACGTCGGAGTTCGGGACGAACTCCGTCTCACCACCCTTGGCGCGCACCAGGACGCGGGCCTCGGCGAAGGAGCCGTCCGGGTTCAGCGGCGCGTTCGCCTGGGCGATGACGAAGGAGTCCTCCTCGTCGGCCGTCAGGTAGTCGACGTCGTCGGAGACCTTGCCGTCGACGATCCTGCGGTACGGCGTCTCGATGAAGCCGAACGGGTTGATGCGCCCGTAGGAGGACAGCGAGCCGATCAGACCGATGTTCGGACCCTCGGGGGTCTCGATCGGGCACATGCGGCCGTAGTGCGACGGGTGGACGTCGCGGACCTCCATGCCGGCGCGCTCACGCGACAGACCGCCCGGCCCCAGCGCCGACAGGCGGCGCTTGTGGGTCAGACCCGCGAGCGGGTTGGTCTGGTCCATGAACTGCGACAGCTGGCTCGTCCCGAAGAACTCCTTGATGGAGGCGACGACGGGACGGATGTTGATGAGCGTCTGCGGCGTGATGGCCTCGACGTCCTGCGTCGTCATGCGCTCGCGCACGACGCGCTCCATCCGGGACAGGCCGGTGCGGACCTGGTTCTGGATGAGCTCGCCGACGCTGCGCAGGCGGCGGTTGCCGAAGTGGTCGATGTCGTCGACCTCGACGCGGGTGTCGACGGGCTGGCCGTTCTTGACGCCCGGCATCGAGACCTCGCCGGCGTGCAGCTTCACCAGGTACTTGATGGTGCGCACGATGTCGTCGACCGACAGGACGCTGTCGGACAGCGGCTCCTCGGTGCCGAGCTTCTTGTTCACCTTGTAGCGGCCGACCTTGGCGAGGTCGTAGCGCTTGGGGTTGAAGTAGAGGTTGTCGAGCAGGTTGCGCGCGGCCTCCTGCGTCGGCGGTTCGCCCGGACGCAGCTTGCGGTAGATGTCCAGCAGTGCGTCCTCGACGCCGGCGGTGTGGTCCTTCTCCAGCGTGGAGATCATCGACTCGTAGTCGGCGAACTCCTCGCGGATCTGGGACTCGCTCCAGCCCAGGGCCTTCATGAGGACCGTGACGGACTGCTTGCGCTTGCGGTCGACGCGGACGCCGACGGTGTCGCGCTTGTCGATCTCGAACTCGAGCCAGGCACCGCGCGAGGGGATGATCTTCGCGGTCCAGGTGTCGCGGTCGGACGTCTTGTCCGGGACGCGCTCGAAGTAGATGCCGGGCGAGCGGACGAGCTGCGAGACGACGACGCGCTCGGTGCCGTTGATGACGAAGGTGCCCCGGTCGGTCATGAGCGGGAAGTCGCCCATGAAGACCGTCTGGGACTTGATCTCACCGGTGTTGCCGTTGATGAACTCCGCCGTGACGAACAGCGGGGCGGCGTAGGTGAGGTCGCGCTCCTTGCAGTCGTCGAGCGAGTACTTCGGCGGCTCGAACCGGTGGTCGCGGAACGACAGCGACATGGAGCCGGAGAAGTCCTCGATCGGGGAGATCTCCTCGAAGATCTCCTCCAGACCGGAGGTCGTCGGGACGGCGAGCCCACCGTTGGTGGACGCCTCCACCCGGTCCTGCCAGCGCTTGTTGCCGAGCAGCCAGTCGAAGCTGTCGGTCTGCAGCGCCAGGAGGTCGGGGACCTCAAGCGGTTCGTGGATCTTGCCGAAGGAGTACCGTCCGGAGACGGTGCGCGGCGACTGGTTGCCGACGACGAGGGTGCCGGTGCTGTTCGGTGCGGACGCTGGACGCGAGGCAGCCAAGAGGGGTCCTTCCACGGGCCTGCGAACGTTGCGCGCTCCCCGCCCCACTCGGTCGTTCCCACGGCGACGACCGGCCATATGACTTTGGGCAGCGCAAAACAACAGCATAGCGTGCACACGCGCGCAAGTCCAACCCCGGTTCACGACGAACCCGGGCCGGACCCCCGGGGCACCCACGACGGCGTTGTCGCTGCGGTACCAGGGTCAGGTACGACCGGTGACGAGGATGCTCCGCCGCGGGAGCCGCGTCAAGGCGACTCCCCGCGCTGTGGACGGCGCGTCACCCGGACGCCCGCCCGGAGAGGGCCGGGAACGCACGGGGGCGGCCGGACGAGTCGTCCGGCCGCCCCTGCGGCGTGGTGCGCCCCGGTCAGGCCGGGGCGTGCATCACTTGAGCTCGACGGTGGCGCCGGCGCCCTCGAGCTGCGCCTTCGCCTTCTCGGCGGTCTCCTTGTTGACCTTCTCGAGGACGGGCTTGGGGGCGCCGTCGACGAGGTCCTTGGCCTCCTTGAGGCCGAGGGAGGTCAGCGCGCGGACCTCCTTGATGACGCCGATCTTCTTGTCACCGGCGGCGGCGAGGATGACGTCGAACTCGTCCTTCTCCTCCTCGGCCTCGGCAGCAGCGGCGCCGCCGCCACCGCCCGGGCCCGCGATCGCCACGGGGGCGGCGGCGGTGACGTCGAAGGTCTCCTCGAACTGCTTCACGAACTCGGAGAGCTCGATGAGCGTGAGCTCCTTGAACGCGTCGATGAGCTCTTCGGTGCTGAGCTTCGCCATGGTGGCGGTCCTTCCTGTGCTGGGGTGATCCGCAGGTGTGCGCCTGCGGGCGGGTGGTGTGGTCGAGCTCGTCGGTCGCCTGGGTCAGGCGGCTTCGGAACCGGCCTGCTTCTCCCGCAACGCTTCCACGGTGCGGACGGTCTTCGACAGCGGCGCCTGGAACAGCGCAGCGGCCTTGGACTGGGACGCCTTGAGGACACCGGCGACCTTGGCCAGGAGGACCTCGCGGCTCTCCAGGTCGGCCAGGGCAGTGACCTCAGCGGCGCTGATGGCGCGACCGTCGAGCATGCCGCTCTTGACGATCAGCTGGGGGTTGGCCTTCGCGAAGTCACGCAGACCCTTGGCCGCCTCCACCGGGTCACCGGTGATGAAGGCGATCGCGGAGGGGCCGGACAGCTGCCCCTCGAAAGCCGTGACGCCGGCTTCCTTCGCAGCGATGCTGGTCAGCGTGTTCTTGAGGACCGCGTAGGTCGTGTCAGGACCCAGCGCCCGGCGCAGGTTGGTGATCTGCGCGACGGACAACCCCCGGTACTCGGTGAGCACGGCGGCGTTGGACGCCTCGAACAGGGCCGTGAGCTGCTTCACGGCCGCGATGTTCCTGGGCTTCGGCACGGGTGCCCTCCTTCCTTCGTCTCGGGGGAGCCGGTCGGGCCCTGGACGCACGAAACGCCCCGGCGCAGGCGCGGCACGGGGCGTCGAAGGATTCTCGAAGCTCTTGCTCACCTGCGCAGGTCGCCCGTGTGCACGGGGCCTTCGGCCGCTCCCGGAGGAGGCGGCGACCGGCGGTCTTCGGTACGACCCCAGCCTACACGCCGTGACGGGGTGGTCCCGACCACGCGACCGGCGCCCGGGACGCCGCAGGGGCGGGACCCCTGTCGGGATCCCGCCCCTGCGGACGGAGCTGTCGCCTCGTGTCAGGCGGAGGTGGCCTCGCCCGTCAGGTTGCGGGTGAGCGCCGGGTCCACGGGGATGCCGGGGCCCATCGTGGTGGTGATGGTCGCCTTGCGCAGGTAGCGGCCCTTGGAGGAGGACGGCTTGAGGCGCAGCACCTCGTCGAGCGCAGCGGAGTAGTTCTCGACGAGCTGGGTGTCGTCGAAGGACGCCTTGCCGATGATGAAGTGCAGGTTGGCGTGCTTGTCGGTGCGGAACTCGATCTTCCCGCCCTTGATCTCGGTGACGGCCTTGGCGACGTCCATGGTCACGGTGCCGGTCTTCGGGTTCGGCATGAGGCCACGGGGACCCAGCACCTTGCCCAGACGGCCGACCTTGCCCATGAGGTCCGGCGTCGCGACGGCGGCGTCGAAGTCGAGGCGGCCCTTGGCCACCTCGTCGATGAGCTCGTCGCCACCGACGATGTCGGCGCCGGCGGCCTCGGCCTGGGCGGCGCGGTCACCGACGGCGAAGACCAGCACGCGGGCGGTCTTGCCGGTGCCGTGCGGCAGGTTGACGGTGCCGCGGACCATCTGGTCGGCCTTGCGCGGGTCCACCCCGAGGCGGAACGCGACCTCGACGGTCGCGTCGTACTTCACGGTGGAGGTCTCGCGCGCCAGCTTCACGGCGTCGAGGGGGGCGTAGAGCTCGTCGCCGTCGATCTTCTCGACGGCGGCGCGGTAGGCCTTGCTGCGCTTCACTGCTGCTCCTTGAGTGGGTGGAGTCGTGGTCGGACGGGCCGCGCGGGCCCTGCCACTGGGACCGGCCGAGCGGGTGCTCAGTCGGAGACGGTGATGCCCATGGAACGGGCGGTGCCGGCGATGATGCGCGCGGCCATGTCCACGTCCTTGGCGTTGAGGTCCTGGAGCTTCTGCTCCGCGATCTCGCGCACCTGGGCCTGGGTGAGGTTGGCGACCTTCTTCACGTGCGGCTCGCCCGACCCCTTGTCGACGCCGGCGGCCTTCTTGATCAGCTCGGCGGCCGGCGGGGTCTTCGTGATGAAGGTGAACGAGCGGTCCTCGTAGACCGTGATCTCGACCGGGATGACGTTGCCGCGCTGGGCCTCGGTCTGGGCGTTGTACGCCTTGCAGAACTCCATGATGTTCACGCCGTGCTGACCGAGCGCGGGGCCGATCGGCGGGGCCGGGGTCGCCTGGCCGGCCTTGATCTGGAGCTTGATGAGCCCGGCGACCTTCTTCTTGGGGGGCATGAGCGATCCCTTCCTCGGATGCGTGAACGGCCCTTCGGTGCCCGCGGATCGGGCGACGAGTGGTTGGAGGCCGTCGTCCAGTCTACGACGCCGGCGCACGGCCCGGGGACCACGCCCGTGGCCGCGGAACGGAGGAACCCCCTGACCCGGTGCGGGACAGGGGGTTCGCTCGTCGCGAGGCGAGTCAGATCTTGGCGACCTGGTTGAAGTTGAGCTCGACCGGCGTCTCCCGGCCGAAGATCGAGACCAGCACGGTGAGCTTCTGGCGGTCGGCGGAGATCTCCGAGATGGTCGCCGGGAGGGTCTCGAAGGGGCCCTCCATGACCGTGACCGACTCGCCGACCTCGAAGTCGACGACCTTGGTCGCCGTCGCGGTGGCGGTGCCGCCGCCGGAGGTCGCCTTCTCCCCCGCCTGCGGCTTGGGGGTCAGCGTCGGGGCCAGCATCGAGAAGATCTCGTCCTGCGACAGCGGGACGGGCTGGTGGGTGTTGCCGACGAAGCCCGTGACGCCCGGGGTGTGCCGGACGGCGCCCCACGACTCGTCCGTCAGGTCCATGCGGACGAGGACGTAACCGGGGATGCGCACGCGGCGGACGTTCTTGCGCTGGCCGTTCTTGACCTCGACGACCTCCTCCATGGGCACCTCGACCTGGAAGATGTAGTCCTCCATGTTGAGGGACGTCATGCGCGTCTCGAGGTTCGTCTTCACGCGGTTCTCGTAGCCGGCGTAGGAGTGGATGACGAACCACTCACCGGGCATGCGCCGCAGCTTCTTGCGGAACTCCGCGGCCTCGTCGACGTCACCCTCGCCCGCGTCGAGCGCCTCGCCGGCGGCCTCCGTCTGCTCGCCCTCGGGCGCCTCGTCCTCGGCCGCCTCGTCCTCGGCCAGGACGTCGTCCGCCTCGGCGCTCAGGTCACCCGTCTCGGCACCGTCGAGCTCGGCCTCGGGCGCGCCCAGGGCGTCGCCCACGGGGGCGTCGGGGGTGTCAGCGGCCTGCTCGTCGTCGGCCTCGACGTCCGCCTCGGCGTCGTCGCGGACGTCCTCGGCGTCGTAGGACTGGGTCGCGTCGAACGACTCGTCCGACCGGTCGTCGTCCGAGGGACGACCCCACTGCTCCGACACGTGCTGACCTGCTTCCTTCGGGGTACGGGACTCACGCGCCCCAGGCGGGGACGCGCCGACGCTCGTCAGGACCCGAACACCAGCAGGATGAGCTTGCCGATGCCGTAGTCCAGCAAGGAGACGAAGAGCATCATCACCACGACGAAGACGAGGACGACGCCCGTGTAGCTGAGCAGGTCGCGGCGGCTCGGCCAGACGACCTTGCGCAGCTCCTCGACGACCTGCCGCAGGAACAGGAGCAGACCGGTGCGCCGCTTGGACTCACCGGGCTCGGTGACGGCCTTCGTCGTCTGGCTCACGTCGGCTGCCCCGCTCCTGTGCTCGCCTCCTGGGAACGTGGGCCGGGAGACCGGCCCACGGGTGGTGCTCGCAGGGCAGGAGGGACTCGAACCCACAACCGCCGGTTTTGGAGACCGGTGCGCTACCAATTGCGCCACTGCCCTTCGCGGATCGCCCGCCGTGAGGCGTGCTCCACCGCAGCGGTACGGGGACCGCCGCGACCACCATAGGTGACGGCAGCCCCGGGAGTCGAACCGTCCCCTCCGCGGGGTGGAAGGATGAGCGGCGTGACCGCGCAGACGAGTCCCCAGCCCACCGCTCCCGAGCAGGCCCGGTCCCGGGTCTCGGCCCGCGTCGGCGGCATCGCCGAGTCCGCGACCCTCGCGGTGGACGCGAAGGCGAAGGCGCTCAAGGCCGCCGGCCGCCCGGTCATCGGCTTCGGCGCCGGCGAGCCGGACTTCCCCACGCCGCAGGCGATCGTCGACGCGGCCGTGGCGGCCTGCCAGGACCCCGCCAACCACCGCTACACCCCCGCCGGCGGGCTGCCCGTGCTCAAGGAGGCGATCGCGGCGAAGACGCTGCGGGACTCCGGTTACGAGGTCTCCCCCGGCCAGGTGCTGGTGACCAACGGCGGCAAGCAGGCCGTCTACGAGGCGTTCGCGGCGATCCTCGACCCGGGCGACGAACTGCTGCTGCCCGCGCCGTACTGGACGACCTACCCCGAGGCGGCCCGGCTGGCCGGCGGGGTGGCCGTCGAGGTGTTCGCCGGGCTCGAGGCCGGCTACAAGGTGACCGTCGAGCAGCTCGAGGCGGCGCGCACCCCGCGCACCAAGGCGCTGCTGTTCAACTCCCCCTCGAACCCGACCGGCGCGGTCTACACCCCCGAGGAGGTCCGGGCCATCGGGCACTGGGCGCTCGAGCACGGGGTCTGGGTCGTCACCGACGAGATCTACGAGCACCTCGTCTACGACGGCGTGCGGGCCGCGTCGATGCCCGTCGAGGTGCCCGAGCTGGCCGACACGACCATCGTCCTCAACGGCGTGGCCAAGACGTACGCCATGACGGGCTGGCGCGTGGGCTGGATGATCGCCCCGGCCGACGTCGTCAAGGCGGCGGGCAACCTGCAGTCCCACCTGTCCTCCAACGTCGCCAACGTCTCCCAGCGCGCGGCCGTGCAGGCCCTCACGGGCGACCTGACGGCCGTCGCGCAGATGCGCGAGGCCTTCGACCGCCGCCGCCGGACGATGGTCTCCATGCTCGACGCGGTCGAGGGCGTGGACTGTCCGCTGCCGCAGGGCGCGTTCTACGCCTACCCCAGCGTCGAGGGGCTCATCGGCAAGACGTTGCGGGGGCACGAGATCACCTCCTCCGCCCGGCTGGCCGAGCTCGTCCTCACCGAGGCCGAGGTCGCGGTCGTCCCCGGAGAGGCGTTCGGGCCCAGCGGGTTCCTGCGCCTGTCCTACGCCCTGGCCGACGCCGACCTCGTCGCGGGTGTCGAGCGGATCCAGCAGCTGCTGGCCGAGGTCCGCTGAGGCCGACGTCGACCGGTCGCGGGCGGGCAGGCGGCAGCATGGGGACCGTGCCGACACCCCGTGAGCGCTGGTCGACGGCGGGCCCGCAGAGCGCGGGGTCGTGGTGGGTGCGCAGCGTGCCCGGGTGGCACGGGGCGTTCGGCCTGTTCGTCGCCATCGCCGGGGTCGTGCTGCTGGCCTCCCACGACCCCGACAGGACGCTCGCGGCGCTGGCGGTCGGGGCCGTCGCGCTCGCCTACGTCCTGCTCGCGGTGCCCGGGGCACGCCGGCGCGACTGGCGGGCCCGGGCCTACCTGGCGGTCGCCGTCGTGGGCCTGTGCGGGGCCTACGCCGCCGACCCGCAGCTGAGCTTCCTGCTCTTCATCGCCTTCCCGCAGACGTGGTTCCTCACCGACACCCGGCGCGAGGGCGTGGTGTGGACGGTGGCCACCGCGGCGGCCGGGCTCGTCGGCATGTCCGCCGGGTACGGGCCCTCGGCCGCGACGATGGACATCGCGGTCTCCATGCTCGTGTCCGTCGGTTTCACCTGCGTGCTCGGCGTCTGGATCTCGTTCGTCGTCGAGCAGAGCGCCGAGCGGGCCCAGCTCATCGCCGAACTGGAGGACACCCGCGCGGAACTGGCTGCGGCGCACCACGACGCGGGCGTCGCAGCGGAGCGCTCGCGGATGGCCGCGGACATCCACGACACCCTCGCGCAGGGCTTCACCGGCATCGTCCTGCTCGCGCAGTCCGCCGCCGCGGTCGCCCGCGAGGAACCGACCCGGCGGGCGCTGGGCCTCATCGAGGGGGCCGCACGGTCGGGGCTGGCCGAGGCGCGCACCCTCGTGGCCGCCATGAGCCCCGTGGGCCTGGAGGACGCCAGCACCCTCGGTGAGGCGCTGCGGCGGCTGGCCGAACGCGTCTCGCGCGAGAGCGGCGTGCGTGTGGAGGTCGTCGTGTCGGGCCGGGACCCGGTGACGCTGCCCCGGGCCCAGCAGGTCGTGCTGCTGCGGGCGGCTCAGGAGGCCCTGGCCAACGTCCGCAAGCACGCCGGGGCGGGCCGGGCACAGGTGGTGCTGTCCAGCGAGGACGGGACGGCGTCGCTGGAGGTCCGCGACGACGGCGTGGGGCTGGCCGCCGCCGACCTGACCGGCGGCACCGGGTTCGGGCTGGCCGGGATGCGGCGGCGCGTCGAGGAGGCCGGGGGCGTCCTGGAGGTGGCCGGGGAGCCGGGGGTCGGCACCCGGGTGCGGATCGCGCTGCCCACGACGCCCGCTCCGGTCCCCGCCCCCGTCGACCTGGTCGGCGGCGACGCCGGGTGATCCGCGTCCTCGTCGTCGACGACCACCCCGTCGTGCGGGGCGGCATCGAGGCGCTGCTGGGCACGGCCGGCGACCTGCTGGTCGTGGGCAGCGCCGGTGACGGACTGGAGGCGCTCGGGCTCGTGGCGTCGCTGCAGCCCGACGTCGTCCTCATGGACCTGCGCATGCCCGGTCTGGACGGGGCCAGCGCCACCGAGCGGATCCGGCGCGACCACCCTGCCGTGCACGTCCTGGTCCTGACGACGTACGAGACGGACGCCGACATCGTGCGCGCCGTCGAGGCGGGCGCCACGGGCTACCTCCTCAAGGACACCCCGCTCACCGAGCTGGCCGAGGCCGTGCGGGCGGCGGCCCGCGGCGAGACCGTCCTGGCGCCCCCGGTGGCGGCGCGGCTCATGGCACGGCTGCGCGCCCCCGCGCAGGAGACGCTGACGCCGCGTGAGCTCGAGGTCCTGGGCGCCGTCGCCCGCGGGGCGACGAACGCGGAGATCGGCCGGGAGCTGTTCATCGGGGAGGCGACCGTCAAGACGCACCTGCTGCGGGCGTTCGCGAAGCTGGGCGTGGACGACAGGACGCACGCGGTGACCGTGGCGTTCCAGCGGGGGCTGCTCTCGCCCCCCGCCTGACGGCACCCGCACCGCACGCCCCCTCCGCATCGTTGGCCCCTCACTGCCGATGATCGGCAGTGAGGGGCCAACGATCCGGCCCCGCGCGCAGCCGGGTGTGCTGGCAGACTCACGGAGCGTGACGCGCGCGGTCGAGACCCTCCCCAAGGCCCACCTGCACCTGCACTTCACAGGGTCGATGCGGACGTCGACGCTGCTCGAGCTCGCCGAGCGGCACGGCATCCGGCTGCCGGCGACCCTCAGCTCCCAGGCGATGATCACGCTCTCCCCCGACGCGCGGGGCTGGTTCCGCTTCCAGCGGCTCTACGACGCGGCGCGCGCCTGCGTGCGGACGGCGGACGACATGCGGCGCATCGTCCTCGAGGCGGCCGCGGACGACGCCGCGGAGGGGTCGCGCTGGCTGGAGCTGCAGGTCGACCCGACGTCGTACGCCGTGCACGTCGGGGGCATCACCCCGGCCCTGGAGGTCGTCCTGCAGGCGGCGCGGGACGCCACGGCCCTCACGGGGACGCAGATCGCGGTCGTCGTGGCCGCCAGCCGCATCCGGCACCCCCTCGACGCCCGGACCCTGGCCCGGCTCGCGGCCCGGCACGCCGGGGAGGGGGCGGGCACGGTCGTGGGGTTCGGGCTGTCGAACGACGAGCGGCGCGGGGAAACCGCCGAGTTCGCCGGGGCCTTCGACATCGCGCGCGACGCCGGGCTGGCGTGCGTGCCGCACTCGGGCGAGCTCCTCGGTCCGCAGCACGTCGAGACGACACTGCGGACGCTGCGCCCGGACCGCCTCGGCCACGGGGTCCGCAGCGGTGAGGACCCGCGCGTGCTGGAGCGGGTGGTGGCGGCGGGCATCGCCCTGGAAGTGTGCCCCACGAGCAACGTGTCCCTCGGCGTGTACCCCGACCTGCCGAGCGTCCCGTTGCGGGAGCTGGTGTCCGCGGGGGCGACGGTGGCGCTGGGGGCCGACGACCCGCTGCTGTTCGGGCCGAGGCTGGCCGCGCAGTACCGCAGCGCGCGCGAGGACCACGGCTTCGACGACGAGGGGCTCGCCGGGCTGGCGAAGGCGTCGATCAGCGCCTCGCGCGCCCCCGCGGCGACGAAGGCCGAGCTGCACGCGGCCGTGGACGACTGGCTGGCGAGCCCGGCAGAGGTGTCGGAACGGGGGACGCGGGGCATCGCGGTGTGATTGACTCAATGAGTTGGTTCATTGAGTCCAGGAGGTCGCCGTGTTCGCACCGCTCGTCGTCGCTCTGCCGCTGACCCTCCTGCTGCTCGGCGGCATCGTGGTGGGCTGCGTGCTCCTCGTCCGGCACGTGCCGTCGGCGCAGCTCACCGTGCCCGTGGTGCGAGCTCGCCGCCGCGGAACCGTCGTCGCCGGTGCGGGGCTCGCCCTCGCGGTGCCCCTGCTCGCCGGCGGACTGGCCCTGCCCGAGACGTCGCCGGCGCGCACGCAGCTCGTCGCCATCGCTCCACTGGCCGCCGCGGCCCTGCACGCAGGGGTCCTGCTGGTCAGGGAGCTGACCTGGCCGCGGCCGACGCAGCGCCTGCGGTCCGCCCGGCTCGTCGTCCGCAGCGTCCGCCAGGACGCACCGCGCGGCCTGGTCGTGCTCTTCGCCGGGACCACCGCCCTGCTCTGGGGCGTCTGCGTGGTCGGCACGGTGCTGGCCGACCAGTCCGGACGGGGGATCACGGTCCACGACATCGCCAGCTCGGCCAGCGCCACCCCCTTCCCCGGAGCCTTCTACGCGGGCCCGATCGCCCTCGCGGCGGCGCTGGCCGTCGCGCTGACCGTCGCCGTCCTGCTGCGCGTCCCGCAGCGACCGACGGTCGCAGGGGCCGACGCGGCGACCGACGGCACGCTGCGCCGCGCCGCGGCCCACCGGGCCCTGCGGGCGAGTACCGCGGCCGTCCTGGCCACCACGGCAGCGCTCGTCGCCGTCGGCGGGTCCGCCGCCCACCGCGTCGGCGGGACCTGGAGCTACGAGGAGGGCGGGCGGGTCGTGACGGGGACCACGAGCCTGCCGCCCGTCCTCGACGCCGTCGCGGCGGGCGTGGCGCTGTCGGGCATCCCGCTGCTGCTCCTGGCCATCGCCGTCCTGCTCGTCCCGGCGCGCGGTCTGCGTCGGGAGCCGGCCCTGGTGCAGGTCCGGCCGTGAGCGAGCTGCGGGTCCTCGTCGACACGGCCTCGGCGGTCCCCGCCTACGAGCAACTGCGCGAACAGGTCACGACCCTCGTCACGACCGGTTCGCTGCGCGAGGGCGACCGGCTGCCGGCCGCGCGCGCGCTCGCCGCGGACCTCGGCCTGGCGGTCGGGACGGTCCAGCGGGCCTACCGGGAGCTCGAGCTGGCGGGGACCGTGGTCTCCCGGCGGCGGACGGGGACCGTCGTGGCCGCCCGGGTGAGCGTCGAGGAGGACGTCCGGTGGGCGGCGGAGGGGTTCGTCGAACGGGCGCTCGACTCCGGCCTGACGCCGGACCAGGCCCTCGACGTGGTCCGCGCCGCGCTCGTGTCGGTGGCGGCGAGCCGGGGACGGGTCAGCTGAGCGCGGCGCCCACGAGGACGGGTTCGTGGACGAGCCGCACCCCGAACCGCTCCTCGACCCCGTCGGCGACGGTCCGCGCGAGGTCGAGCAGGTCGGCGGCGGTCGCCGACCCGCGGTTGGTCAGCGCCAGGGTGTGCTTGGTCGACAGGGTCGCCGGGCCGGGGGCGCCGAAGCCCTTGCCGAACCCGGCGTGGTCGATGAGCCAGGCGGCGGACGTCTTGACCAGACCGTCCCCGGCGGGGAACCGCGGCGCGTCGGAGGGGAGCGCCGCGGCCTCGTCGGGGGTGAGCAGGGGGTTGGTGAAGAACGACCCCGCGCTCCAGGTGTCGTGGTCGCTGCGGTCCGCCGGGTCCCACACCATCCCCTTGCCCGCGCGCAGCTCGAGCACCGCCGCCCGGACGTCGCGGGCCGGGGCGAGGTCGCCCACGGCCACACCGAGGCGCCGCGCGAGCTCGGGGTAGCGGACCTCGGAGGCGTTGGCGCGCAACGGGAACTGGAAGGTGACGTCGAGGACGACGTAACGGCTCTCCGCGTGGTCCCCGTGCAGGGCCACGCGCGAGCGCTTGAGCAGCGAGGTCCGGTAGCCGAAGTCCAGCTCGGCCGCCACGAAGGTGCGCTGCCGCCGCTCGACCCGGTCGAAGGTGCGGACGGTCTCGACGGTCTGCGCGACCTCCTGGCCGTACGCCCCGACGTTCTGCACGGGCGTGGCGCCGACGCTGCCGGGGATGCCGGACAGGGCCTCGACCCCGGCCCACCCGCGCTCGACGGCCGTCGCGACGAAGTCGTCGAAGCGGTGCCCCGCGGCGACCGTGACGATCCCGCCACCGCAGGCGTCCTCCGAGGCCACCTGGACGCCCTCGGTGGCGACGTGCACGACGGTGCCGTCGAAGCCCGCGTCGGCCACCAGCAGGTTGGACCCGCCCGCGACGAGGAGCAGCGGCTCGCCCGCGGCGTCGGCCGCCGCCACGGCGTCCACCAGCTCGGCCTCGGTCCGCGCGTGCACGAGACGGCGGGCCGGTCCCCCGACGCGCAGGGTGGTCAGGTCGGCCAGCGAGGTCGTCACGAGGACAGCTTGCCCGCCGCGCCGCGACGGGCCGACCCGAGGGCCACGCCGTCGGAGTGCGGGGCGGCGGACGAGGCGACGAAGAGCCCGACGACCGCGGCGACGGCGGCCGCGGTCACGGCCGTCATGACGCCGACGTGGTCGGCGAGCAGCCCGAGCAGCGGCGGCCCGGCGAGGAACGCGGTGTACCCGACGGAGGACACGACGCTGACGCGCACGGCCGCGTTGACCTCCTGGTCACCGGCCGCGCTCATGCCCGTCGGGAAGCCCAGCGCGGTGCCGAGCCCCCACAGCAGCGCGCCGGCCATGGCGACGCCGACGTTCGGGGACAGCACGAAGACCCCGATCCCGACGGCCGCGACCGCGGCGCTGATGCGCAGCGCGCGGACCCGCCCGAAGGTCTCCAGCAGCCAGGGGCCGCTGAGCCGGCCGGTGGTCATGGCGATGACGAAGACCGTGAAGCCGGCGACGCCGACCGAGTGGGTGGCGTCGTGGCCGTCGACGATGCCGAGCGCCAGCCAGTCGTTGGCCGTCCCCTCGACGAAGGCCATGCACAGCACGAGGACACCGATGACGAGCGTGCGGGGCTCGCGCCACGCCTGGCCGAGCGTGATGCTGCCGGCGGGCCGCTCCTCCCCCGCCGCGGGGGCCGCACCCACGAGGAAGGACCGGGTGGCGACGGCGGTCCCCGTCACGACGAGGACGGCGAACCCGGCCAGGTGCGTCCAGGTCGGCACGCCGAGGCGCAGCAGCAGGACGGCCAGCCCGGCCGACAGGACGGTCCCCAGGCTCCAGGCCGCGTGGAAGCGGGACATGATCGAGCGGTCCAGCCGCCGTTCGACGCCCGAGCCCTCCACGTTCATGGCGACGTCCCAGCTCGCGGTCCCCGCCCCCGCGACGAAGAGGCCGAGCGCCGCCGGCGCCACCAGCCCCAGCCCGTCGACCGAGACGGCGACAACGGCCAGGCCGGTCGCGACGGCCACCGAGCCGAGGAAGACCGTCCGCGCCGGGCCGATGCGCAGCACGACCGCACCCGCGAGGGGCATCGCGATGACCGAACCGGCCGACAGGGCCAGCAGCAGGACGCTCATCCCGCTGTTGGACAGGCCGAGGGTGTCGCGGACCGAGGGGATGCGGGAGACCCACGCGGACATGAAGGCGCCGTTGAGCACGAACGCGGCGTAGACCGCCGTCCGCGCCCGCAGCGCCGCGGCGGCGGGCACGAGCGGGGAGCTCACGAGAGGGCGACGACCGCTCGGGCGCGCGTCAGGACCTTCGCCCCGGCGCTCGTGACGACGAGGTCGACCTCGGCGGTGCCGGCGGCCTCGTCGAGGGCGACGACCGTCCCGGCCACCTCGACGACGGCCGGCGCGTCGGCCGGGACGACGACGGGGGCGGTGAACTTCGTGCCGTACGACAGGACGCGGGCCGGGTCGCCCACCCAGTCGGCGACGACGGTGCCGGCCAGGCCCATCGTCAGCATCCCGTGGGCGATGACGTCGGGCAGCCCGACCGAGCGGGCGGTCACCTCGTCGAGGTGGATCGGGTTGCGGTCCCCGGAGGCCTCCGCGTAGGCACGCAGGTCATCGCGGGAGAGCTCGTACCGAGCGGTCGGCAGCTCCGTGCCGACCTCGAGGCGCACGTCGGCGTTCACGCGGGGGCCTCCGTGGGGGTCGCGGGCTCGGGGGCGCGCACGACGAGCATCGAGACGACCGTCGACAGCGCGGTGCCGTCCGCGCGGGAGAGCTCGACGCGCGTGGTGACCATGGCGTTGCCGCGCACGACGCGGACGCGGTCGACGTGGAGCTCGGCGGCGACCTCGTCGCCCGCCACGATCGGGCGGTGGTGGGTGAACTGCTCCTCGCCGTGGACGACGCGGGAGAAGTCGATGCCCGCGGCCGGGTCGGCGACGAACTGCTGCTCGGCGGCCTGGGCGAGGGTGACGGCGAACGTCGGGGGCGCGACCACGTCGGCGTGGCCGGCCGCACGGGCCGCGTCGGCGTCGTGGTGGCTGGGGTGGGCCGCCCGCACGGCCCGGGCGAAGGCCCGGACCGTGTCGGCGGTCACCAGGGTCGTTCCGGTGGACGGGTAGACGCGCCCCGCGAAGGACTCGTCGACGGTGACGGTCACGGCGGTGCGGCTCCCCGGTCGGGACGAGAGGGTCAGCGGGTCTCGCGGTGCGTGGTCTTCTTGCCGCAGCGCGGGCAGAACTTCGCCAGGTCGAGACGGTCGGGGTCGTTCCGACGGTTCTTCTTGGTGATGTAGTTCCGCTCCTTGCACTCGGTGCAAGCCATGGTGATCTTCGGGCGGACGTCGGTGGTCTTGGCCACGGCGGGTGCCTCTTCCTCGGTCTCTGCGACTGCGTGTCGTCAACTGCGGGCGGTGTCCAGGACTGCTCCGCCGAACTGCCTACCAGGGTACGCGATGCGCGCACGCCGCCCGGACGCGCGACGAGCGGCCACCGGATCGGTGACCGCTCGGAGCGCGTCGTGGGCTGTAGCGAGGGCCGGACTTGAACCGGCGACACAGCGATTATGAGCCGCTTGCTCTACCAACTGAGCTACCCCGCCGTGCGTCCGGCGGAGGCCGCCGGCTGCGAGCCCCGATCGAGGATTGAACTCGAGACCTCTTCCTTACCAAGGAAGTGCTCTACCACTGAGCTATCGGGGCGGTGCTGTGCAGGTCGTGCGTGTTGCTGGCCGTGCTGCCGCGTGCGCGGCCGGTGACGACCTTACACGGCGCGACCCGGTGCTCCGCGCGGAGCACCGGGTCGCGACTCGCGACGTGGCGGGTGATGGATTCGAACCAACGTAGGCTACGCCGGCGGATTTACAATCCGCTCCCTTTGGCCGCTCGGGCAACCCGCCAGTGCCACCAGCGAGCTGGTGACGGGTGAGACGATAGCAAGCCCGAGGCCCTGCTCGGAAACCGAGATCCCGAACCGCACCAGGAGGACCCCCGTCGTGGCCAGCGAGTCGTCGTTCGACGTCGTCAGCAAGATCGACCGCCAGGAGGTCGACAACGCCCTCAACCAGGCCGCCAAGGAGATCGCCCAGCGCTACGACTTCAAGGGTGTGGGGGCCGACGTCCGGTGGAGCGGGGAGTCGATCCTCATGGTCGCCAACTCCGAGGACCGGGTGAACGCGGTGCTCGACGTGCTGCAGACCAAGCTCATCAAGCGCGGGGTGTCGCTCAAGGCGCTCGACACGTCCGAGCCGGTGCCCTCCGGCAAGGAGTACCGGATCACCGCCACCCTCAAGGAGGGGCTGGCCCAGGACGTCGCCAAGAAGATCGGCAAGATCATCCGCGACGAGGGCCCCAAGGGCGTGAAGTCGCAGATCACCGGCGACGAGATGCGGGTCAGCTCCAAGGACCGCGACGACCTGCAGGCGGTCATCGCGCTGCTCAAGGGTGCCGACCTCGACGTCGCGCTCCAGTTCGTCAACTACCGCTGACGTGACCACGCACCCCCGGCCCGGCGCCGGGATCGACCGCCGCGCGTTGCTCGGCCTGGCCCTGACCGGTGGCGTGCTGGCCGGCTGCTCGGACGGCGGGGACCCGGAGCCGGCGACGACCTCGTCGGCTCCGGCGCCCACGACGAGCACACCGTCCCCCACCGCGACCGGCACCCCGGACGCCGACACCGACCCCTCGTTCGTCCCGAACGGGCTCAGCTCGACCCAGCGGACGGTCTACCGCTACGGCGAGCACTACCGGCAGGTCTCCGACCTCTGGCTGCCCACGGGCGAGCGGCGGGACGTCCTGCTCGTCGTCGTGCACGGCGGCGGCTGGGAGGCGGGCTACGACCGGCGGGACATCAACGACCTCGTCGGCGACATGGTCGGGCGCGGGTACCCCGTCCTCAACGTCGACTACCGGGGGTACGGGGACGGCGGCGGCTGGCCCTCGACGTTCACGGACACCGCCACGGCCGTCGACCTCGCGACCGTCGCGGCCACGCAGTTCTCGCTGCCGCAGGACCGGATCTGCCTCGTCGGGCACTCCGCCGGCGGCCACCTGGCGATGTGGGCGGCCGCCCGCCGCGGACTGCCGCAGGGCGCTCCGGGCGCGGACCCGCGGGTCGTCCCGGCGCTCGCCGCGTCGCTGTCCGGCGTCCTGCACCCCTCGGTCGCCTACGGCGAGGACGCCAACGTCGCCGGGCTGTTCGGCGGCTCCCCCACCGACGTCCCCGACCGCTTCACGATCGGCGACCCCTCGCGGCGCGCGCCGTACGGGATGCCGCTGTGGGCCGGTGCGGGCACCTCCGACGAGGTCGTCCCGGTGTCGCAGACGGAGTTCTTCTGCGACACCGTCCGGGCGGCCGGCGACACCGTCGAGGAGCAGCTCGTCCCCGGCGCGAACCACGTGGCGGGCAAGGACCCGGGCGGGCCGATCGTCCCGCTGTTCCGGACGTGGCTGGAGAGCCGGCTGGGCTGAGCGCTCAGCGGCGGTAGCCGGCGAGGGCCTCGAGCCGGGCGATGCGCTCGGCCATGGGCGGGTGGGTGGCGAAGAGCTTCGCCACCCCCTGCCCGCGGAACGGGTTCGCGATCATCATGTGACTGGAGTTCACGAGCTCGCGCTCGGGCGGCAGCGGCAGCTGGCGGGTGCCGAGCTCGAGCTTGCGCAGCGCCGAGGCGAGGGCCAGCGGGTCCCCCGTCAGCTTGGCGCCGTCCTCGTCCGCGTCGTACTCGCGCGTGCGGGAGATGGCGAGCTGGATGACGGTGGCGGCCAGCGGGGCCATGAGCGAGAGCAGCAGCATCGCCAGGGGGTTCGGCCGGTCCTCGTCGCGGCCGCCGCCGAGCATCGAGCCGAAGAACAGCCCGAACTGCGCGACCGAGGTGATGATCCCGGCGAGGGCACCCGCGACCGAGCTCGTGAGGATGTCGCGGTTGTAGACGTGCATGAGCTCGTGGCCCAGGACGCCGCGCAGCTCGCGCTCGTCCAGCATCTGCAGGATGCCCTCGGTGCAGCAGACCGCTGCGTTCTCGGGGTTGCGTCCCGTCGCGAAGGCGTTGGGGGCCATGGTCGGCGAGACGTACAGGCGGGGCATCGGCTGCCGAGCCGTCGTCGACAGCTCGCGCACGATGTGGTACGTCGCCGGCTGCTCGGCCTCCGAGACCGGCCGCGCGCGCATGGCGCGCAGGGCGAGCGTCGCGGAGTTCCAGTAGCCGTAGGCCGAGGTCCCGACCCCGATGAGGACGAAGACCAGCAGGATCACCGGCGCGCGGAAGGAGGACGCCAGCAGACCCCCGATGAGCAGCAGCACGGCCCAGATCGCGCCGAAGAGCACGGCCGTCTTGACGCCGTTGTGGTGCCGGTGCATGCCGTCCCTTCCCCCGGGTGAGTCTCGTCAGGCTGAACGCCGCACCCCGCCCGCGCGTTCCGCAGGGTGGTGGTCGGGGGTCAGCGGTGGCGGCCGGTCACGGCGGTCACGACGCCGAGACCGATCATCGAGACTCCCCCGACCCGCGTGACCGTCCGCAACCGCGACGGCCGCCCGACGAACGCCGTCCGCACGCGCGCGGCCGCCAGGCCCCACCCGCTGTCGCAGACGAGCCCGATGAGGACCGGGACGAGGCTCAGCAGGGCCATCTGCAGCGGGACCGAGCCCGCCGCCGGCTCGACGAACTGCGGCAGGACGGCCGCGAACATGACGAACACCTTGGGGTTGCTGACCCCGACGACCACACCGTCGCGCAGCGCGCGCTGCGGCCGGGCGGCCACGGGCGCACCGCCGGGGGCGGTGGCGGGCGCGGGACCGGCGTGCCGGGCCCCGCGCAGGGCCTGCACGCCCAGCCACACGAGGTAGGCGGCGCCCGCGATCCTCACGACCTCCAGCACGACGTCCCACCGCTGCAGCACGGGGCCCAGACCGACCGCGATGACGAGCGCCGCGAGCAGGCTGCCGAGGGAGTTGCCGAGGACGCTCAGCAGCGCCGTCGACCGGCCGTGCGCGAGCGCACGTCCCACGATGAACAGCACGCTCGGGCCGGGGACGAGGATGATCACGGCGCAGGTCGCACCGAGGGCGAGGACCTGCTCGAGGGTGAGAGGCACGCGCCGACTGTAGGACCGGGTCGGCCCATCCAGTGGTTGCGTGACGGCACCGGACTGTGAGTGACTCTCAGGCGGCGCCGAGGCGGCGCGCAGGACTCAGCGGGGGGCGGGACGGCGCGGGTGGAGGCGAGCGGGACGCGGACGACGACGTCCTCGACCAGGAACCAGACCGGCCGTCGCGACGCGACCCTCCTCGGGCTGGCGACCGCGCTGGCCGCCACGGACAGCGTCGAGGACGTGGCCCTGGCCGTCCGCGACCTCATGCGCCAGGACCTCGACGCCAGCTACACGACGGTGTCGATGATCGAGGGCCCGTTCCTCACGACCCCCGCGCTGGGGCAGCTCGACGACGACACCGAGCAGCGCTGGCTGCGGCTCCCGCTGGACGTCGACTCCCCCGCCCACCGCGTCGCCCGCACCGGCAAGCCCCTGGTGTTCCACCGGCTGGACCAGCTGCTGGAGGCCTTCCCCGACGCGGCGGACACCTACCGGCGCACCGGGTTGCGCTCCGGGGTCGTGCTGCCGCTGCTGATCTCCGGGGGCTTCCGGATCGGTGCCCTCACCATCGCCTGGGACGTCGAGCGGAGCCTGCGCGAGGACGAGGCCGTCCTGGTGACGGCCGTCGCCGACGCCACCGCCCAGGCCGCCCGCCGCGCGCAGCTCTACCGCGAGCGCCGGGACGTCGCCCACACCCTGCAGGCCGCGATGCTGCCGGAGCTGCCCGCGCTGCCCGGTCTGCAGCTGGCCAGCCGCTACCTGCCGTGGTCACCCACGGACGAGCAGGTCGGCGGCGACTGGTACGACGCGATCGCCCTGCCGGACGGCGGGGTGCTGCTGCTCATCGGTGACGTCGCCGGGCACGACATCGAGGCCGCCGCCCGCATGGGCCGGGTGCGGTCGATGTTCCGGGCGCTCGCCGTCGACCACCCCGAGGAGCACCCGGCGGCGCTGGTCCACCGGCTCGACCACGTGCTCGACGCCCTCGGCGACCTGACGCTGGCGACCATGGCCGTCGTGCGGCTGGACCCGCCCGGGCCGGGGCGGCAGGTGCACTGGACGACGGCCGGGCACCCCCCGCCGCTGCTCGTCGACGCGCAGGGGCACAGCACCGTGCTGCTCGCCGACCCGGACCTCCCCCTGGGCGTGGCGCCCGGGCGGCCCCGGCACGACCACGTCCGGGAGTGGCCGGCCGGCGCGACGCTCGTCCTCTACACCGACGGGCTCGTGGAGCGCCGCGGCCGCGACGTCGGGGACGGGATCCTCGTGCTGCGCTCGAGCCTGGAGCGCACCCACACCGAACCGCTGGAGACGCTGCTCGGCGAGCTCGTCACCGCGCACGTGGCGAACTCCGAGGACGACTGCGCGGTGCTCGCGGTGCGCGACACCGCCTGACGGGGAGCCCGTCAGGGGCGGCGGTACCCGGCTCCGGCGTGGGCGGCCGCGAGGCGCGGGCCGTCGCCGGTGCCGAGGCGTTCGCGCAGCGTCGTCCCGGGCGGTGGAGGCGGCGCCGTCCGGCCGCGACGGGCGAGCTCGGGCACGAGGTGGTCGACGACGTCGGCGAAGGTGCCGGGCATGGTCGCGTACATGAGGTTGAACCCGTCGACGTCGGCCTCCTCGGCGAAGGCCTCCAGCTCGTCGGCGACGGTCTGCGGCGAGCCCGCGAGCACCGGGCCGCGTCCGCCCACCGCGACGAACTGCGCGAGGTCGTCGACGGTCCAGTCCCGGTCGGGGTCGTCGGTGAAGCTGCGCAGCGCCGAGCGGTTCGCGTCGGTCGTGACGTGCTGCAGCCGGTCCCCCGGCGCGGCCCCGGCGAGGTCGACGCCGGTCCAGCCGCCGAACAGGGCGAGCGCGCCCTCCCGGCTGGCGTGCTCGCGCAGGTCGGCCAGCAGGGCGTGGGCCTCGGCGTCGGAACTGCGCACGACGGGGGTCAGGCCCGCGTACACGGCGACGGACCGGGGGTCACGCCCGGCCTCCTCCACCTTGCGGCGCAGCGAGTCCACCGAGCGGTGGGCGATCGCGGCGGTCGGGGCGATGACGAAGACGCACTCGGCGTGGCGGGCCGCGAACTCCTGCCCGCGCGGGGAGGAACCGGCCTGGAACACGACGGGCGTGCGCTGCGGGGAGGGTTCGCACAGGAACGCGCCGGGCACGTCGAAGTACCGGCCGTGGTGGGCGATGTCGTGCACCTTCGCCGGGTCCGCGTAGACGCCGCGGGCCGCGTCGCGGACGACGGCGCCGTCCTCCCAGGACCCCTCCCAGAGCTTGTAGCAGACCTCGAGGTACTCCTCGGCGACGTCGTAGCGCTCGTCGTGGGCGACCTGGGCGGTGAACCCGAGGTTGCGGGCGGCGGAGTCGAGGTACCCCGTGACGACGTTCCAGGCGATCCGGCCCTCGGTGAGGTGGTCGAGCGTCGTGAGCCGGCGAGCGAGGGAGTACGGCTGCTCGTACGTCGTCGTGACGGTGAGGCCGAACCCGAGGTTCTCGGTGACCGCCGCCATCGCCGACACCGCCGCGAGGGGGTCGTTCACGGGGACCTGCGCCGCGGCGCGGACGGCGGCATCGCGGGACCCGCCGTACACGTCGTAGGTGCCGAGGACGTCGGCGAGGAACAGCGCGTCGAAGCCGCCGCGCTCGAGCAACCGGGCGAGGTCGGTCCAGTGCCGCAGCGTGCGGTAGTCGGCGCTGCGGTCCTCCGGCCGGCTCCACAGGCCGGCGGCCTGGTGCCCGACGCAGGCCATGGCGAAGGCGTTGAGGCGCAGCGGTTTCACGGGGTGGGACCCTCCAGGGGCTCGTGCGCGGTCTCGCGCGTGCAGGCGGCGGCGACGGTCGTGAGGACCGCCAGGAACGTCAGGTAGCCGGCGACGAGCCAGGGCGAACCCCCGCCGGCGGCCAGCAGCGACGCTGCGACGAGCGGGGTCAGGCCCCCACCCAGGACGGCCCCGATCGAGTACCCCAGGGACGCGCCGCTGTAGCGCGTCCGGTCGTCGAACTGCTCGGCGAAGAACGCGCCCTGGGCGCCGTACTGGCTGTCGTGGCCGAGGTTGACGGCGACGACGACCGCCCCGACGACGAGGGCCGTGGACCCCGTGTCGAACAGCAGGAACGCGGGGACGGAGAACACAGCCGTCAGCACCGACCCGGCCAGGTAGACGGGGCGGCGGCCGACGCGGTCGGACAACCACCCCCAGAACGGGGTCGTCGCCAGGCTCAGCACCGACGCGACGAGCACCGCGAGCAACCCCACGTCCGCCCCGTCCGCACGCACCTCGCTGCCGAGGTAGCTGAGCGCGAAGACGGTGTAGAGGACGTAGGACCCGTTCTGCCCCAGCCGCATCCCGGTCGTGACGAGGACGCCGCGGCGGTTGGTGCGCAGGACCTCCGCCACCGGGCGGCGGGCGGTCGCCTCGGCGTCGCGGACCGCGGCGAAGGTGGGCGACTCGGTGACCTTGAGCCGGATGAGCAGGCCGACCACGACGAGGACGGCGCTGGCCAGGAACGGCAGCCGCCACCCCCAGGCCAGGAACGCGTCGTCGTCGGTGAGGGAGCGGGTCAGCCAGAACCCGCCGCTGGCCAGCACCATGCCCGCGGCCGAGCCCGTCTGCGGGATCGCACCGAACAACCCGCGCCGTCCCGTGGGGGCGTGCTCGACGGCCAGCAGGACGGCCCCGCCCCACTCCCCGCCCGCCGAGAACCCCTGCAGCAGACGGCACAGCACGAGCAGGACCGGAGCCCAGACGCCGATCTGGGCGTGCGTCGGCAGCAGGCCGACGGCGGTCGTGGAGACGCCCATGACGAGGAGGGAGGCGACGAGGACGGCCTTGCGGCCCACCCGGTCGCCGACGTGCCCGGCGACGGCCCCGCCGAGCGGGCGGGCCAGGAAGCCGACGGCGTAGGTGGCGAACGCCGCGACGACACCGACGGCCCCGCCCACGTCGGGGAAGAACAGCGGGCCGAGCACGATCGCCGCCGCCGTCCCGTAGAGGTAGTAGTCGTACCACTCGATCGTGGTGCCGACGAAGCTGCCGAGGGCCGCACGACGGCGGGCCGTGCGGGCCGCCGGGCGGGTGCGGACGTCGGGGGACTGCAGGGCGCTCACGAGATCTCCCATCGGTCCTGGCGGAAGCACCTGTCCCGCCCCACGTCGGGGACGGGATGGTTGCTGCGACGTCGACGAGCCAGGTCTCTCGGTCGCTCTGGATGGCTGCGGCGAACGTACCCCACCCCGCACCGGGTACCGCAACACGGGCGGGTGGGTGGCGGGTCCGGCCGCCCGGCCGCCGTGGCCCCCGTCGGGGGGTCCCGGGCTGGCGCGACGGGGCCGGTGGGCCGACCATCGAGGGTGCCGGGTCCGGTCCGTCCCTCCCCCGATTCACGGGTCGATCACAGGTGGTGATGCCACAGTGCGGAGCGTGAGACCTCTCCGCTTCGGCGCCGTCGTGCTGCTCCTGCTGGGCAGCATGGCCGCCTCCCTGCCCGAGGAGACGGTCGCGGCCGCGGGCGGCGCGCGTGCCGAGGGGCCCCTGCGCCCGACGCGGGTCGTCTCCCTCGGCGACTCCGTCCCCACGGGGGCCCAGTGCGACTGCTCGCCGTTCCCCGTCCTCGTGGCGGCGGACCTGGCGGCCCCCGGGCAGCGCGTGGGGCTCGAGCAGCTCGCCGAGGACGGCGCGACGTCCGACGACGTCGCGGCCACCGTCGAGGACGACCTGTCGGACTTCTCCGCCACCGACGTCGTCCTGCTCGAGGCCGGCGCCAACGACCTGGCCGACCTCGCCGACGGCTCGGACCCACTGCCGGACGAGGCGCAGGTCGACAGCGCCGCCGCCGAGGCCGTCGCCACGGTCTCGGCCACCGTCGACCGCATCGTGCCCACCGGGGCGCGGGTCGTCGTCCTGGACTACTGGGCCGTGGGGCTCGACGGGGCGGTCGCCGACCAGGAGTACACGCCCGCCGAACAGGCCGTGCAGGACCAGCTGACGGACTCCTTCGACGACCAGCTGCAGGCCGCCGTGGACGCGAAGGGCGCCCGGGTCACGTTCGTGGGCCTGCGGCAGGTCTTCCACGGCGACGACGGGAGCCTGGACCCCACGCCGCTGCTGGCCGACGACGGGGACCACCCGAACGCGAAGGGCCAGCGGGCCATCGCGGACGCCGTGCTCACGGCCCTGTCCTCCGAGCGCGCCACACGTTCACCGAACATCCGCTGAGAACGCGCCATCCCGGTCCCTCACTCCCCCATGATCGGGAGGAACGCCCACCGGCGTTCGCAGGTACGGGGGGAGTTCCACGGTGGGTCTGTCGAGTCCGGTCACCCAGTGGGTGGCCATCGGGGTGGCGTGCGCGGCACTGGTCGCGATCGTCGTCGGCTGGAGGCTGCTGGCGCGGCGGGGGGTGCTGGCGCTGCTGGGCCGGGCGGCCTCGCTCATCGCGGTCAACCTGACCGTCCTCGTGGCCGTGTTCCTCGTCGTGAACTCCAAGTTCGGCCTCTACTCCGACTGGGACGACCTCCTCGGCATCCAGTCCGCGCAGTCCGCCACGACCACGACGACGTCCGGCGGGGGCACCGGCGGCACGACGACCGTGAGCGACCCGAAGGCCGAGCAGATCGCGGGCTACGACGGCCGCGTGTTCCGCGCGCAGGTGCCCGGACCGGCGTCCGGCGTCACCGGGACGGTGCTCGTCATGCTCCCCGCCGGGTACGGGAAGGCACCCGCCCCGGCGGGCGGGTACCCCGTCATCGAGGCCTTCCACGGCTACCCGGGAACCCCGCAGCAGTGGCTGGAGGCGATGGACGTCATGCCCTCGGTCGACGGCGCCGTCGCCCGCCGGCAGATCGTGTCGCCCATCCTGGTGTTCCCCGACCTGGAGATCCCCGCGGGCCGCGACACGGAGTGCGTGAACGGCGGACCCGGTGAGCCGCAACTGGAGACGTGGATGTCGAAGGACGTCCCGGACTGGGTCGAGAGCCACTACCAGGCCGCCCGCACGGCCAGTTCCTGGGCGACGATGGGCCTGTCGATGGGCGCGTGGTGCGCCAACCAGATGACGATGCTGCACCCGGACCGGTTCGGGGCGACGATCTCCTTCGGCGGGTACTTCAGGCCGAACTTCGGGTCGTGGAAGCCGTTCGCGCTGAACAGCCCCGCGGGGCAGCGGCTCGACCTCGTGACCCTGGCCAAGGTCAGCCCGCCCGCCGTGCGCGTGTGGGCCTTGGCCTCCAAGAGCGACTCGCTGTCCTGGCCGTCGACGTCGGCCCTGGCCGCGGCCGCGCACGGGCCGCTGCAGGTGACGATGGTGACCCAGCAGCAGGGCGGGCACCGCACGAGCATCTGGGCCGGGTTCGTCCCGCAGGCCCTGGACTGGCTGGGCGAGAACCTGCAGGGTTTCGCGCCGACGTCGGCCTGAGGCCCTCCCGCGCCCGGGAACCGGGCGCGGGGCCGCCTCGACGACCGGGTCAGCCGCGACGGCGGCGGAGTTCGGCGGTGAGGGCCGGCAGGACCTCGGTGAGGTCCCCGACGATCCCGTAGTCGGCGAACTCGAAGATCGGGGCGTCGGGGTCGCTGTTCACGGCGACGACCGTCGCGGACGCCGCCATCCCGCCCTTGTGGTGGACGGCACCGGAGACGCCGAGCCCCACGTACAGGCGCGGGGAGATCGTGACGCCCGTCTGCCCGACCTGCGCCTCGTGCCCGATCCAGCCCTCGTCCGTGGCGACGCGCGTCGCACCGACGGCACCGCCGAGCACGTCGGCGAGCTCCTCGACGCCGGAGAAGTCCCCCTCGACGCCGCGGCCGCCCACGACGACCACCTCGGCCTCGGCCAGCGGGGGCCGTTCGCTCGTGGGACGGCGCGTGCGCGAGACGACGGTCACCGCCCGGGCCGCGGCCGACGCCTCGGCCGTGTGCCGGACGACGGACGGCTCCGCGGCACCGTCCTGCGCGACCGCCTGCACGGCGTGCGGGGCGACGGCGACGACGGCGAGCGGCCCGGTGACGGCGCAGGCCGTGTCCCAGGCACCGGCCAGGACGGACTTGTGCGCGGTCCAGCGGCCGTCCTCGAAGGCCACGCCCGAGGCGCCCGTGACGACACCCGCGCCGGTGCGGACCGCGAGCCGGGCGGCCACTTCGCGCCCCTCGAACGTGGACGGGACGAGGAGCAGCCCGACGTCGCCGATCGCGGGCAGGACCGTCTGCAGGGCGTCGACGACGGACGCCGTCAGCTGCGCGTCGGCACCGTCCACCGCGACCTCGTGGACGGCGTCCGCGCCGTGGGCGGCGAGCTCGGCGCTGGGGGCCGAGTACCCCACCCACACGGCGTGGACCTCGAGGCCGAGACCGCGGGCCAGGGTCAGCAGCTCCAGCGCCGTCGGGCGCACGGCGCCGTCGAGGTGGTCGACGAGGACGGCCACCCGGCCGGCCGCGCGGTTCTCCTGCTCGCTCACGCGAAACCCTTCTGCGACAGGTAGTCCACCAGGGCGGGCACCGTCTCGGCGTCCCCGGTGACGAGGACGCGGTCGGGCCGCTCGGGGCGTTCGACGGCGTGGACGACGCGCGTGGCGGAGCCGGCCGGACCCACCGCGGACTCCGCCAGGTCCAGGTCGGCCAACGTCCACGTGGTCACGGGCTTCTTGCGCGCAGCCATGATCCCCTTGAAGTTCGGGAAGCGGGCGCGGAACGCCTGGTCGGTCACGGACAGCACAGCCGGCGTCGGGGCCGTGAGCTCCTCGACGTCGGTGGAGGTCTCACGCCGCACCGACACGACCCCGTCGGCCACCTCGATGCGGTCCGCGAGCGTCAGCTGGGGCCAGCCGAGCAGCTCCGCCAGCGCCGCCGGCACGAGCGAGGTCAGCCCGTCGAGGGCGGCCATCCCGGCCACGAGGACGTCGACGGGCTGCTCGGCGTGCAGCTTGGCGACCGCCGCGGCCAGGACGCGCGCGGTCGCGATGGCGTCGGACCCCGCCACGGCGTCGTCGTGCACGTGCACGGCGGTCGACGCGCCCATCGCCAGCCCGCGGCGCAGGGACTCCACGGCAGCGCTCGGGCCGACCGTCAGGACGGTGACGTCGTGGCCCTCAGCCGGGAACCCGGCGGCCTCGGCCGTCCGCAGCCCCGCCTCGACCGCGTCCTCGTCCAGCTCGTTGAGGGTGTCGTCGTCCCCGCCCCGCACGAGCAGGCCGTCGGACCGCAGGGAGCGGGGCTGCTGGATGTCGGGGACGTGCTTGACGCAGACGACGACCCGCACCTCAGGCCTCCCCGGCCCCGGCGCGGCGCGAGGCCGCGATCATGTCCTCGCGCGAGACCACCTTGACGCGCTCGCGGCCGCGCGGTTCCCCAAGCGAGCGCTCGTAGGCGTCGAGGGTCTCCCACTCGGTCCAGGTCAGGACCTCCACACCCTTGCCGCGCAGGAAGTCCAGCACGGCCTGGGGGTCCGGCTCGCTCGCCTGCGGCAGCTGCGCGGCGTCGGAGACCAGGTGCCGGACCGTCTCGGAGGCGTCCGACTTCGTGTGGCCGATGAGGCCGACCGGACCGCGCTTGATCCAGCCGGTGCAGTAGACGCCCGGCAGGGACCCGCCCTCGGGGTCGGTGACCCGGCCCTCGTGGTTGGCGATGACGCCGGCGAGGGCGTCGAAGGGCACGCCCGGCAGCGGGGAGCCGAAGTAGCCCACCGCGCGGTAGACGGCCTGGACGTCCCAGTCGTGGAAGTCGCCCGTGCCCTCGACCGTGCCGTCGCCCACGAGGCGCGTGCGCTCGGTCCGCAGGCCGCTCACGTGGCCGCCCGCGTCGGTCAGGACCTCGGCCGGGGCGTGCAGGAAGTGCAGGTGGATGCGCCGCGAGGCGGTCGACTCGCCCTCCTTCAGCGTCCAGTCGGTCAGCGTCTTGACGACCTGCCGGGTCTGGTTGGAGGAGGCGATGGCCTGCTCGGAGCCCTCGTCGAAGTCGAAGTCCTCCGGGTCGACGAGGACGTCGACGTCGGGGACGTGACCGAGTTCACGCAGCTCCAGCGGCGAGAACTTCACCTGCGCGGGCCCGCGACGGGCGAAGACGTGCACGTCCGTGACCGGCGAGGCCTTCAGCACCTCGTAGACGTTGTCCGGGATCTCCGTCGGGAGGAGGTCGTCGGCGTGCTTGGCGAGGATGCGGGCCACGTCGAGGGCCACGTTGCCGGCGCCGAGGACCGCGACGCGCTCGGCGTCCAGCGGCCACGTGCGCGGGTAGTCGGGGTGGCCGTCGTACCAGGAGACGAAGTCGGCTGCGCCGTAGCTCTCCGGGGCGTCCACCCCGGGGATCTCCAGGCGCGCGTCCTCGATGGACCCCGTCGAGAAGACCACCGCGTCGTAGTACCGCTGGAGGTCCTCGAGCGTGACGTCGGTGCCGAAGTCGACGTTCGTCAGGAGGCGGATGTCCCCGCGGGACAGCACCTTCTCGAGGGCGACGATGATCTGCTTGATGCGCGGGTGGTCCGGCGCCACGCCGTACCGGACGAGGCCGAAGGGCGCGGGCAGCCGCTCGATGAGGTCGATGCCGACACCGTCGAACCCGGTGCCCGACAGGTCGGCCTTGGAGAGGATGTCCGAGGCGTAGATCCCGGCCGGTCCGGCTCCGACGACGGCGACGCGCAGCGGACGGTTCGAATCGGTCACAGGTCTCGGTGTCCCTCTCGGTCGGTGCTCCAGCGCGGAGCGGGGTGGTGAGCGCGAACGTGCGTAGGTGAGCCTAACGCCGCGCGCCGACACGACCGTCGTCACGATGGCTCCTGTGGACCACCTGGACGACGACAGGGGCGGAACCCGCCCGGCGCACACACGGATCGTTCACCGGCAGGACGGCTCCCGCAACGGGACGACGGGCTCCCCCGGCTCCCCGGGACTGGCCGGGGTGTCGATGGGGCTCGCCTGCTACGTCCTGTGGGGGCTGTTCCCCTTCTACTTCCACGCGCTGCGCTCGGCCGGCGCCGTCGAGCTGCTGGCCTGGCGGATCGTCTTCTCCCTGGCCCTGTCCGTCGTCCTCGTCACGGTGCTGCGCCGGTGGGCGCGCGTCCTGGCCGTCCTGCGCGACCCCGCGCAGCGCGGGCTGCTGGCCCTGGCGGCGCTCGCGATCGCCGTGAACTGGGGCGTGTACGGCCTCGCCGTCGTCACCGGTCACGTCCTGGAGGCGTCGCTGGGGTACTTCGTCAACCCGTTGCTGACGGTGCTGCTCGGCGTCCTCGTGCTGCGCGAACGGTTGCGGCCCGGGCAGTGGGCGGCCGTCGGGGTGGGGCTCGCCGCGGTCGTCGTCATCACCGCGGACCTGGGGCGGCTGCCGTGGATGGCGCTGACCCTGGCCGTGTCCTTCGGCACGTACGGCCTGCTGAAGAACCAGCTGGCCCGCCGGGGCGCGGGCGTGGACCCGCTGACGGGGCTGACGGTCGAGACGGGTGTCCTCCTCGTGCCGGCCGTCGTCGCGCTCGCCGTGCTCGGCGACCGCCTGACGTTCGCCGGCGAGGGGTCGCTGCACACGACACTGCTCGTCCTGGCGGGCCCGACGACGCTCGTGCCGCTCGTCCTGTTCGCGGCCGCGGCGGCCCGCGTCCCGCTGACGGTCGTCGGGATGCTCCAGTACGTCACGCCCGTCCTGCAGTTCGTGGCGGCGCTGCTGCTCGGGGAGACGATGCCGACGTCGCGCTGGATCGGCTTCGGGCTCGTCTGGGCGGCGCTGGTCCTGCTGACGGCCGACGTCCTGCGGAACCAGCGACGGGTCAGGGTCCCGGAACCCCCGGGCTGACCTCGGGACGTCCTGTGCCGCTGCGGTGAGGGCGGCCGAGACAGCAGACTGAGGTCCGTGCTCCCCCCGCTCCTGGCCGGACGTGCCCGTCGCGACCGCACCCGTCGCCTCGGCGCCGGGGCCGTGGCCGTGCTGGCCGTCCTCAGCATCCTCTCCGCGATCACCCCGCCCGCCCGCGAGCGGTTCGGCCCGCTGCTGGAGGTGCTGCCGCTGGGCGTGCCCCTGCTGAGCAAGACGGTCCTCGTGCCCGTCTCGCTCGCGCTGCTGCTGCTCGCCGGGGGGCTGCGGCGGGGACAGCGGCTCGCGTGGGGCACGACGATCGGGCTGCTGGGCGCCTCCGTCGTCCTGCACCTCGTCAAGGGCATCGACGTGGAGGAGGCCGCGCTCAACGTCGTGGCGCTCGTGTGGCTCGTCGCCAACGCGCGGGCGTTCCCGGTGCTGCCGAGCCCGGCCCGTGCCCGGCGGGCGGTGCGTGTCGTCGTCGTCGGGACGGTCGTCACCCTGGCGGTGTCCGCGGCGCTCGTCGTGGCCGTCGGGGAGGAGCGCAACCCGCGCGAGACGACGGCGGCCGTCGTCGAGCGGCTCATCGGCGACGAGAGCCGCCCGCTGCCGCGGCTGCGCGGCAACGCCGACCACGTGTTCCTGCCGCTGCTGAACCCCTCGCTGCTGGCGCTCGGCCTGGCCCTGCTCGTCGTCCTGGCGTGGCTGCTGTTCAGCCCGCACCGGGCCCCGCGGTTGAGCGCCGAGCAGCGCCTCGCCCTGCGGGAGCGGGCCCGCGCCGTCGTCGCCGCACACGGCGGCGACACCCTCGACTTCTTCGCCCTGCGCGACGACAAGGACTTCTTCTTCGCCACCTACCCCGAGGGCGAGGGGGTGGTCGCGCACAGCGTCCGCAACGGCGTGTGCCTGGTCTCCCCCGACCCCATCGGGCCCGAGGAGCGGCGCGGGGCCCTGCTCATGGACTTCCTCGAGCACGTCGAGCGGTCCGGGTGGTCGGTGGCCGTCGTCGGTGCGTCGGCGGACTGGCTCCCGTCCTACGAGGCGGTCGGGCTGCGCCCGGTCTACCTCGGCGACGAGGCCGTGCTCGACTGCTCGAAGTTCTCCCTCAAGGGCTCGTCGATGAAGAGCCTGCGCGGGTCGGTGAACCGCGTCACCAAGGCCGGGATCACGGTGACCTTCCACGACGGCGCGACGCTGCCCGCCGAGGTGAAGGAGGAGCTGCTGTCGATCTCCGGGCAGTCGCGGCACGGCGAGGCCGAGCGCGGGTACTCGATGACGCTGTCCCGGCTGTTCGACCCCGCCGACGAGGGCGTGCTCGTCAGCGTCGCCCGCTTCGAGGACGGCCGCCCGGCCGGTTTCATCCAGTGGGTCCCGGCCCCCCTGGTGCAGGGCTACTCGCTCGACGTCATGCGCCGCTCGACCGCCGAGGACGTCCCCAACGGCCTGACCGACGCCCTCATCGTCGCGACCGCGGCGCACCTGGCGGAGAACGGGATGCGCGGCCTCGGCCTGAACTTCGCGGTGCTGCGCGAGGTCGTCGCCGGGGAGCGCGAGGGCACGTTCGCCGACCTGGGCCGCCACGCGCTGCACGCCCTGTCCAAGAGCGCGCAGATCGAGTCGCTGTGGAAGTTCAACGCCAAGTACGACCCGGAGTGGCGACCGCGGTACGTCGTCCTGGACTCCGTGGAGTTCGCTGCGGCGCAGGGGTTCACGATCGCCGACGCCGAGGGTGTCGCCGAACTGCCCGTCGTCGGTCGCTTCCTCGGGCGGCGGCCCGCGGCCACCGGCACGGGGTCCTGAGTGGCGCTCGCGCTGGCGGCGGCCGTCCTGGCCGCCCTCGGGTACGCGGCCGGGTCGATCCTGCAGGCCGTCGGGGTGCGCGGGGGGTCCGGGGCCGCCGCGCTGACGCGGTCCCCGCTCTACCTCACGGGCCTCGGGGTCGACGGTCTCGCCTGGCTCCTCTCGCTCGTGGCGCTGCGCCGGCTGCCGACGTTCGCGGTGCAGTCGCTGCTTGCGGGGTCGCTCGCCCTGACCGTCGTCCTGGCCCGGGTGTTCCTCGGCTCGCGGTTGCGCCCCCGCGACACCGCGGCCGTGCTCGCGCTCGTCGCGGCCCTGGGGGTCGTCGGGGGCGCCGGGACCGAGCAGCCCTCCCCCACCGTGGCGACGCCCCTGCAGGTCGTGCTGCTCGTCGCCGGGGTGCTGCTCCTCCTCGCCGTGCTCGTGCTGCGCCGCCTCGGCTCCGCGGCGTTCGCCGTGCTGGCGGGTCTCGGGTACTCCGTCGCGGCCCTCGGCGCGCGGGCCGTGACCCTGCCCGACGCCTGGTCGGACGCCTGGCGGGTGCTCGCCGAACCCGTCGCGTGGGCCGTCGCCGTCGCCGGGGTCGCCGGCACGCTCGGGTACGCCGCGGCGCTGGAGAAGGGTCCCGTCGGCCCCGCCACGGCGCTGCTGTGGTCGGTCGAGGTCGTCGTGCCGGCGGTCGCGGGGTTCGCGCTGCTCGGGGACGTCGTGCGGGCCGGCTGGTGGGTACCGACGGTCGCGGCGCTCGTCGTCGTCGTGGGCTGCTCGGTGGTCCTCGCGGGGTCGCCGGCGATCCCCGAGGAGACGTGACACCCGAGGTCCTGGCCGCCACCCGGCTGCCCGGGGCCTGGGTGGACTCCCCGCTCCTCGCCGTCGGCGCCGGTCTGCTGCTGCTCGCCTGCCTCGTGCGGTCGGTGCGGCGGCGTCCGCGCGGACGGTGGGTCCTGGCCTCGGTGGTCGCGGCCGTCGTCGTGGCGGCCACGACGGCGAACGCGCTGACGGGGTACGTCCCGACCGCGCAGGCGGCCCGCTTCCTCGTGACCGGCGACCTGCCCGGGGGCCGCGTGGTCTCGTTCCGGCTCGGGGCCCCCGACCTCGACGTCGCCGCGACGACCGTCCACGTCCAGCTGCCGCGCGGGTACGCCGAGCACCCCGACCGCCGGTACCCCGTCGTGGTGCTCCTGCCGGGCTCCCCGGGACGTTCCACGGACTGGTTCGCGGCGGGCGGTGCCGCGCGGACGGTCGACGCCCTCACCGACGCCCGCCTGCTGCCCCCGGTCCTCGTCGTCACACCCGACATGGACCCCGACCTGCTCGGCGCCGGCAGCGACACCGAGTGCCTCGACCTGCCCGGCGGACCGCAGTGGGAGACGTACCTCTACCGCGACCTCGTGCCGGGCGTCGACCGCCGCTTCCGCACCCTGGCCCGGCCGTCGTCTCGCCTGCTCGGCGGCGAGAGCGCCGGGGGGTTCTGCGCGCTGGACCAGGGGCTGCGGCACCGCGACGTGTGGGGCCCGCTCCTCGCCCTCGAGCCGTTCGGCGACCCGGGTCCGGCCGTGCGCGGGGAGCTGTCCGCCGCGGCCTTCGCCGCCGCCTCCCCCGCGCGGTACCTGCCGACCGTCGTCGTGCCCGCGCCGGTGCCGGTGTTCCTCGGCACGGGCACCGGCGCCCCCGAACGCGCCGGCACCGACGAGCTGGCCCGGCTCGTCGCGGCGCGCGGCTGGCCGCTGGAGCGGCGGGACGTGCCCGGGGGCCACACGTGGACGACGGCGCGGGAGCTGCTGCCGTACGGGCTCACCTTCGCCGGGCGCTACCTCGACGCGGGCTGAGTCGTGCGCGCGCGCTGTCCCCAGCTGAGCGCCTCCAGCACCAGCCACGCCGAGACGGACAGCACCTGCCAGCGCTGGGAGTTCCCGCCGCCGCCGTTGCCGCCCTGGAAGAACGTCACGACCTCGTAGAGCCCGCAGCCGGCGGAGACGAGGGCGGTGAGGACGGCGAGCGCCTTGAGCACTCCCCGTGCGCGCCAGGCCAGTTCGACGCCCCCGAGCACCGCGCCCGTGGTGGCGAGGACGGACACCCCGTCGTGGACGAGCTCGGCGGTGTCCGAGGACGGTGGGCACGGACCGAGCGAGGGCGCGCAGGTCACGGGCACCACGGCCGAGACGAGCGTGCCGAGGCCGAACGCGAGCAGGCACAGGGCCCGGAAGCGGGCGTGCCGGAACGCGCTGCGCCACAGCACGACCCCGAGCGCGGCGGCGAGGACGCCCGCCGTCCCGTCGCCCAGGCGGAACCACACCGACCCCGGTTCCGACGGCACCGACAGCTCGCTGATGACGCCCACGGCGAGGTCGATCCGCGCCCCGACGACGGGGGCGAGCAGGAAGTTCGCGTTGGCCACCGCCGCCACGACCGCGGCCACCACGGCCAGGACGAGGACGGGTCTGCGCACCGTCACCGGCCCAGCGCCGCGACGGCGTCGGCGATGGCGTCGGGGCCGCCGACGTTGCCGGGGACGACGACCTGCAGGACGTCGCGACCGCCGAGGTCCATCCGCCAGACCGAGATCCCGGCCGCGACCTGCCCTTCGACGAGCGCGGCGTCGGCGCCGATCCCCGTCCGCGCGACCTCGGCCGCGGTGATGCCGCCCTTGCTGACGACGGCGTCGGCGTCGGGGACGAGCCGCCGGACGGCGGTGACGAGCGCCGTCATGACCCGCTCGCCGTGGTCGAGCGTGCCGTGCTCGCCCGAGCGGACGCGTTCGGTGGCGACGACCGAGAGCCCGGCTGCGAGGTCGGCGCGGGCGCGGTCGGCGAGGTCCTCCCCCGCCGCGACGGGATCCTCGAGCGCCGCAGCGGTCGGCAGCACGTGGGCGGGGCCGTGCCGCTGCGCGAGCACCTCGAGCTGGGCGCGGGCCCCGTCGGTGTGCGAGCCGCAGACCACGAGGACGCGCGGGGAGCCCGGCAGCAGGGGCCGGTCGAGGAACGCGGTGCTCGTCGCGCCCGCGAGCGCCGCGGCGAGGGGGGCGGCGCAGCGGACCACGACGTCGCGACCCACCGGTGGCGTCCACGAGCGCACGACGTCGGCGAGGGCCTGCACGTCGGCGTCGTCGCGGACGTCGGGCAGCAGGACGGCGCCGGCGGGGGCGTCGTCGAGCGCGCGGGCGAGCTCGTCGGCCCCGGCCAGGGCGACGGGGGTGCGGTCGGCTTTCTCCCGCACGTAGTCCGCGAGCCGGGAGCTGCGGAAGCCGAAGACGGGGTCGGCGGCGTACTCCGTCTCCCCCGCCGGCACCTCCTGCTCACCGCTGCGGACGAGGTGCACGCCGTCGACCGTCGTGCGGCCTCCGGCGGGGAAGGCCGGGACGAAGAGGACAACGTCGTCGGGGCCGGTGAACACGTCCGTCTCGGCGAACACGTGCCCGCGCAGGGTCGAGTCGCCCCGCAGGACGCACCGCACGTCGGTCCCCAGGCGCCGGCCGGCCTCGCGGGCGGCGTCCCGGATGCCGGTCACGAGCTCGACCGCGGCGGCCTCGTCGAGGGCCCGGGAGTTCGTCTGCACGTACACGCCGTCCGCCGCGCGCAGGGCGTCCGTGAGGAGGTCGGCCAGGGGCGGGTGCGGGGCGTCCCAGCGCAGGAGCACCCGGACCCCCGTCGCGGACTGCGTCCCGGTCGGGTCGTCGTCCAGGACGACGGTCTTGTGGCTCACCCTCCGCAGTAGACCAGACCCCCGGGACGGCCTGCCCGCTCGCTCTCGTGCAGCGGCACCGGGTGCGGCAGAGTGAGCCACATGGACCTGCCGGTGAACCCGCCCGTCTCGCCGATGCTGGCCAAGGCGGCCACCGGTGTCCCCGCCCAGCCCGCCGACGGACCGGCGTGGCTGTACGAACCGAAGTGGGACGGTTTCCGCTGCATCGTGTTCCGCGACGGCGACGAGGTCGTGCTCGGCTCGCGCAACACCAAACCCCTGACGCGGTACTTCCCCGAGGTCGAGGCGGCCGTCCGCGCCGAGCTGCCGCAGCGGTGCGTCGTGGACGGGGAGTTGTTCGTCCCCCAGCCCGGCGGCGGGCGGCTGGCGTGGGAACTGCTCTCCCAGCGCATCCACCCGGCCAAGAGCCGCATCGACAAGCTGGCGGCGCAGACTCCGGCGCAGTTCGTGGCGTTCGACCTGCTGGCCCTCGGCGACGAGGACCTGACGGGACTGAGCACCGCGGAGCGCCGCGCACGGCTCGTCGAGGCGCTCGCGGGGTGCGGGCCGCTCACCCACGTCACGACGGCGACGCACGACGCGGACCTCGCGACGGAGTGGTTCACGACGTTCGAGGGCGCGGGACTGGACGGTGTCGTCGCCAAACCGCTGGACGCGACCTACCGGCAGGCCGAACGCGTGATGACGAAGGTGAAGCACCGGCGCACGGCCGACTGCTTCGTCGTCGGGTACCGGATGCACAAGAGTTCCCCGGGGATCGGGTCGATGCTGCTGGGCCTGCACACCGACGACGGCGTCGCGTTCGTCGGCGGGGCCGCCGCGTTCACCGCCAAGCGCCGGGTGGAACTGCTCGAGCAGCTCTCGCAGCTGCGCACGGGGGACGAACCCGCGCAGGGCGAGAAGAACCGGTGGAACGCGCGGGAGGACAACTCCTGGATCCCGGTGCGGCAGGAACTCGTCTGCGAGGTCGAGTACGACCAGCTGGAGGGGTGGCGGTTCCGGCACAACCCGCGGTTCCTGCGGTGGCGGCCGGACAAGACGCCCGAGCAGTGCCGGCTGGACCAGCTCGACGTCCCCGCGGACTACGACCTCGCCGACGTGCTGTCCGGGGCGTCCCGGTGAGCCCCAAGCCGCCCGCCGAGGAACTCGACGTCGACGGCACCCCCGTGCGGCTGACGTCCCCGGACAAGCCGTACTACCCCGAGCTCGGCGAGGCCGGCACGAAGCGGCACGTCGTGGAGTTCTACCGGCTCGTGGCCCCGGCGCTGCTGACCGCCGTGCGCGACCGGCCGACCTACCTGCAGCGGTTCCCCGACGGCGTGGAGGGCGAGGAGGTCTACCAGAAGCGCGTCCCGAAGTTCGCACCCGAGCACGTCGACACCGTGCACGTGACGTTCCCGTCGGGCCGGTCGGCCGACGCGATTCGCCCCACGAACGCGGCCACCCTCGTCTGGGCCGCGCAGCAGGCGACGATCACGTTCCACCCCTGGCACTGCACGGCGCCCGACGTCGACCACCCCGACGAGCTGCGCATCGACCTCGACCCCCAGCCCGGGACGGGGTTCGCGCAGGCGCGGACCGTGGCCCGGGACGTGCTGCGCCCCCTGCTGACCGAGCTGGGCTGCGAGGGGTTCGTCAAGACGTCGGGCGGGCGGGGCATCCACGTGTTCGTGACCATCGAGCCGCGGTGGACGTTCACGGAGGTCCGTCGCGCCGCGATCGCGCTGGCCCGCGAGGTGGAGCGGCGGGCCGACGGGCTGGTCACCTCGGCGTGGTGGAAGGAGGAGCGCGGCGAGACGGTGTTCGTCGACTACAACCAGAACGCGCGGGACCGCACGATCGCGAGCGCCTACTCGCTGCGCCGGACCGCGCGGGCCACGGTGTCCGCGCCGCTGCGCTGGGAGGAGCTGGCCGACGACCTCGACCCCGACGACTTCACGCTGACGACCTTCCCCGCGCGGTACGCCGAGGTCGGTGACCTGTGGGCGGGCCGGGGCGAGCGGGCGCACTCGCTGGAGCCGTTCCTGGCCCTGGCCGACGCCGACGCCGAGGCGGGTCTGGGGGACCTGCCCTACCCGCCGAACTACCCCAAGATGCCGGGTGAGCCCAAGCGCGTGCAGCCGTCGCGGGCCCGGAACTCGTGACCGGAGACGTTCAAGCCGGGCCGTGGAACCGCCGAAGGGGTGAGTGCACCGGTCCTGTCGCCGGTGGATGACCCCCCGGGAGCCTTCGATGTCGAGCACCGCCGCCAGCTCCACCCGTCCCACCCGGTCCCTGCTGGCCGACCGCAGCGTCCGCACGAAGGTGCTCAGCGCGCTCGGCGCCCTGGGCCTCGTGACCGTCGCCGTGAGCGCGGGTTCGCTGACCGCCCTGCACCAGGGCACCGTCCGTTCCGACGACCTCTACCAGGACAGCGTCGTCGGGCTGACCGCGCTCGGCCGCGTGCACCAGGAGGAGCTCAAGACGCGCATGCTCGTCGCCCAGCACGCGGCGACGCCCGACGCGGAGGGCAAGGCGGCGGTCGCGCAGAAGATCAAGGACAGCGACGCCGAGCTCGACACGTGGGCGGCCAAGTACACGGCGACCCCGCAGGCCGACGCGGCGAACTGGAAGGTCTTCACCGACACCTGGTCGCAGTGGCGCCAGGCCCGCGACAGCCAGCTGGTGCCGGCTTCCGACAAGGGCGACCTCGCCGGCTGGGCCGCGGCGAACTCCTCGGTCGCCCAGCCCCTCGTGAGCAAGGCGGCGGACGCGCTGGACGCCATCGAGGCTGCCGAGGACAAGGCCGCCAGGGACAACGCGCAGGCCGCCGCCGACGAGTCGGCGCACTCGCGCAACCTCGTCGTCGGCGGGCTCCTGCTCGGGCTGACCCTGGCCACCGCGCTCGGCCTGGCCGTCGTGCGGTCCATCACCCGCCCGCTGAGCGAGGTCTCGCAGTCGTTGGAGGCCATGGCCGCCGGCGACCTCACCGTGGCCGCGCGCGTCGAGAGCCGGGACGAGGTCGGCCAGATGGCCGCCTCGCTCGAGCGGGCCCGCGACAGCGTCCGCAGCACCGTGTCCGCCATCGCGTCGTCGTCGGCCTCGCTGGCCGCCGCCTCCACGCAGCTGGCCGCCGACAGCGAGCGCATCGGCTCGACGGCCGGCCGGACCGCGGCCGTCGCCGCCGACGCCGCCGAGACCGCGGCCACGGTCGCCGCCAGCGTCGCGACCGTCGCCATGGGGGCCGGGGAGATGCAGGCCGCGATCCGCGACATCGCCTCCGGCGCCTCCGAGGCCACCGCCGTCGCCGCCCGTGCGGACGACCTGGCCGGCCGCGCCGGGGAGACCGTCGCCCGCCTGGGCGTGAGCTCGACCCAGATCGGGGACGTCGTCAAGGCCATCACCGCCATCGCCGAGCAGACCAACCTCCTCGCGCTCAACGCCACCATCGAGGCCGCCCGTGCCGGGGAGGCCGGCAAGGGCTTCGCCGTCGTCGCCGGTGAGGTCAAGGAGCTGTCGGCGCAGACGGCCCGGGCGACCGAGGACATCGCCGCCCGCGTCAGCTCGATCCAGACCGACACCGCCGAGGCCGTGCGCGCCATCGAGAGCATCGCCGAGGTCGTCGGGGAGATCAGCAACCACCAGACGACCATCGCGTCCGCCGTCGAGGAGCAGTCCGCGACGACCGCCGAGATGAGCCGCTCCGTCGGCGAGGCCGCGGCCGGGTCGGAGTCCATCTCCGAGGGCATCCGCGGGATCACCGGCTCGGCCCGCTCCACCGCGGACGTCGTCGCCGGCACGCGCGCCGCCACCGACGACCTGCACCGCATGGCGGGCGAGCTCAACGCCCTGGTCGGCCGCTTCCGCGTCTGACGCCTCCACGCGACGAGCGGCCCCGCACCCACCCGGGTGCGGGGCCGTTCGCCGTTCCGGGGCGGACGGACCTACAGCCGCTGGGCGGCCATCCACTGCCAGACGTGCGTGCCGTCCGGCGTCGTGGGGTCGTTGCGGCCCACGTAGATCCACGACCAGTGGCCGTCGTACGCGATGCCGTCGTAGGTGACGTCCGGGTAGGCGGAAAGCAGCGCGCCGTCGACGTGCTCGGCGATGTACTTCCCGTTGGGCTCGAACGGCACGGTCTCGTCGTTCTCGGCGTGGACCACCCAGGTCGGCGTGCTGCTCATCGCCGCCAGCTCCTCGTCGGTCAGCACCACCGCGTCGTCGTACTCGCGGACCGCGGCGATGGGGACGTCGGCGGCGAAGAAGCCGGGGTTGTCGGCGGTGAGCTGGGCCGTCATGTACCCGCCGTTGGAGGCCCCGACGACGTAGATGCGGCTCGTGTCGACGCGGTGGCTCGCGACCACCTCGTCGATGAGCCCCTTGAGCTGCGCGGAGTACCCGCGCGCGGGGTCGTTCAGCCAGAAGTCGGGCGCCTGCGGCGCGAGGACGTAGGCCCCCCCGAAGACCTCCTGGGCCTCCGGCGTCGCGAATCCGAGGGCGCCGCGGTTGGCCTGCAGCACGAGGTCGTTGTCGTAGGAGCCCTCCCGTCCGCCCTCTCCCCCGCCGTGCAACCACACGACGAGCGGACGCAGCCCGCGCTCCCTCGGGGAGAACAGGCGGTAGGCCAGGCCGTTCGCCTCGCCGGGGGCGAAGGCCTCGACCTCGTCGTCGACCAGCCGCGACTGCTCGAGGGCGGCGAACCGGAAGTCGCTGACGCCGCGGGCGGTGAGGGGCTTGACCTGCGTGAGCGTGTACTCCAGGTCCAGCTCGACGTTGCGGCCCGCCCCCACGGAGTAGCCGAGCGTGCTGCCGCCCGGTGTGCCGAAACCGTCCTCGAGGTCGACGACGAGCCGGCCGCCGGGTTCCAGCCGGACGTCGGCGACCGGACGGTCGACGTCCTCGAAGGTGCCGAGCACCGGGCCCGGGACGGAGGGGTCGGGGCTGGTGCCGCTCGCACGGACGCTGAAGGCGTCGTCGGACAGGCTCCTGGGGTTGATGCCGAGTCCCCGCACGTCGATCGTCAGGGACACCACTTGCTGGCCGCCGTCCTGCACCTCGGCGTCGAGGGTGAAGGCGGCGGTCGTCGGGCCCACGGGCCGCAGCTCCTGCGCCTGTGCGGGCACCGCCGCCGCGGTGAGCACGAGTGGGGCCGCTGCCAGGGCCAGCAGGGCGAGAGGTCTCATCATCGAAGGTCCTCGCAACCGTCGTCCGTCGCGCACGGCGTCGTCGCCGTCCGCGGCACGTCGCGTCCTGCGACGGCGCGCACACTCTCGCACCGGTGATCCACAGGTGTCGACCAGCAGACTCGTAGGAATCCAGCCGGGCCCGCGGGGCCGCCCACCCGGCGTCCAGCCGGGGGGACCATGCTCAGCCGCATGAGCCAGTCGCAGACGTACGCCGGACGCACGGCCCTGGTCACCGGGGCGTCGTCGGGGATCGGGGCCGGGCTGGCACGGGCCCTGGCCGAACGCGGGGCCGACCTCGTCCTCGTCGCGCGGCGGGCGGACGCCCTGGAGGAGCTGGCCGCGCAGGTGCGCGCGGCGCACGGACGGACCGTCCACGTCGCCCCCGCCGACCTCGGCGCGCCCGGGGCGGGCCGCGACCTGCACGAGCGGGTGCTGGCGCTGGGGCTGCACGTCGACGTGCTCGTGAACAACGCCGGCTTCGGCGTCGCCGGTCCGGTGGCCGGCGCGGACGCCGACGCGCTCGTCGCCCAGGTGCCCGTGAACTGCTCCGCCGTCGTCGACCTGACGACCCGCTTCCTGCCCGCGATGGTCGCGCGCCGTTCCGGGGTCGTCGTGAACGTCGCCAGTGTCGCTGCGCTGCAACCGGTCCCCGGGCTGGCCGTGTACGCCGCGACGAAGGCGTTCGTGCTGTCGTTCACCGAGGCGCTGTGGGCCGAGCAGCGCGGCACGGGCGTGCGCGTCCTCGCCGTCTGCCCCGGCCCCACCGACACCCCGTTCTTCGAGGTGGCCGGGGAGGAGTCCGACAGCGGCCTGCCCCGCCGCACCGTCGACGACGTCGTCGCCACGACGCTGCGTGCGCTGCAGTCCGGCGGGCCGAGCGTCGTCGACGGGCCGCTGTTCACCGCGCTCGGGGTCGTGGCGCGGCTGATGCCGCGCGGGGTCGTGGCGCGGGTCTCCGGGATGGTCGCGCGGCCGAAGGGCTGAGGCGGCGCTCGCGCGTGGAGGGGACACCCATCGGTGTCACCACGTGAGGTGAGCCGTGGAGTCAGCTGTGGGTGTTCGGGCGAGGTCGTCAGGACGACGTCATCGGGACACCCACACGTCACCCCACGGGGTGACACCGGTGGGTTGCGCCGCCGGGGTCCGGCGAGCTCGAGGCGGACCGGCGAGGGGGCGCGTGGAGCGTCAGGCCACGCGGTCCGCGACGGTGGCGGCGTACACCTCGAGCGCCTCGCGCGCGGGCGACGGCGGCAGGGCGGCGAGGTGGGTGGCGGCGCGGTGCGCCCACTCGCGCGCGGTGGCGCGGGCGGCCTCGGTGACGGGGTGGGCCCGCAGGGCGGCGACGGCCTCGGCGAGGACGTCGTCGTCGGCGAGGCGACCGGAGTCCAGGAGGTCCACGACGGCGCGCGCGTCCGCGTCGCCCTCGGCGGCGGCGCGGCGGGCGAGCAGCACGGGCAGCGTCGGGACGCCCTCGCGCAGGTCGGTCCCGGGCCGCTTGCCGGACTCGTCGGTGTCGCTGGCCAGGTCCAGGACGTCGTCGGCGAGCTGGAAGGCGACGCCGACGTCCTCGCCGTAGCGCACCATCGCCTGCACCACGTCCTCGGAGCCGCCGGCGAACAGCGCGCCGAAGCGGCCGGCGGTGGCGATGAGCGAGGCGGTCTTGTCGCTCAGCACGTCGAGGTAGTGCCGCACGGGGTCCTCGTCGGGGCGCGGCCCGACGGTCTCGTGCAGCTGGCCCAGGCACAGCCGCTCGAAGGTCGCGGCTTGCAGCAGGACGGCCTCGGGGCCCAGCGCGGCGACGACGTTGGAGGCGCGGGCGAAGAGCAGGTCGCCGATGAGGATGGCCGTGTTGTTGCCGTAGAGCTGTTGCGCCGCAGGCGCTCCGCGACGGGTGGGGGCGGAGTCCATGACATCGTCGTGGTAGAGCGAGGCCAGGTGCGTCAGCTCGCAGACGACCGCCGCCTCGAGCACCTCGTCGGCCACGACCGCGCTGCCCGGGGCGGCAAGGTGGGCGCCGAGGAGCGTGAGCATGGGGCGCACGCGCTTGCCGCCGGCCTCCACCAGGTGGCGGGCCGGGGCGTCGGCGATCGGGTCGGTGGTGCTGACGGCGTGCCGCAGCCGCACCTCCACCGCGTCGAGGCCGTCGCGGAGGGCGTCCTCGAGGGCGGGGTCCGTCGTCGGCAGCGCGCCCTGCGCCTGCCCGGAGGTCTTCCCGGCGGTGGTGGGAGACGTGTTCACAGACGGGTTCACGAGGCAGGGGCCAATCGCTTCAGCGCCACGACCACGCGGTCGGTGGCGTCCTTCGACGTCGGGTCGGCCAGGTTGGCCAGGAGCTTGACCACGAGCTTCATCAGGCCGGGGCGCGGCAGCCCGAACCGGGTCGCGACGCGCATGACCTCGGGGTGGCCGATGAGGGAGACGAACACACGACCCAGCGTGTAGTACCCACCCAGGTCCGCGCGAACTGCGGCGGGGTAGGACTGCAGCGCGCGCTCGCGGGCGCGCTCGTCGGTCGCGGCCAGGGCGTCGTCGACGGCGCCGGCCGCGATCCGCCCGGACTGCATGGCGTAGGCGATGCCCTCGCCGTTGAACGGGTTGACCATGCCGCCGCAGTCGCCGACGAGGACGAGCCCGCGCGTGTAGTGCGGGGTGCGGTTGAAGGCCATCGGCAGGGCGGCGCCGCGGATCGGGCCGACCTGGTCCTCCTCGCGGAAGCGCCACTCCGCCGGCATCCCGGACATCCAGCGCCGCAGCAGGTCCCGGTAGTCGATGTCGCCGGACCCGGGGTCCAGGACGCCGAGGCCGACGTTCGAGGTGCCGTCGCCGACGCCGAAGACCCAGCCGTAGCCGGGCAGCAGCGGGCCGGTGGAGCTGTCGCCCTCGCGCAGCTCCATCCAGGCTTCCATCCAGTCGTCGTCGTGACGGGGGCTGGTGAAGTACGTGCGGACGGCGATGCCGAGCGGGCGGTCGTCGCGCTTGGCCAGGCCCATCGAGAGGGCGAGGCGGCCGCCGACCCCGTCCGCCGCGACGACGACGGGCGCACGGTAGGTGCGCTCCTCGCCGGCCTTGCGGCCCTTCTCGTCGACGGGGCGCGCGGTGACGCCGACGACGTGCCCGGTGCGCTCGTCCAGGACGGGGCCGGTGACGCTCGTGCGCTCGGCGACGGTCGCTCCCCCGGCGCGCGCGTGCTCGACGAGGGCCTGGTCGAAGCTCGAGCGCGTGGCGACGAGCCCGTAGGAGGGGAAGTCGGTGATCTCCGGCCACGGGACCTGCATCCGGACGCCGCCGCCGAGGAGCCGCAGACCCTTGTTGCGGATCCAGCCGTCGGAGACGTCGGTGCGCAGACCGAGCTGGTCGAGCTCGTGCACGGCACGCGGCGTCAGGCCGTCACCGCAGACCTTCTCGCGCGGGAACGAGGACTTCTCGAGCACCAGGACGCGACGCCCGGCGTCCGCGAGGTGCCGCGCCAGCGTCGAGCCGGCCGGCCCGGCCCCGACGACGAGCACGTCCGCGTCCTGCGTCTCCATGGTCCCTCCGCTCGTGAAAGTTTTCACGAAGTCTAGTCGTGTCCGTCAGACCGCTGCGCGCACGGCCCGGTGCATCGCCACGACGCCGAAGGAGAGGTTGCGCCACGCCACGCGCTCCCACCCGGCCTCGCCGATGCGCAGGGCCAGCTCGGCCTGGTCCGGCCACGCGTCGATCGAGTCGACGAGGTAGCTGTACGCCTCCCCGTGCGAGCTCACCAGCCGCGCCACCCGCGGCAGCCCGTGGTGCAGGTACGTCGTGTACGCCTTGCGCAGCAACGGGTTCGGGATGGTCGAGAACTCGCAGACCACCAGCCGGCCACCCGGCCGCACGACGCGCGCCATCTCCCGCAGCCCGGCGTCCGGGTCGACGACGTTGCGCAGCCCGAACGAGATCGTCGCCGCGTCGAAGACCCCGTCGCCGAACGGCAGCCGCGTCGCGTCGCCCACGACGAAGCCCAGGTCGGGACGCCGGCGCTTGCCCGCGTGGACCATGCCGGCCGAGAAGTCGCACGGCACGACGCGCACCCCGCGGTCGGCGAAGGGCTCGCTGGAGCGGCCCGTCCCGGCCGCGAGGTCCAGCACGGTCTCCCCCGGCCGGGCGTCGACGGCCCGCAGGACGGCCCGGCGCCACAGCCGGTCCTGACCGCCGGACAGGACGTCGTTCGTGCGGTCGTACTTCTCGGCGACGTCGTCGAACATGCCCGCGACCTGCGCCGGTCGCTTGCTGAGGTCGGCCAGTTCGCGCTGCGTCGAGACGTCCGGGGTCACCACCCGACCAGTCTCGCAGCAGCGGACGATCCCGCTGGCCGGGTCGGCCGCCTCGGACGGTGATCCCGGACACCCCGGCCCAGTCCCGCGTGGAAAACACTCTTTCCGCCCCTCAGAGGGGTCCCCCAGGGGCGGAAAGTGTGTTTTCCACGCAGAAGGGGGCGGGGCGGGCGAGGGCGTCAGGCGTCGAGGACGGCCGCGCGGACGGCGGCGGTGATGCGCTCCAGGCGGGGGCGGACCGCGGCGCGGTCGGTGAGCAGCTCCACGACGCGCAGACCCGACGGCGGGGTCGCCAGGACGGCGGCCGCCTCGGCGCGGGTGCGGGGGCGCACGTGCGGGACGCCGTAGGCGGCGCAGAGGGCGGCGACGTCGACGCCGTGGGGCGTGGCGACGACCCGCTCGAACGTGGGCCGGGTCACGACCGCGGCGTGCTCCAGCGTCTCGAAGATGCCCCCGCCGTCGTCGTTGACGAGCACGACGGTCAGATCGGGCCGCGTCTCCCCCGGCACCGGCAGGAACGCGTTGACGTCGTGCAGGAAGGCGAGGTCGCCGACGAGCAGCCGGGTGGGCCCGAGGACCGTCGCGACGCCCTCGGCCGTGGCCAGCGTCCCGTCGATGCCGGCGAGCCCGCGGTTGGAGACGGTGCGGACCCCGCGGGGGTGGCCGGCGAGGTCGACGTCGCGGACGGCGTTGCTGGCCGCCACGACGAGCACCGAACCGTCGGCCGCGCAGGCGCGCACGACCTCGCGGGCCGCCCAGGGGCCCGCCAGCGCGCTCTCGTCGTCGACGACGGCGTCCACCGCGTCGGCCGCCAGCTTCGCGGCGCGGTCCCAGCGGGCGGCGAACTCCTGCTCGCCGGCCTCCGGACGCCTCGTGACGGTGGCGGCCGGGACGACCCGGGCGGCGCGGAACCCGGCGTCGGGCCAGGTGCCGTCCGGGCTGACGACGACGAGCTCGACGTCGTCGCGCGCCAGCAGCCGGGTCACGGGCCGCGACAGCGTGGGGTGGCCGAAGAGGACGACCCGCTCGACGTCCCCGAGGCGGCCCTGGCCGTCGTCGGCGTCCAGCAGCAGGCGGTAGGGCCCGACGGCCCGCTCGCCGCCGCGGGCGCCCGAGCTGGGTTCGGCCAGCAGCGGCCAGCCCGCGTGCTCGGCCAGCTCGCGCGCGGCCCGGCCCGTCGCGGGGTCGGGGGCGTCACCGGCCAGGACGAGGGTCCTGGGGCCGCGCTCCAGCACGACCGGCTGCGGCGCAGCGGGTTCGGCGACGACCGTCAGCCCCGTCGTGGAGACCGGCAGGACGTCGGGCGAGGGGGTCAGCGGGTCGGAGAAGCCCACGTCGAGGTGCACCGGACCCGGCCCGTCACCGCGCAGCCCCCGGGCCGCGGCGACCGCGCGGGACACGACCGAGCGCCACGCCGGGGCCTGCGCGGCCGGGTCGACCGGGGCGGGCAGGTCGGCGCTGTAGCGCACCGAGGGCAGGAACATGCGCGCCTGCGCGTCCGCGGTCTGGCTGGCCCCGGACCCGCGCAGCTCGTGCGGGCGGTCCGCCGACAGCACGACGAGCGGCACGCCGGCGTGGTGGGCCTCCAGGACGGCGGGGTGCAGGTTGGCGACGGCGGTGCCGCTCGTCGTGACGACCGCCACGAGCTCCCCCGCGCGGGCCAGGCCGAGGGCGAGGAACCCGGCGCTGCGCTCGTCGATGCGCACGTGCAGCCGCAGCCGGCCCTCGTCGGCGGCGCGGGCGGCCGCGTAGGCCAGGGGCGCGCTGCGCGACCCGGGGCTCAGGACGAGGTGTCGCAGGCCGAGCCGGACCAGGGCGTCGACGAGGACCGTCGCGAAGGCGGTCGAGGGGTTCACCCCTCCATGGTGCGCCTGCGAGCGTGTGGCAGCCTGCCGCGGTGACCGGAACAGCGCCGTCCATCGACGAGATCCTCGCCACCTTCGCCGCGGACACCCTCGTGGACCGTCTCGGGATCCGCTTCCTGGAGATGAGCCCGGAGCGCCTCGTCGCGACGATGCCCGTCGAGGGCAACACCCAGGTCGCGGGGTTCCTGCACGGCGGTGCGAGCTGCGCCCTGGCCGAGACGCTGGGCTCGGTCGGCGCCTACCTGCACGTGTGGCCCGGCGGGCTCGCGCTCGGCACGGACATCAACGCCACGCACCACCGCTCGGTCCGCTCCGGCCTGGTGACGGGGGTCGCGACGGCGATCTCGCTGGGTCGCACGCTCTGCAGCCACGAGGTCGTCATCTCCGACGAGGAGGGCCGGCGGTTGTGCACGGCCCGCATCACGAACTACGTGCGGGCCGCGCAGCCGTCCTGACCGCTCACGAGCCGAGCGTGGTCCCCACGACGGCGAGGGCGAGACCGGCCCCGACGAGGACGAGCAGCCCGATCGCCAGGGCGCGCCCGACCGGGTGCCCGACGTTGAGCGTCCAGCCGACCCCGACGCGCTTGGGGACCAGCAGGGCGGGGTCCTCCCGGTTGACGTAGAGCAGGCCGCCGCGCCACAGGCGGTCGTCGTCGGGGGCCTGCGCCGCACCGGCTTCCGGCGCCGGGCCCTGCGCCCGGCTGCGGACGGCGGTGACGAGGACGGTGACGAGGACGGTGACCGCGAGCGCGGCCCCGAAGACGACGAGCGTGAACCCCGCCCAGCGCAGGCGCTCGGGGTGCAGCCACCCGTCGAGGAGCACCGCGCAGACCAGCCCCGCGCCGAGCAGGGCGACGACCCCCAGCAGCGACTGGGCGGCGCGCTCGGTCGCCAGCGGCCGGGCGAGGGGGTCGGCGTCCCCTGCGCGCGGACGCAGCGGGGTCCGGCGCACGAGGGAGGCGAGGGCGGCGAGCAGGACCGTCAGACCGACGGCCACGAGCAGCGGGCCGAACGCGCTCCAGACGGAGCGGGCCGCGAACGCGTCGGGCCGGCCGTCGCCGTCCCAGTGCGTCGGGAAGGGGTCCGGCAGGGTGTCGTAGCGGGTCCAGCCGAACGCCGCCGTCGCCAGGACGAGGGCGGCGGCCAGCACGTACCAGTGCACGGCGACCGGCGGGCGGGGCACGTCGCCCAAGGGCGCGGTGAGGCGGACCGGCACCTCCCGGAACCACCCCTCGGACGTCTTGGCCGCCCGGATCGGCCTGCGGCACAGCACGAAGGCAGCGCACCCCAGGGCCAGGAGCCCGTACGTGACGGGCAGGACGCCCTCGGGGGACCTCACGAGCGCGGCGACGAGCGCGGCGACCACCGTCAGGACGGCCACGGCGGTCCGGTAGGTCCGGACGGCGTGCCGGACGACGGGGGCGTCGGCGCGCTCGCGCGGGACGGAGACCCCGAGGGGCAGGGTGCGGGCGGACAGCGACGGGAGGAGGAGCAGCGTCAGCCCGACGAGCAGGCAGGCGCCGACGCCGATCGCGGTGGTGCCGACGTGGTTCACGAGGTCTCCTCGGCGGGCTCGCGGGTGGCGGGGGCGAGGCCGGCCAGCACCTCGCGGCAGACGGCGACGACGTCGGGGACGCCGTGGGCGTGCCCCTCGGCGAGGAGGGTGTGCACCCGGGCGCGCCAGTCGTCCACGACGTGCGGTGGCGAGGGCGGGTCCCCCGGGCCGCGGGCGACGACGGAGCCGGACTTGCTCGTCGTCCGCAGGAAGCCCTCGCCGCGCAGGCGCTCGTAGGCCTTGGCGACGGTGGCCGTGTTGATGCCGAACCCGCCGGCCAGCGCCCGCACCGACGGCAGGGCCGACCCGACGGGGAGGGTGCCGGCGGCGATGGCCTCGACGACGCGGTCGCGGATCTGCTGGTAGATCGGGACCTCGGACGTCGGGTCCAGGTCGATCAACGGGGTACCCACCACGTCGCCACCTCCCATCTGTCCCACCAACAGTAGTACAGGTGGGACAGATGGGCGAGGGGTCAGTCCCGTCGGGGGTGGGCCGCCACGAGCATGAGCACCCCGACGAAGGCGACGTCGGCGGCCACGACGGCGACCGACGGGCGCAGCGACACCGCCAGCGCCACCCCGCCCACGACGAAGGCCGCGGCCAGGGCGGCCAGCACGGCGTGCAGCCGCGGGCGCGCCCGCGCCCACAGGACGGTCACGACCGGCGCCCGGGCAGGAACTGCTCGACGCGCGCGACGGCGAACCCGATGCGCGGCAGGTCGGCCGTGCGCTCGAAGCAGACGAACCGCGGCACCCAGCGCGGCTGGTACTTGGCGTTGCTGCGGTACAGCTGCTCGAGCTGCCAGGCGCGGGAGAACACCACGAGCACCCGGTACCACAGGCGCAGGACGGGACCCGCTCCCAACCGCGAACCGCGGTCGAAGACCGACCGGAACACCGCGAAGTTCAGCGAGATGCGCGCGAGCGCGTGCTCGCGGGCGAAGGCGACGACGTCGGTGACGACGAGCTCGACGGTGCCGTTCGGGGCCTCGGGCCGGCGGCGCATGAGGTCCAGGGAGACCCCGTGCTCGCCCCACGGGACGAACGTCAGGACCGCGAGCAGCTCCCCTCCGGCCGCCCGCGCGGTCGCGACGAGCAGCTGCGGATCCGCCGCGTCGCCCAGGCGCCCCAACGCCATCGAGAAGCCGCGTTCGCGCCCCTCGCGCCACGTCGCCGCGCAGGCGGCGATCTCCTCGAGCTCGCTGGCCGGCACGTCCACCTGGCGGCGGATGGTGACCTCCGTCCCGCCGCGGCGGGCGCGGTTGACGGCCTGCCGCAGGGAGCGGACCGCCCGGCCCTCCAGGCTGAACTGCGCGGTGTCGATCACGGCCTCGTCCCCGACCTCCAGGACCTGCAGGCCGGCCCGGTGGTAGACCGCGGCCCCCGCCTCGGAGGTGCCGACGACGGCCGGGGTCCACGCGTGCGCGGCCAGCTGGCGGCGCCAGGCCTCCACGGCCGCGGGCCACGAGGTCATGTTGCCGACCGGGTCACCGCTGACGACGCTCACCCCGCCGACGACGCGGTGCACGACCGCGGCCCGCCCGTTGGGGGCGAAGACGGCCGTCTTGTCGCGGCGCAGGTTGAAGTAGCCGAGCGCGTCACCCTCGCCCTCGGTGGCCAGCAGGTGGCGCAGCCGGTCCTCGTCGGCGCCGAGGGCCGCCGGGTCGGCGGCGGGCTGGAACAGGAACCACGTGACGAGCAGGACGAGGACCGTCCCGGCCGCGTTGAGGGCGACGTCCACCCACCCCGGGACGACCACCCCGTCGGGGAAGATCACGAAGCTGTCGACCGAGACGAGCGTGCCGGCCGCGGCGTACCAGACCCGCTCGAACAACCCGCCCGCGCGTTCCTGCGTCGCCAGGACGACGACGGTGCCCACGACGAGCCAGGCCGCGAACGCACCGCCCCCGATGCGGACGGCCTGGCGCACCCCCAACCGGGACGGGAGCACGGTGAACCGCGGACGCGCCAGGGCCAGGACGGCGAGGACGGCCAGCTGCACGAGCAGCAGACCCAGCGGCAGCGTGACCTCGTCGAGGGCGCCCCACAGGACGTTGAAGAGGGCGTTGAGCCCGGACACGACCACCGCCGTCCACCAGGCGGCCCGCTTGCGCTGTCCCAGCGACCGGGCCAGCAGCAGCAGGACCGTCCCGTACCCCAGGCTGGGCCAGGCCGTGGCGAAGACCAGGTCGACGACGATCGGGCGCGCGCGCTGGGCGCCGTCCGACAGGGGCGCGTGGACGGCCATGGCCAGCGACATCACCCCCGAGAGCAGGAAGACCCACGTCGCGACCCGGGCTGCGGCCGACCGCGCCCGGCCCACCCAGCGACCCTCCGGCGCGTCCCCCGAGCGCCCCTGCTCCACGACCTGCACCTCGCTGCGCACGTCCGTGCTCACGACTCCGCCTTCCCCCGAACGTCCCCCGACGGCCCGGACCCCGGACCGTTCCCCTCAACGGTGCCCGAGAGGGGGGTGGCGGCGCGTCAGCCTGGGGAAGGGATCACCGCGACCCGCACCCCCCTCCGATGGCGGGGGTGCCTCCACCCGCGGGACGACGGTCGTGCACCACCGCGGTCCCGGTCCGTGCCGGCGGGGCCCCTCACGCGGGCGGCGGGACCTGCCGGGCGACGAGCGCGGCCTGCATCCGGCTGCGGACGGCGAGCTTGCCGAGGATGGAGCTGACGTGGTCCTTGACCGTGCCGACCCCGAGGTCGAGCGCGGCGCCGATGTCGGCGTTGGACAGGCCCTGGGCGAGCAGGCCCAGGACGTCGCGCTCCCGCGCGGTCAGCGTCGCCAGGCGGCGCAGCGTCTCGGCGGTCACCCCGCTCGTCTCCGCGTGCTCGCTGAGCAGGGTGCGCGCCGCCCGCGGCGAGAGCACCACGCCCCCCGCGGCGAGCGTGCGCACGGCCTGCAGGAGACCGAAGGGGTCGGTGTCCTTGAGCAGGAACCCCGAGGCGCCGGCCCGCATGGCCTGCGCGACCTGCTGGTCGCTGTCGAAGGTCGTCAGCATCGCCACGGCGGGCGGCGCGGGGCCGCGCAGCACCTCGGCCAGCACCGTCAGGCCGTCCACGACGGGCATGCGGATGTCGAGGAGCACGACGTCGGGCCGCTCGCGGGCCACGAGCGCCACGGCGTCCTCGCCGGAGCAGGCACCGACGACGCGGACGTCGCCCTCGGCCTGCAGGATCATCGACAGCCCCGAGCGGACGAGGGACTCGTCGTCGACGACCACGACGCGGACCTCGCGCACCGGCCCCGGCACCGGCGTCTCCACGTCAGCGGCCCGCCGCCGACGCCGACGTCAGGACGGCGTGCGCCGCGCGCACCCGGTCCCGCCAGTGCTCGATGCGGTCCGCCGGGGCCCGGAAGCGGTGCAGGAGCTCGGGATCCGCCGCGACGGCACCGACCGGGAGAGCACCGTCCACGGGCAGGAGCGGGGCGGCGGTGACGTCGGCCGCCAGCAGGGCCGCCGTCCCCAGGCCGCACGCGAACGGCAGTTCCGGCAGCGCCGCGGCGAGGGCCGTCCCGGCTGCGATGCCCACGCTCGTGTCGAGCGCGGAGGAGACGACGACGGGCAGCCCGCACGCCTGCGCGACCGCGAGCGCCGGCCGCACCCCGCGCAGGGGTGCGACCTTCACCACGACGACGTCCGCGGCCTCGAGCCCGGCGACGCGCAACGGGTCCTCGGCCTTGCGGACGCTCTCGTCGGCGGCGAGGGGCACGGCCGTGCCGGCGGCGGCCAGGCGGCGGCGCAGCAGCGCCATCTCCTCCAGCGTCGCGCACGGCTGCTCGGCGTACTCCAGGCCGACGACCGCGAGCTCGCCGAGCGCACGCTCGGCCTCGTCCACGCTCCAGCCCGCGTTCGCGTCCACGCGGACCCGGCCCGTCGGGCCGAGGACGTCGCGGACGGCGGCGACGCGGGCGACGTCCTCGCGCAGCCGGGTGGCGAAGTCCGCCCCCGCCTCGGCGACCTTCACCTTCGCGGTGCGGCAACCGGGGAAGGCGGCGAGGACGGCCGGGACGTCGTGGGCCGGGACGGCCGGGACGGTGGCGTTGACCTCGACGCGGTCGCGCCGCGGGGCGGGGAAGCCGTGCCAAGCGGCCTCGACCGCCGCCTCCAGCCAGCGCGACGCCTCCTGCGGCCCGTACTCCAGGAAGGGCGCGAACTCCCCCCAGCCGGCCGGTCCCTCGACCAGCACGGCCTCGCGCTCGAGGATCCCGCGGAAACGGCGGTGCAGCGGGAGCCGGACGACGTGGGCGCGCTCGAGCAGCTCCCCCAGGGCGGGGAGCTCGAGGGGCGGGACCTCCGGCAGGGCGTCGGGCACGGGCCCCAGCATGGCGCGCGGACCGGCACGGGTGCCGCCGGGTCCGGGTCCTAGGCTCGGAGCGTGTCGGCCCTTCCCGGTGTGAGCGAGACCTTCGACCCGTCGGCGTGGGCGGAGGTGGCCGGGTTCGAGGACCTGCAGGACATCACCTACCACCGGAGCGTCGTCGACGGCCCGGCCCGCGGGACCGTCCGGATCGCGTTCGACCGGCCCGAGGTGCGCAACGCGTTCCGCCCCGCGACGGTCGACGAGCTGGCCCGCACGCTGGACCACGCGCGCCGCACCCCGGACGTCGGGTGCGTGCTGCTGACGGGGAACGGGCCGAGCCCGAAGGACGGCGGCTGGGCGTTCTGCTCCGGGGGCGACCAGCGCATCCGGGGCCGTTCGGGGTACCAGTACGCGCAGGGCGAGACGTCGGACACCGTCGACGAGGTCCGGACGAAGGCCGAGGGCGGCCGGCTGCACGTCCTGGAGGTCCAGCGGCTCATCCGGTTCATGCCGAAGGTCGTCGTCGCCGTCGTGCCCGGGTGGGCCGCGGGCGGCGGGCACAGCCTGCACGTGGTCGCCGACCTGACGCTGGCCAGCGCCGAGCACGCCCGGTTCAAGCAGACCGACGCCGACGTCGGGTCCTTCGACGCGGGCTACGGCTCGGCCTACCTCGCCCGGCAGGTGGGCCAGAAGTTCGCCCGCGAGATCTTCTTCCTGGGCCGCCCGTACACGGCGCAGCAGGCGCACGAGATGGGCATGGTCAACGAGGTCGTCCCGCACGCCGAACTGGAGGCGACGGCGCTGCAGTGGGCGGCCGAGATCAACGGCAAGTCCCCCACCGCGCAGCGGATGCTGAAGTTCGCGTTCAACGCCGTGGACGACGGGATGGTCGGCCAGCAGGTGTTCGCCGGGGAGGCGACGCGGCTGGCCTACATGACCGACGAGGCCGTCGAGGGCCGGGACGCGTTCCTGGGCAAGCGGGAACCCGACTGGTCCCCGTTCCCCTGGTACTTCTGAGGCGCGTCCCGGCCCCGCCGGGAACGGCGGTCACGGTGTCACCGCGACCGGAACGCCGGATCTGGCCCGCGTCGACGTCCAGCACGGCCTGCGCGAGATCGGGCCAGCGCTCGGCGAAAGACGGCGTACCCGGTGAACGAGAGGACGAGGCCGGTGTCCGACTCGGACGCGCCGTGGTCGTACGTCACCACGTCGGACAGGCAGTCCGAGAGTGCGTCGAGGTCGGCTCCGTAGGAGCCGGGGAAGTCCAGCGCCGCGGCGATGTCGCGGTGGAGTTCGGCGGGGTTCGGCGGTTCGAAACCCTCAGGCGGTGAGCTTCGGCGCGAGCGGCGCCGACAGCACGTCCTCGATCTCCTCGACCGACAGCGGCCGGCAGTACAGGTGCCCCTGGGCGAGGTGGCAGCCCATCTCGCGCAGGATCTCGGCCTGCTCGACGTGCTCGACGCCCTCGGCGACGATCGTCAGCCCGAGGGCCTGACCCATCTTCACCATGCCCTCGACGAGGGCGCGGGCGGTGGGTTCGGTCGCGATGTCGCGCACGAAGCTGCGGTCGATCTTGAACGACGAGAACGGCCGGTGGCGCAGGTAGCCGAGGGAGGAGAAACCCGTCCCGAAGTCGTCGATCGTCAGCTGGGCCCCGGTCTCGGCGAGTTCGCGCAACCGGTCGACTGTGTCGTCGTCGATCATCACGGACTCGGTCATCTCCAGGTGCAACCGGCACCCGCTGGCTCCGGTCTGGCGCACCGCGGACGCGACGCGTTCGGTGAAGTCGGGGTGGCGCAGCTGCACGGGCGAGACGTTCACCATGAGGTCCAGCCGGCGCCCGGCGTGCCGCTGGATCTGCGGGGCGTCCCGGGCCACCTGGCGCAGCACCGAGTCGCCGATTCCGACGACCGTCCCGGAGCGTTCCGCGAGCCCGATGAACTCGTCGGGGCCGACGAGCGGTTCGACGGCACCGCCGCGGTCGCGGCGCCACCGCACGAGGGCCTCGAGGCCGACGACCGGGGCGCCGACGGCCCCGGAACCGGCGTGCTGCAGGTCGACGATCGGCTGGTAGTGCACGACGAACGCCTCGGCGGGGGCCTGCTGCAGGTCCTCGATCACCTGCAGGCGCGCGATCTCCTCCTCCAGCAGTTCCGGCCGGAACTCCACCCAGCGGTTCTTGCCGGTCGCCTTGGCCCGGTACATCGCGGTGTCCGCGTTGCGCAGCAGCGTCCCGACGTCGTCGCCGGGACGGGCGCGGGACAGGCCGATGGACCCCTGGACCCGCAGCACGTGCCCGCGCATCCGGACCTCGACGCGCAGGGCGACGAGCACGCGCCGGCACAGCCCCTCGACGTCGAGGCAGTCGGGCAGCAGCACGGCGAACTCGTCCCCGCCCAGCCGCGCCACGGTGTTGCCGCCGCGCACGGTGTCGCGCAGCCGGGCCCCGACGAGGCGCAGGAGTTCGTCGCCCGCCTCGTGCCCGAACCGGTCGTTGACGCCCTTGAACCCGTCCAGGTCCAGGTAGAGGACGACGAGGCGGTCCAGCCGGCCGCCGTCACGGGCCCGTTCGAGCTCGGCGGCGAGGTGCTCGGCGAACTGGAGCCGGTTCGGCAGGCTGGTGACGACGTCGCGGCGGGCCAGGCCGTGCATCTCCTCGCTGGCGCTGACGCGGAAGAAGGCGGCCTCCCCGACGGAGGCGAGCGCCTCCAGGGCCTTCTCGTCCGAGGCGCGTTGGCTCGGGTCCCGGCGCTTGGGCGCGGTGACGTACAGGACGACGCCGTCACCGGCGACGACGGGCACGCCGATCTCGTCCTCCCCGGGCCCGACGGACCGCACCATCGCGGCCGGGGTCCCGGCGACCATGCGCGCGTGCTTCTGCAGGGCGCTGGCGAGGTCGGCGCGCCGGCCCTGGGTGTGCAGGGCCGTGGCCGCCTCGAACAGGGCCTCGCTGCGCCGGGCGACGTCCCGGGTCTCGCGCATCGCCCGGGTCGCCACCATCGTGACGATCATGGGGATCACCAGGAGCAGGGCCACCCACGGTTCGAGCCGGTAGTAGACGAGGCCGCCCAGGTAGCCGAGGCCACCGACGGCGACGCTCGTGCCACCCGCCAGCCAGGTTCCGGTGTGCAGCAGTTCGCGGCGCAGGCTCGTCCGCTCCTGGATCGCGACGGACACCGCCGAGACCACCACGTCCACCACGAAGACGGCGACCACCGCCGTGAACACGGCCACGATCTCGACCGGCAGGCCCTTCAGGGCGACCGCGAGTTCGCGCGGTGCGCCCGGGACGCGGCCGGCCACGCCGAACGCACCGAGCACGACGACGGCCACGGGCAGGAACAGGACCCCGATGCTCGCGTTGTAGACGCGGCTCACCCAGCGCTCGCGCTGCAGCAGGTTGGTCGGCACGACGCACAGGCACCAGGCCAGCGCCGCGGTCGCGGGCTCGGCGAAGCACAGCAGGAACACGAGGACGCCGACGTCGAACTGGACCTCGACGCCCGCGTGCTTGGTGTTGATCTGGAACGGGAACCGCGTCAGCAGCTGCATGAGCGGGAACCCCACGACGATGCACAGGGCGAGGTCGCGCCACTGCACACCGTCGGTGGCCTGCCCGAAGAGGACCGCCGAGACGACCACGGTGGCGAGGGCCGCGAGCGTCACGACACCGTCGAACAGGACGCTGGCCGTCCGCCGACGTTCTCGCACGCCTGCGCTCATCAGCACCTCCCCAGCCGTCCCCTGCCGTCCCGGACGCCGTCATCCTGACACTCCGGCACCGCGCGGTCACGCTCGATCAAGGATCAGCGAACTCCTTGCACCTGATCGGAGCAACCCGAGAACGTCTCTGACCTGCAACGTCTCACCCAACGCAGAAGACCCACCACGCAACGCAGTCGGGTCTCGCGACCCCGCCGGACGTAGCCTGCGCCCGTGCGACCGCTCCTCCCCCTCGCCGTCCCCGCCGGGGAGGCCGTCCTGGACCTGCTGCCGACCCTCGCCCAGGCCCTGGCCGGCGAGCTCGACCACGCGCTGCTCCCCCACGCCACGGGCGCGGCCCCGGACCCGGCACTGCGCCCGGGGCAGCCGCTGGACGACGGGGAGGACGACCCCGCCGACCCCACCGCCGTCGTCGTGGCCACCTCGGGCTCGACGGGGACCCCCAAGGGGGCGCTGCTGCCCGCGAGCGCCCTGCGCGCCTCCGCGGCCGCGACCGCCGCACGCCTGTCCCCCGGCCCCGGATCGCAGCAGTGGGTCCTGGCGCTGCCCGGCCACCACGTCGCCGGGCTGCAGGTGCTGCTGCGCTCGGTGCGCGCCGGGACCGACCCCGTCGTGCTGCCGGCCGGCCCCTTCACCCCCGAGGCCTTCGTCGCGGCGACCGCCGCGGCCACGGGGGCGCAGCTGCTGATCTCCCTGGTGCCGACGCAGCTCGTGCGGCTGCTGGACGCCTCTCCCGCGGTCGACTCCGAGCCCGTCGCCGCCCTGCGCCGGTACGCCGCCGTCCTCGTCGGCTCGGCCGCGACCCCTGCGCCTTTGCTGGCCCGGGCCCGGGCTGCGGGGGTGCGGGTCGTCACGACCTACGGGTCCAGCGAGACGTGCGGGGGGTGCGTCTACGACGGCCGGCCCCTCGACGGCGTCCGCGCGGAGGTCGAGGACGGGCGGCTCGTGCTGTCCGGACCGGTGGTCGCCCGCGGCTACCGCGGGCTGCCCGGCCACCCCGCCTTCCCCACGGGACCGGGCCACGTGCGCGCGTTCCGCACCGACGACACCGGCGAGGTCCGGGACGGGACGGTGCGGATCCTCGGCCGGGTCGACGACCTCATCACCACCGGGGGCCTGAAGCTGGCGCCCGGGCTCGTCGAGGAGGCGCTGACCGGGATGCCGGGGGTGGCGGAGGTCGTCGTGGGCGGGGCCCCCGACCCGGAGTGGGGCCAGCGCGTGGTGGCGTGCGTGGTGCCGTCGGGGACGCCGCCGACGTTGGCCGCGGTCCGCGAGCGGGTCACCGGCGTCCTGGACCGCTGGGCTGCGCCCCGCCAGCTCCTCGTGCTGCCGGAGCTGCCGCTGCGGGGACCGGGCAAGCCCGACCGGACGCGGTTGCGGGCTCTGGCGGCGCAGGACCGCTGACGTCCCCGGTGGGGGATGCGGTCAGCGGGTGCGAAACTTGGGCATGCCCCGCGTCGTCCTGACCGTGCTGATCCTGGCGTTCACCGTGTGGTGCCTGGTGAGCATCGTCCAGGCACCCGAGGGCGCCCTGCGGAACCTGCCCCGGTGGGCGTGGCTGCTCCTCGTCCTCTTCTTCCCCCTCGTCGGTGGGATCGCCTACGTCATCGCCGGCCGGCCCACCGACCAGCCGCCCCGCTCCTACGGCGCGCGCCCGGCACCGCGCGGTCCCGACGACGACGAGGAGTTCCTCCGTGGTCTGTGAGGACGACCCCGTGAGCGCGGAGGTGCGGACGGGTTGGCACGATGGACGCTCGTGTCCGACCCCGCGCCGCTCCCCCTGCCCTCCAGCCCGGTGACCCACCGGCGCGCCACCCCCCGGCAGTGGGTCGCCGCCGCACGGCCGCGCACGCTGCCCGCCGCGATCACGCCCGTCCTCGTCGGGACCGGCGCGGCCGCCGCGCTCGACGGCGTCGCCTGGGTGCCCGCGGTCCTCGCGCTCGTCGTCTCGCTCGCCCTGCAGGTCGGCGTCAACTACTCCAACGACTACTCCGACGGCATCCGCGGGACCGACGACGACCGCGTCGGGCCGTTCCGCCTCGTGGGGTCGGGCGCCGCCGAGCCGCGGCACGTCCGCGACGCCGCCTTCGCGTGCTTCGCCGTCGCCGGGCTCGCCGGCCTGGTCGTCGTGGCGCTGTCGGGGTCGTGGTGGCTGCTGCTCGTGGGCGCCGCCAGCGTCGCCGCCGCCTGGTACTACACCGGCGGCAAGCGCCCCTACGGCTACGCCGGTCTCGGCGAGGTGTTCGTCTTCGTGTTCTTCGGCCTCGTCGCCGTGATGGGCACCACCTACGTCCAGGCCGGGCGCATCGGGGGCAGCGCCGTCGCGGGCGCCTTCTGCGTCGGGTTCCTGGCCTGCGCGATCCTCGTCGCCAACAACCTGCGCGACGTCCCCACCGACGCCCTGGCCGGCAAGCACACCCTCGCGGTGCGGCTGGGCGAGCAGCGCACCCGCACCCTCTACGCGGTCCTCGTCGTGGGCGCGTTCGTCGCGGCCCTGACGACGGTCCCGTGGCACCCGTTCGCGGCCCTCGTCCTGCTCGCCGGCGTCCTCGCCCAGCGGCCGCTGCGCACGGTCCTGGGCGGCGCCACGGGACGCGACCTGATCGGAGTCCTCAAGGACACCGGGCAGCTCGAACTGCTCGCCGGGGCCCTGCTGGCCCTCGGCCTGGCCCTCTGACCAGCGTTGTGACTGGCGGGGTGAGCAGTGGCGCGGGACAGTGCGCGCATGGGTGAGATCCGTGGCTGAGACGCGTGGCGACATCGACGTGTGGGCGGACGGCGAGCACCGCTACCGCGCGGTCCTGGAGACGGCGGCCGGGCAGCGCACCGAGCACCTCGTGACGAGCGACGGCGACCTGCTGGAACGCATCCACGCGACCGACGCCGAGGAGCCCTTCCTCGTCCGGCGGGTGCTGGAGGTGCTGCTCGACACCGTCGAGACGTCCGGCGGCGAGGTGCCCGCGGTCGTCGACCTGCGCGAGCTCGACCGGGAGCGTCCCGACCTGCTGCCGAGCGTGCCGCTGCGCTGAGGCGCCCTCCGTGGTCACCAGGCGGTGAGGGTGGGCTCGATCCCCAGGGCGAGCCACCGCAGCTCGACCTCGACCAGCGGGCCCGACGGTCGCGGCGCGAGCCGGAAGACCCGCTCGGCCGACCGCGTAGGACGGGCGTCCGTCTCGTAGGCGCTCCCTTCCCCGCCGACCAGCAGCGGGTGCCGGGGCCGCCAGTCCTCGCCGCCGTCGGTGGTGCCGCGGGCCCAGACCTGGAGCGACGACGCGCTGTCGACACAGGTCCAGTCGGCGAACCTCAGGACGAGGTGGACGCGTCTGTCCCCACCCGGCGGCTCACCGAAGGCCTCGGCCTCGTCGAAGAGGTCGGACGCGACGTTCCGGGCGTCGGGGACGATGTGCTGCACGTCAAGGCGGTAGACGGTCTCCGCGGGGCCGTCCTGCACGATGGTCAGGCAGACGGTGGCGAGCGGTGAGGACCCGACGAGGGCGTGGCTGCGCATGCGCGCACTCTGCCCTCCCGGTCCGACAGGACGGAGTGTCCCGAGCGGTCAGCGGTCCTCGGCGGCGTTGTCCTCGTCGACGCCGCGGGCGAAGCGCGACTTCTTCGCGGTCCCGTTCTGGCGGGCGTCGATGCGCCCGTCGATGCGCTGCTGCAGCGCCGCCGCCATCTGCTCGCGCTGCCGGCGCAGCAGGACCAGCGAGAGGAGCACGGAGACGACGGCGGCGATGAGGATCGCCAGCCAGCCGACGGCGCCGGCCTCGCGGGCGACGACGAGGCACAGCACGAAGATGCCGAGCCGCAGGACGGTGTAGCGGAGCGTGACACCCATGCGTCAGACCCCCGCGTAGGAGTGCAGGCCGGGGAAGAAGATGTTCACGACCAGGTAGTTGAAGAGCATGCAGGCGAAGCCCAGCACCGACAGCCAGGCCGCGCGCTTGCCGTCCCAGCCGCGCGTGGCGCGAGCGTGCAGGTAGGCGGCGTAGACGACCCAGATGACGAACGTCCACACCTCCTTGGAGTCCCAGTTCCAGTAGCGGTTCCAGGCCACCTGCGCCCACACGGCGCCGGCGATGAGGGTGAACGTCCACATGACGAAGGCGACGGCGTTGAGGCGGAACGCGGTGCGCTCCAGCTCGACCGAACCGGGCAGGGCGTCCATGAAGACCCCGCCGGGGCGACCACCGGCGGCGCGGCTCGCGTCGCGCTTCTGCTGCACGAGCTGCAGCACCGTCGCGGAGAACCCGAGGGTCGACAGCGCCGTGGCCAAGATCGCGACGAAGACGTGGATGATCAGCCAGTAGCTGTCCAGGGCCGGGACGAGCTGGGCCGCCTCGACGTAGAAGCTGCGCAGCGCGATGCCGAGCGTCGCGAGCACCGGCGCGGCGACGAACGTGCCGAGGTAGCGCGCGTCGCGCCCCCCACCGAGACCGGCCTTGTGGGCCCGCAGGACCGCGACGAGGTACCCGACGGCCACGACGCACGAGCCCGTGAGCGCGAACTCGAACATGTTGCCCCACGGCACGCGGTGCACCGACAGCCCACGCGTCACGACGGCGCCCAGGTGCAGCAGCGTCGCGACGACGAACAGCGACGTGCCGACGGCAGCGGCGCGACGACGGCGGGGCGCCGCGGGCCGTTCCAGGGTCGCCGTCGTGCCGCCGGAGGCGGCCTGCTGGGCGACCGCGGCACGACGCGCCTCGCGCGACTTGATCTCCTTGGCGCCCTCGGCCAGGTCGCTCGCGTAGGCGATGAAGGAGAACAGGTACGCGGTCATCCCGCCGTACAGCAGGACGTTGCTGGTGCTCGCGATGCTCTCGTCGACGGTCACGGTCTCTCCTCGGGAACGTGCACTGACTGCTCATGGTCCCCCACCGCGGGGGGTGGTGGCGAACCACCGGGATCGGGCTCCGGCTCGGCGTCCGTCTCGCCCAGGGACTCGCGCAGGCGGCGCAGGACGCCCTCGACCTCCTCGGCCAGGCCCGCGTCGTTCCCGCGGGCCAGCCCACCGACCTGCACGACGGTGCCGGCTCCACCGGCAGCGGCGGCCGCCTTGACCCACACGCGGCGGCGGGGCAGGAACAGCGACAGGACCAGACCGGTCGTGGCGAGCAACGCGAAGACGAGCGCCGCCGTCTGGCCGGGGGTGTAGCGCACGTCGAAGCTGGCGAAGCGCTCGATGCCGGCGAACTCCACCGAGCCGAGCCCGTTCGGCAGCTGGACGGTGTCGCCAGGCTTCATGGTCAGGGCGAAGGCCTGACCGTCCGTGCCCTGGACCTGGGTCATGCGCGAGGTGTCGAGCGTGTAGACGTTCTGGGCCACGCCGTCGCCGAGGCCGAGGTCGCCGGTCCACACGCGCGCGACGAGCAGGGGGCTGGCGGTGTCGGGGAACGCGGAGATCGGCTCACCGGCCGCGTTGGTCGTCGCCGTCGGCAGGAACACGCCCTGGATCCCCAGCTGGACGGGCTTGCCGTCCGCGTCGACGGCGTCGGGCACCTTGACCACGCCGGTGGAGTCGTAGTTCGACGTCTGCGGCAGGAACGGCGTCGCCCCGTCCTGCACGACGTTCCCCTGGCCGTCGCGCACGACGACGACCGGCGCGTAGCCGTTCCCGGACAGCGAGATCTGGGTGTGCCCGACCTTGCCCGGGTGGTTGACCTTGATGGTCTCCCGCCGCGGCGTGTCCCCCGGCTCGTCGGTCAGCTCGACCGACGCCGCGAACCGGCGGGGTTCACCGATCTGGGACGTCTGCTGAGCCTCGAAGGCCACGTCCATCGAGTCCAGCTTCAGCGTGAACGGCGGGACGTCGTCGATGGTCGACCAGGTGCCGCCGGAGAAGCTGTCGAGCTGGGTGCCGACCATCGTGCCGCCGGTCGTGACGATCCTCTGACCCGCGTAGGAGAACAGCGAGCTGGAGGCGATGGCGATGAGCAGGCCCACGAGGGAGAGGTGGAAGAGCAGGTTGCCGCTCTCACGGTGGTGGCCCTTCTCCGCCGCGACCGAGCCGTCACGCCGCTCGACGCGGAAGTGCCGCTTGGCCAGCACCGTGCGGGCGACCTCGAGGACCTCCGCCGGCGGGGTCGCGAGCGTCGCCTCGCGGTGCTCGGGCAGCCGGTCCAGCCGGGCCGGAGTGCGCGGGGGCTTGGAGCGCAGCGACCGCCAGTGCACCGAGACGCGCGGGAGCACGCAGCCGATGAGGGAGATGAACAGCAGCAGGTAGATCGCCGAGAACCAGACCGACGAGTAGACGTGGAACCCCTGCAACCGCTCCACCCACGGCCCGGCCGTGGGGTGGTCGTCGATCCACGTCGCGACGCCCGAGGGGTCGTTGTTCTCCTGCGGGAACGTCGAACCGGGGACCGCGGCGACGGCGAGCAGCATGAGCAGGAACAGCGCGGTGCGCATGCTCGTCAGCTGCCGCCAGCAGTACCGCAGGAACTCCAGCGGCTTCATCTCCGAGGCGAGCTCGCGCTGGGGTCTGCGGCCACCCTCGCGGCCGGCCTCGTCGCGGTAGGCGTCGCGGAGGTCGTCGAGGTGCGTCTCGTCGGTGCGGGCCATCAGAGCATCACGTCAGATCACCGGTTGGAAGTTGGAGACGAGGTGGACCTGCAGCCAGCTCACGAGGGTCTGGAACTGCCCGGTCACGAGCAGGAGACCGATGGCGATGAGCAGCAGCGCACCGAAGCGGTCGAGCGCGACCCGGTGCCGGCGGAGCACGCCGAGCACCTTCATGCCGCGTCCGTAGGCGAGGGCGACGAGGATGAACGGGATGCCCAGGCCGAGGCAGTACACCAGGCCGAGCGCGGTGGCCCGCGACCCGTTGCCCGTCGTGAAGGCCATCGCCGAGATCGCCGCGAAGATCGGCCCGATGCACGGCGTCCAGCCGAGGCCGAAGAGGAACCCGAGCACGGGGGCGCCGACCAACCCGGCGCGGGGTCGCCAGCGCACCTTCAGCTCGCGCTGCGCCCACAGGGGCGAGAACAGCATCAGCAGGCCCCCGGCCAGGACGACGCCGCCCAGGACCCGCTGCAGCACGCGCTGGTGGTCCAGGAGCAGGTCCCCCGCGGCGCCCGCCGTGAAGCTGATGAGCACGAACACGACCGAGAAGCCGAGGACGAAGAGCAGAGCGCCCAGGAACATCCGACCGCGCCGTTGCTGCTCCAGCCCTCCCCCGGACAGCCCCGTCACGTAGGCGAGGAACCCGGGAACCAGCGGCAGCACGCAGGGCGACAGGAACGACACGAGCCCCGCGAGCGCCGCCAAGGGCACGGCCAGCAGCAGCGGTCCGCTCTGGACGTACTGCGGCAGGGTCGTGGCCGTCGCCAGCGCGGACGTCATGCGGGGGCGCTCGTCGGGGTGGCAGAGGGGGCGGCGGCCGGGGTGGCGCCGGCGTCGTCGAGCATCCCCGACAGGTCGAGGCGGCGGACGATCCCGGAGGCGCGCGCGGCGACACGACCCTCGGTGTCCAGCACGAGGGTGGTGGGCGTCGCCTGCGGGGAGTAGGTCCGCAGCGCCAGCATCGCGGCACCGGAGTCCTTGTCCAGGACCGAGGGAAAGGTGATCCCGAAGCTCTTCTGGAACGACTCGGCGATGGCCGCGGTGTCGTCGGTGTTGATGCCGAGGAACTGCACGTTGCGGCCGGAGTACTCCTGCCACACGGCCTCGAGGTCGGGCGCCTCCTTGCGGCACGGGGAGCAGCCCGCGAACCACGTGTTGAGGACGACGACCTTGCCGCGGTACTGCGCGAGGTCGACGGTGGACCCGTCGACGGCGGTGCCGGTGAACTCGACGGGTTCGCGCCGCTCCTCCGGCTTCCACTGCACGATGGTGCCGTCGCCTTCGATGTAGTTGCTGCCCTGCGACTGCGGCAGTCCGTCGCCACCGCCGCACCCGGCCACGACGAGGGTCGAGACCGCCGACAAGGCGGCGACCCCGAACGCCCTGCGCGACAGCGCCATCAGGCCCCCGGAACCGGGTCGGCGCCGATCAGCAGGTCGGCGGCGGGTTCGGTGTACGCGACGGAGACCAGCGTGCGGCCGGAGAACTCCAGCGAGGTGACCGAGGCGAGCGCGCACTGCCGCCGGCGCGGGTCGTGCACGAGCGGGCGGCCCTCGGCGCGCAGGCGGGTGACCCAGACGGGGAGCTGGTGGCTGACCAGCACCGACTCCCGTCCCGGGAACGCGTCGCGGACGTCGCGCACCACGGCGGACATGCGCGCGACCTGCTGCTCGTACGGTTCACCCCAGCTGGGCTGGAAGGGGTTCCACAGCCGCGGCCACACGCGTGGGTCGCGGATCGAGCCGGAACCGTCGGTGACGCGGCGGCCCTCGAAGCTGTTGCCCGCCTCGATGAGCCGGGCGTCCGTGCCGAGGTCGAGGTCGTGGCTGCGCGCGACCGGCGTCGCGGTCTCCTGCGCACGCTGCAGCGGCGACGCCGTCACCGAGGCGATGTCGTGGTCGGCGAAGAACTCCCCGAGGCGGGTCGCCATCCGCTGCCCGCGGTCGGACAACCGGAAACCGGGCAGCCGGCCGTAGAGCACACGCTCGGGGTTGAACACCTCGCCGTGCCGGACGAGGTGGACCGTCGTGCGCGTCGTCCCCGTCGTGATCGTCCCGCTCACAGCGACCCGCCCCCCTGGGCCGCGGCGCGCGCGGCGGCCGGCAACGCGTCCAGGATCCGGCCGATCGCGTCCTCGTCGTGGCTGGCCGACAGGAACCACGCCTCGAAGGCACTGGGCGGCAGGTGGACGCCGGCGTCGAGCATGGTGTGGAAGAACGCCCGGAAGGCGCCGAGGTCCTGCTGGCGGGCCTCGTCGTAGTTCGTCACCGCGTCCAGCTCGGTGAAGAAGACGCTGAACATCGAGCCCGCGGTGTTGACGACGTGCGGGACACCCGCCTCCGTCAGGGCCGCGCTCGCGGCGTCGCGCACGGTGGCGGCGTTCGCGTCGACCGCGGCGTAGACCTCCGGGGTCGTGCCGCGCAGCGTGGCGAGGCCGGCGGCGGTCGCGATCGGGTTCCCCGACAGCGTGCCCGCCTGGTAGACGGGACCGGCCGGAGCGAGGTGCGCCATGACGTCGGCGCGCCCGCCGAAGGCCGCAGCCGGGAAGCCACCGCCCATGACCTTGCCGAAGGTCAGCAGGTCGGGGGCGTGGTCCAGCCCGAGGCCCTCGTAGCCGTACCAGCCCGCGGAGCTCACGCGGAACCCCGTCATCACCTCGTCGGAGACCAGCAGGGCACCGTGCTCCCGCGTCAGCCGTCGCAGCAGCGCGGTGAACCCGGGCTGCGGGCGGACGACGCCCATGTTCCCCGCGGCGGCCTCGGTGATGACGCAGGCGATGCGGTCACCGTGCTCGCGGAAGACGGCCTCGAGGGCGTCGGGGTCGTTGTAGGGGACGACGAGGGTGTCGGCCGCGGCCGCTCCCGTGACGCCGGGGGTGTCCGGCAGCGCGAACGTCGCCAGGCCCGAACCGGCCGAGGCCAGCAGGGCGTCGACGTGCCCGTGGTAGTGCCCGGCGAACTTCACGACGACGGGGCGGCCCGTGAAGCCGCGGGCGAGACGGATGGCGCTCATGGTCGCCTCGGTGCCGGAGCTCACGAGGCGCACCTGCTCGACCGGCTCGACCCGGGAGACGATCTCCTCGGCCAGCAGCACCTCGCGCTCGGTCGGGGTGCCGTAGGAGAACCCGTCGAGCACGGCGGCCTGCACGGCGGCGAGGACGTCGGGGTGCGCGTGCCCCAGGATCATCGGACCCCACGAGCAGAGCAGGTCGACGTACCGGCGACCGTCCACGTCCGTCAGCCAGGGCCCACGCGCGGAGGCGACGAAGCGCGGCGTGCCGCCCACGGCCCGGAAGGCGCGGACGGGCGAGTTCACCCCACCGGGGATGACCGCAGCCGCGCGCTCGAAGAGGGCGGCCGAGGCAGCGGCGGGATCGGAGCCGGAGGAGGTCGTCGGGGCAGGCGTCGACGCGGTCACGGGCCCCAGTGTCGCAAGCTTCCGTGGGTGCGAGCGCCCCAGGGGCGTCTACGACGGCGTGTCGGAGGTCGAGCGTGACGCACTTCACGTCGCGCGCCCCCCTTCACCCGGTCGGCCCACACCGGGCCCGCACCGAGCGGTCCCTCAGGTCCACCACAGGTACCAGCCCGTCCGCCCCGTCCGCCGGCAGGTGCGGGGCGCGATGACCTGCGGCCCGGCACCGGCGTCCTCCAGGCCGAAGGAGGCCTGCACCGACGACCAGAAGGCTCGGCACTCGCACCCCGTCTCCGAGCACGGGCCGTCCTCGTCGAGCAGGCGGAACTCGTCGAGCTCGGGGTGGTCGTAGACGACGATCCCCTCGGCGGCGATCCGCTCGTCCGGTCGGCAGGGCGGGACGAGGTAGCCGTGGACCTCGACCTCCCGCGGGTGCCCGACGGCCGCGACGAGCACCGACCCCAGGCTCGGGGCCGCGTTCTGCTTGTCCCGCAGGTGTCCCGCCGGCACGCGGTGCAGCAGCGCGGCGGCCGCGGTCCACGGCAGGTCCCGGTAGCGGGCGACGTCGCCCGGGTGGGCGGGCCGTCCGAGCACGTAGGGCTCCACGACGTCGAGGAGCTCGGCGGTCCAGCTGGGACGGCCGTCGGCGAGGCGGCGCCAGCACTGCTCGAGGGTCTCGCGGGACCGGGGGCCTCCCGGGCCGGTCGGGGCGGGGGCGGGCGTGGTGTCGAGGCTCATGGAGCGACCCTGCGCCGGTACCGACCCCGGCGGCAGCGGGCGCCGGGCCGGTGTGGACGACACGCCGTCGCCGCGGACCTGGGGGTCCCGGGACGACACGGGCGCCCTCCGTCCACAGGCAGGGAGCACACTCGGGGTGTGCGCGAGATCACGGACGAGGACGAGCTGCGGCGGCTCGTGGGCGACCCGGCACCGCAGGCGCTGGCCAAGGAGCGCGACCACCTGCACGAGCTGGACCGGGCGTGGCTCGCGGCCTCCCCGTTCTGCCTGCTGGCGACGTCCGCCCCGGACGGGACCTGCGACGTCTCCCCCCGCGGCGACCCGCCCGGGTTCGTCCAGGTGCTCGACGACCGGACGGTCGCGCTGCCCGAACGGCCGGGGAACCGCCGCGTCGACGGACTGCGGAACGTGCTGGGCAACCCGCACGTGGGTCTGCTCAGCCTGCTGCCCGGCCGCGGCGACAGCCTGCGCATCAACGGGCGCGCCCGGCTCGTGACGGACGCCCCGTTCTTCGACCGCATGGTGGTCAAGGGCCACCGCCCGCTGCTCGCGGTGGTCGTCGAGGTCGAGCAGGTCTTCTCCCACTGCTCCAAGGCGTTCCTGCGCTCGCAGCTGTGGGACCCCGCGACCTGGACGCCCGAGGCCGCCCCGCCCCGGGCGCAGCTGGCGAAGGCCCTGGAGCGTCCCGAGACGCCGTTGGAGGAGCTGGAGCGCTACTACGGACCGAGTTACGCCGACGGGCTCTACCGCACCTGACACCCGTGGCGAACGGGACCGGGTCCCGGAGGTCGCGTACGGGTCCGCACCGCCGCCCGTGCTGCGACGCTCGACGGACCACCGGGACAGGGACGCAGGAGGAGGACCGTGGACGAGACCGCCGGGTGCTTCGAGGAGGGTCGCTGCCGCAGCGCAGGTCGGGCCACCCTGGCCGGGGCCGGGTTCGGAGCGGTCGGCGGTGCGGTCGCCGGGTTCCTCGCCCTCCTGGGCGACGCCGACCTGCACCTCAGCGCCGCGCTCTTCTCCGGCGGCACGTTCGGAGCCCTCGTCGGCGCCGTCCTCGGGACGGTGGCCGGGACCGTCGGCGGGTGCCTGGCGGCGCGTCTGGCCGCGGGCGGCCGCGACCGCACGGCCCGGACGACGCTCGCCGTCGTGGCCGGGGTCCTGACCGCGCTGACGGCGCTCGCGTTCCTGACCGTCGAGGTGCCGGCGGTCGGGCAGGCCCTCGTGGCGGGCGGGGTCGCGGCCGGACTGGCCTGGGCAGCCGCTCCCTGGTGCCTGCGACCGGCGGCGACAGCGTGACCGGCCGGGTCGGCCGCGCGCTCCGGGAGCTCGCCGTCGAACTGGGTTTCTCGCTGGCCCTCGTGCTCGCCGCCGAGGCCGTGCACCGCGGCACCGGCTGGGCCCGCCTCTGGTGCCTGTTCGGCGCGCTCGCCGTGGGGCACGGGGGTCGCGCCGTGCTGGCCCGCCGGCGCCGTCTCCGCGACGCGCAGCGCTCGACGTCGCTAGCGTCCGGCCATGTTCCGTGAACCCGGCCTCGGCGGCCTCTTCGCGCTCGGCGTCCCCCTGCTCCTCTGGGCCGTCGGCCTCGCCGTCACGGCGTACGTCGTGTACCGCGCCGTGCGGGTAGGGGTCCGGGACGGCATCCGCTCCGCGCGCGAGGACCGCGGCCCCGGGCCGGACCCCTTCCGCTGAGGCCCGTCAGCCCCAGGCGGGCGGCGAGGCCAGCGGCTGGTTGAAGCGGAGCTGGTTGCCCGAGGGGTCGCGGACCCCGAAGTCGCGGACGCCGTAGTGCTGGTCGACCGGCTCGGAGGTGATCTCGGCGCCGGCCGCGGACAACTTGTCGTGCAGCGCGTCGACGTCGTCGGTCGTGAAGACGAGCCGGGACATCAGGCCCTTGGCCAGCAGGTCCAGGGCGGCGTCGCGGTCGGACTGCGGGGCGTCCGGCCACGACTGCGGCGTCTCGAGGACGACGTGGACGTCGGGCTGGTCCGGCGGGGTCACCGTGACCCAGCGCATGCCCTCGTAGGACCAGCGCATGCCCTCGTAGGAGACGTCCTGGGTCACCGCGAACCCGAGCTGGTCGCGGTAGAAGCCCAGGGCCTCGTCGTGGTCGTGGACGGTGAGGAGGACGTTGGTGACCTTCAGCATGAGGACGACGCTAGGGCGGCGGCGCCCTCCGGCGCTTCTCCGATCCTGACCGGTCGGGACGCCCGCGCGAGGACGCAGCTGGGGATGGCGGCGGCGGCCGAGTGGTCGCGGGCGCGGTACGCGCTCGGGCTCTCCCCCACCAGCCGCGTGAAGCGTGCGCTGAACGACCCCAGCGACGAGCAGCCGACGGCGAAGCACGCCTGCGTCACCGAGACGTCACCGCGGCGCAGCAGCGCCTTGGCCCGCTCGATCCGCCGGGTCATGAGGTAGTCGTAGGGCGTCACGCCCCAGGCCGCCTTGAAGCTGCGGGAGAAGTGCCCCGGCGACATGAGCGCCTGGCGGGCCAGCACGGCGACGTCGAGCGGCTGTGCGTGGTCGCGGTCGATGCGGTCGCGGACCTGCCGCAGGCGCACCAGGTCGTCGCGGGACGGGGGCACCCGTCGAGTGTGGCCCAGCCGGTACGACTCGTCCACGACGGCAGCAGCGCTAGCGTCGAGGCGTGACCGACCGCCCCGACCTCACCTTCGCCGCGGACGGCACGTTCCGCGTCGTGCAGTTCAACGACACCCAGGACTCCCACACCCCGGACGAGCGGACGGTCCAGCTCGTCGAACGCGTCCTGGACACCGAGCTTCCCGGGTTCGTCGTCCTCAACGGCGACGTCGTGAACGGCGACATGAGGACGGCCGAGCAGGTGCGCCGGGCCTGGCACCTCGTCGTCGCGCCGGTGGAGGCGCGCGGCGTCCCCTGGGCCGTGACGTTCGGGAACCACGACGCGGACTCGGCCCCCGTGACGGGCATGACGACCGAACGCACCGCCGAGTTCCTGCGCACGTACCCGCACCACGTCGGCGGTACGGCCCAGGGTGTGAGCGGGAACTCCAACCAGGTCGTGCGCCTGCGCTCCGCACGCGGGGACGGCACCGCGTTCGCGCTGTGGCTGCTGGACTCGGGCCGCTACGGGCCGGCGACGCTGGGCGGGCAGGCCGTCGCGGAGAACCCCTACGAGACGATCCACGCCGACCAGGTCGCCTGGTACCGGCGGACGTCGGTCGAACTCCAGGGTTCCGCGCCAGAACCAGTTCCCGGGCTGATGTTCTTCCACATCCCGCTGTGGGAGTTCCGCCACCTGTGGTTCGGCTCCCCCACCGAGGCGACGGAGGAAGCGCACGCGGCCGCCGTCGCGAAGCACGGCATCGTCGGTGAGCGGAACGAGGAGGAGGCCACGGCCCCCTTCAACCCCGGCCTGTTCCACGCGGCACTGGAACGCGGCGACGTCAAGGGGATGTTCTGCGGCCACGACCACGTCAACGACTACACCGGGAACTACCACGGCATCCAGCTCGGCTACGGCCCCGGGTCGGGGTTCGGCGCGTACGGGTTGCCGGGCGAGGACGTGCACCGGCTGCGCGGGGCGCGGGTGTTCGAGCTGGCGCAGGACCACCCGGGTGTCTTCGTCAGCACCCGGGTGGTCCGCGCCGGCGACCTGGGCATCGACCTGTCGCCGGAACCCCGGCGGCTGCCCGACGTCCCGGCCGGACCGTCCTAGCGGGACAACGCGAAGACCGTCGTGGTCCGGTACTCCTGGCCCGGCCGCAGGACGGTCGAGGGGAAGTCGGGTTCGTTCGGGGAGTCCGGGAAGTGCTGGGTCTCCAGGGCCAGGCCGTCGCCCTGGCGGTAGGTGCCGCCGCCGCTCCCGACGAGGGTTCCGTCGAGGAAGTTGCCCGAGTAGAACTGCAGACCCGGTTCGGTGGTCGAGATGCGCAGGGTTCGGCCGCTGCGCGGGTCGTGCAGGACGGCGACCTCCTCCAGTCCGGCCTCGCTCCCCCGGTCCAGGACCCAGTTGTGGTCGTACCCCTTGGCGAACAGCAACTGCTGGAACGGCTGCCGGATCCGGGCCGCGATGCGGGTCGGCTGTCGGAAGTCCAGCGGGGTGCCGGCGACGGGGGCGAGTTCCCCGATCGGGATGAGCGTGCTGTCGACCGGCGTGTAGCGGTCGGCGTGGATCGTCAGTTCGTGGTCGAGGACGCTGCCGGTCCCTTCCCCGGCGAGGTTCCAGTAGGTGTGGTTCGTGAGGTTCACGACCGTCGCCGCGTCCGTCGTCGCGCAGTAGTCCAGGGTCAGCTGCCCGAACCGGTCGAGGGTGTAGGTCACCTCGACGTGCAGGTTGCCCGGGAAACCCTGGTCGCCGTCCGGGCTGTCCAGGGCCAGCCGGACCCCGACCTTCCCCTGCTCGGTGACGGGGGTCGCCTCCCACAGGCGCTTGTCGAAGGAGTCGGTCCCGCCGTGCAAGGTGTTCGTGCCGTCGTTGAGGGGCAACTGGTGCTCGACGCCGTCGAGCGTGAACTTCCCGCCCGCGATGCGGTTGCCGTACCGGCCGATGAGCGCGCCGAAGTACGGGCCGGGGTTGTTGCCCGCGAGGTAGCCCTCGAGGTCGGAGAACCCGAGCACGACGTTGCGGACCCGGCCGCGCTGGTCGGGGAACTCCAGGCTCTGCAGGATGCCGCCGTAGGTGATGACGCGGGCGGTCACCTCGCCGTTGGTGAGAGTCCAGCGCTCGACGGACCGGCCGTCGGGCAGCGTGCCCCAGTGCTGGGTGGACAGGTCGGGTTCGGCGGCGAGCGCCGGCGTGGCCGTGGCACCGACGAGGGCCGCGGCGCCGGTGGCGGCCAGGACGACGGCTCGTCGGGATGGGGTGAAGGTCATGCGGACTGCTCCTCCTCGAGCTCCGGTGTGGCCCCTGCGCTCTGTGGGGCGCCTGAGACGGTAGGTGCGGCTGGTGGCCTGCGTCAACGACCTCGTGGGAGCGCTCTCACTTCGAGCACGCTGCGACTGGAGGGCGAGGTGGGATCGCGTTGCACACCATCTGGCGCAGGTACCTCGCGAGGTCGCCATCACCGATGCTGACGCCGCCGTGCACCTGGGCGAGGACCGGCCGCTGTGGCGGGCGTGGGACCTGCTCGTGGCTCAGCGAGGCATCGAGTGGGTCACGGCCGCCAAGCTCCTGGCCCGCAAGCGTCCCGCGTTGGTCCCGGTCTACGACCGCGTGGTGCGGTGCGCTTTCAGTCACCCACCACGGCTCTGGGCCTGGTTGGTCGGCCACTTCGCCGACGCGGAGTCCGACCTGGCGGGGCGGCTGGCGAGAGCCCGCTCGGAGGCGGGCGTGGACGACCGGGTCAGCGTGCTGCGCGTCCTCGACGTCGTCGTCTGGATGCGCCCCACCCCCGACACGACGCCGGGAGCTGCCCCGGCGTGGCGCCCCTCGAGGGCTGACGTGCGGCACCGCCGTCCCGGGGCACTCACGATGCAAGGTTGAGGGGCCAAACCTCCACGGACGAGCCGTCGATGAAAGGATCCGGCCGTCACAGCCACTCGCGCGCGGCCTCCAGCGCCCAGTAGCTCAGCACGATCTGCGCCCCACCCCGCCGCAAGGCGAGCAGCGACTCCAGCGCGACGCGCTCCCGGTCGATCGCGCCGGCCTGCGCGGCGAACTCGACCATCGCGTACTCCCCCGACACCTGGTAGCTCGCGACGGGCACGTCGGCGACGTCGGCCACCGCGCGCAGCACGTCGAGGTAGGGCAGACCGGGCTTGACCATGACCATGTCGGCGCCCTCGTCGAGGTCGAGCCGCACCTCGCGCAGCGCCTCGGAGACGTTCGCGGCCGGGTCCTGCTGGTAGGTGCGCCGGTCGCCCTTGAGCTGGGAGTTCACGGCCTCGCGGAAGGGGCCGTAGAAGCCGCTGGCGTACTTCACGGCGTAGGCGAACAGCGCTGTGTCCTCGTACCCGCCGGAGTCCAGCACGCTGCGCAGCACCCCGATCTGGCCGTCCATCATCCCGCTGGGCCCCAGCACGTGGGCGCCCGCGGCCGCCTGGGCCAGCGCCATCGACGCGTACCGCTCGAGGGTGGCGTCGTTGTCGACGCGGCCGCGGTCGTCGAGAACGCCGCAGTGGCCGTGGTCGGTGAACTCGTCCAGGCACAGGTCGGCCATGACGACGAGGTCGTCGCCGACGGCGTCGCGCACGTCCTTCAGCGCGACGTTGAGGATCCCGTCGGGGTCGTCGGCGCCGGACCCGGTCGCGTCGAGGCGCTCGGGGACGCCGAACAGCATGATCCCGCCGAGCCCGGCCGCCGCGGCCTCCTCGGCCGTCGCCACGAGCGACTCACGGGTGTGCTGGACGACACCCGGCAGCGTGCGGACCGGCTGGTCCTCGCTGATCCCCTCCCGCACGAAGACGGGGAGGACCAGGTCCCCCGGGTGCAGGTGCACATCCGTCACCAGCCGGCGCATCGCCGGGGTGGAGCGCAGACGGCGGGGACGGACGGGCAGCTGCACCACGGGTGGGACCTTTCCTGCGCGCCGGCGGCGCGCGGCTCTCAGCGCGCCCGGCGGCGCGCGGACGACTTCTTCTGGCTGGGCCGCAGGACGGGTTCGCCCGCCTCCACGGCGCTCGCCCGCAACCCCTGGCCGTAGCCCGCGAGCGCCTCGACGAGCGCGTCGGCGCTCGGTTCGGCGGCGAGGACGTCGACCCGCAGGCCGTGCTCCTCGGCGGTCTTGGCCGTGGCCGGGCCGATGCACGCGACGACCGTCGAGGGGTGCGGCTTGCCCGCGATCCCGACGAGGTTGCGCACGGTCGAGCTCGACGTGAAGACGACCGCGTCGAACGCACCCGTCTTGATGGCGTCGCGCACGGGCGCGGCAGGCGGGGCGGCGCGCACGGTCCGGTAGGCCGTGACGTCGTCGACCTCCCAGCCGTTCTCCTGCAGACCCGCCACGAGGGTGTCGGTGGCGATGTCGGCGCGCGGCAGGAAGACCCGGTTGATGGGGTCGAGCACGTCGTCGTAGGGCGGCCACGCCTCCAGCAGCCCGGCGGCCGACTGCTCGGCCTCGGGCAGGAGGTCCGGCTCGATCCCCCACTCGCGCAGGGCGTCCGCGGTGACCCCGCCGACGGCGGCGACCTTGAGGCCGGAGAAGGCGCGGGCGTCGAGGCCGTACTCGGTGAACTTCTCCCGCACGGCGCGGACGGCGTTGACCGAGGTGAACCCGATCCACTCGTAGCGGCCGGTCACGAGGCCCTTGACGGCCTTCTCCATCTGCTGCGGCGTGCGCGGCGGCTCGACGGAGATGGTCGGGACGACCTCGGCGGTGGCGCCGTGGTCGGACAGGCGCGTCGTGATGCCGCCGGCCTGCTCCTTGGTGCGCGGGACGAGGACGCGCCAGCCGAACAGGGGCTTCGTCTCGTACCAGCTGTTCTGCTCGCGCAGCGCGACGACGTCGCCGACGACGGCGGTCGTGGGCGAGCCGTCGATGACCGTCGCGGCGGCCTCGAGCGTGCCGAGGGTCGCGGTGGTCGTCGTCTGCGTCGTCGTGGTGCCGTGCGAGGTGAGCGCGACGGGCGTGGCCGGGGAACGGCCGGCCGCGAGCAGTCCGCGGGCGGCGGCGGCGATGTCGTCCCCGGTGCCGAGGACCACGACGGTGGCGTCGGCGTCGGCGTGCCGGGACCAGTCGAGGGTCCGGCCCGCGGGGTGCACGACGTTGACGCTCGACGTCGACGGCGTGGTCATGGGGACGCCGGCGTAGGCGGGCACGGCGTTGACGGCCGAGACGCCGGGGACGACGTCGAAGCCGACCCCGGACTTGCGGCAGGCCGCCACCTCGTCGACGAGGCCGGTGAACGTCGAGGGGTCGCCGTCCATGAGGCGCACGACACGGCCGCCGGCCTTGGCGGCCCGCACGACGAGCTTGGCGCGCGCCGCGCGGGTCAGGGGCTGGCCGTCCTCACCGAAGCCGGCGTCGAGGACCTCGACGCCGGTGCGGCCGAAGCGGGCCACGAGGTCCTCACGGCTGGCCTGGTCGAGCACGACGACGTCGGCGGTGCGCAGCAGGTCGACGGCGCGCACGGTGAGCAGACCCGGGTCGCCCGGGCCGGCACCGACGAAGGAGACGTGCCCGAGTTCCTTCTCGGCCTTCGCGGCGCGGTCCTTGTCGCCGGCCTTGTCCTTGCGGACCGAGCCCTTCGACGACGTCCTCTTCGTCCGGGGCTGCGCGGGCACCTCGTCGCGGCTCTTCTTCGCGTCGACCACCTCGGTCAGGACGCTCACCTCGGGGGCCACCGCCACCTCGACGACCGGCACCTGCTCCGGGTCGGCGACGAGGGGGCTGTTCGTCATCGTGCTCACGAGCCACTCTCCGGATCGGGACGTGGACCGTCGTCCGGACGGTCCTGGGGGTGGTTCTCCGACGAGACCTGCGGTCCGTCGCCGTGGTTTCCAGCGCTCGCACCGGGTCTTGACGCGGGGGGGCTCTCGGGACGACGACCGGCCCCCGAGGCCCCCGAGAGCTCGTGGGCCAGCAGGTCGCGTGCGACGTCGGCACCCAACGTACGCGCGGAGGCCTCATCGGCGACAGTCGCGAACGGCAGGGCGCGGCGCACGAGGGCGCCACCGGGGTCCTGGACGGCGACGTGGAGGGTCTGCGCGGTCGCGTGGGCCCCGACGGGCGCCGAGCAGCCGGCCTCCAGCGACGCGAGCACCTGGCGCTCCGCGGCGACGGCCCGGCGGACGGCGGGCGCGTCCAGCCGGGCGAGCGCGGAGCGCACCTCCTCGTCGTCGGCGCGGCACTCCACGGCCAGCGCGCCCTGGCCGGGGGCCGGGACGAACGCGGCGGGGTCGAAGAACTCGCTGACCTCGTCCGAGCGCCCGATCCGGGCCAGCCCGGCCGCGGCCAGGACGACGGCGTCGAGCTCGCCGGAGGCCACGAAGCCCACGCGGGTGTCGATGTTGCCGCGGATGGCGACGACCTCGAGGTCGGGTCGCAGGGCCAGCAGCAGTGCCTGCCGGCGGGGTGAGCCGGTGCCGACCCGGGCCCCGGCGGGCAGCTGGGCCAGCGTGCGCCCGCCCGCGGCGACGAGCGCGTCGCGCGCGTCCTCCCGCTCGGGGACGGCGGCCAGGGCGAGCCCGTCGGCCGGGGCCGTCGGCAGGTCCTTGAGGGAGTGCACCGCGAGGTCCACCTCGCCCGCGAGCAGGGCGTCGCGCAGCGCGGAGACGAAGACCCCCGTGCCGCCGATCTGGGCCAGCGGCGCGCGGTTGACGTCGCCGTGCGTCGTCACTTCGACGAGCTCGACCTCGGAGCCGCCGCGGCGCAGCAGGTCAGCGACCCACGAACTCTGCGTGGTGGCCAGCGCGCTGCGGCGGGTGCCGAGCCGGAGCGCACGCGTCACGACACGCGTCCCACGGCGTCGGCCACGGTCCCGGACAGCGGGGCGTCGCCGGGCAGGGCCCCGCCGCGCGCGCGGTCGGGCCCGACCTCGAGGTCGAACAGCGCCCGCAGGGCGGCGGCGTACCCGACGCCACCGGGCGACTCGGCGAGCTCCTTCACCCGCACGGTCGGGGTGTGCAGCAGCTTCTCGACGATGCGGTGCACCGTGCGGTCCACCTCGGCGCGGGCGGCGTCGTCGAGGTCGACTCGGCTGGTGAGCCGCCGCATCTCGACGTCGACGACGTGCCGGGCCTGGGCGCGCAGCGCGACGACCGTCGGGGCCACGTCGGCCGCCCGCAGCGAGGCCGCGTGGGCCGCGACCTCCTCGGCGACGATGGCGCGCACCGAGCGCAGGTCGTCGGCGACGGCGGTGCTGGCGAGGTCGGTGCCGAGGGCCTCGAGGTCGGCCAGGTGCACCCCGCGCAGCGTCGCCACGTCGGGGGCGACGTCGCGCGGCAGGGCCAGGTCGGCGACGAAGAGCGGTCGCTCCGGGCGGTCCAGCAGCGCCGAGGCCACGGTCGCCACGTCGAGGACGTGCCCGACGGCACCCGTGCAGCTGGCGACGAGGTCGGCGGCGGCCACCTCGGCCCGCAGGTCCTCCAGGCCGACGGCCCGGCCGCCGATGGCCGCGGCCAGGCGCTGGGCGCGGTCCGGCGTGCGGTTGGCGACGACGACGTCGAGGCCGGCGCGGGCGAACGTCGTCGCGACGAGGGCGCTCATGGCCCCGGCGCCGACGACGAGGGCGCGCCGGCCCGCGAGCTCACCGCCGACGACGGCGGCCGCACGGGTCATCGCCGCGTCGACGAGGGAGGCGCCCGCCGCGTCCAGCCGGGTCTCGGAGTGGGCGCGCTTTCCGACGCGCAACGCGTTCTGCAGCAGGCGGTCCAGCGTCCCGCCGGCCAGCCCGCGCTCGTGCAGGTCGCGCAGCGCGAGCCGCAGCTGGCCGAGGATCTGGCTCTCCCCCACGGCCATCGAGTCCAGCCCGCAGGCGACGCGGAAGAGGTGCTCGACCCCGGCGTCCTCGTAGTGGACGTAGAGCTGCTCGCCGAGCTCGTCGACCCCGAGGCCGATCCGCCGGCACAGCGCGTCACCGACGTCGGCGACACCGCCGTGGAAGCGGGTGACGTCGCAGTAGAGCTCGACGCGGTTGCACGTCGACAGCACGAAGACCTCGTCGACGTGCGGCGACGCCGACAGCGAGGCCACGACCTCCCCGGCGGCGGCGGCGTCGAAGCTGGCGCGCTCGAGCACGCCGAGGGACGCCGTCCGGTGGGACAGGCCCACGACCATGAGGGCCACTCAGACCACCTCTCCGACACGTTCGGTCACGGGTTCAGCCACGCGCGCCAGGCTCGGCACGCGGGAGGCGCGCCGCTGGGCGTGGAAGGCGAGGATCTGCAGCTCCGAGGCGAGGTCGACCTTGCGCACGTCGACGCCCGCGGGGACGCGCAACACGGTCGGGGCGAAGTTCAGGACGCTCCGCACCCCGGCGGCGACGAGGCGGTCGCAGACGGTCTGGGCGTGCTCGCCGGGGACGGCCAGGACGCCGATGGTCTCGCCCGGGCACACGACGTCGGGCAGCTCGGCCAGCGGCCGGACGCGGACGCCGCCCACGACCTCGCCCACCACGTGGGCCCCGTCGTCGAACAGGCCCACGACGCGGAAGCCGCGGCTGGCGAAGCCGCCGTAGCCGGCGAGCGCGTGGCCGAGGTTGCCGATGCCCACGATGACGACGTTCCAGGGGGTCGTCTGCCCGAGGTGGTCGGCGATCTGCCGGTGCAGCTCGGCGACGTCGTAGCCGACCCCGCGCGTGCCGTAGCTGCCGAGGTGGGAGAGGTCCTTGCGGAGCTTGGCCGACCCGACGCCGACGGCCTCGGCGAGCGCCTCGGAGGACACGGTCTGCAGACCGGCCTCGGCCAGGACGGACAGCGCGCGCAGGTACTGGGGCAGCCGCGCCACGGTGGCTTCGGGGACGTCGACCGTCCCCACGTCGTCCTCGTCCACAGCGGTCAGACCAGCATCCTCGTACGCGTCGCTCGGGTCCGGGAGAACCCGGGACCCCTGGTCGTGCGCCAGCAGCCTAGGCTCTTGTGAAGCCACGCACAAAGTCGTGGAGGCCTCGCGTGACGAGGACCACGTCGCCCCTGACCTGGGCTTTCGCGGGTAGGTGAGCCTCACCTCACCTTCGCTGCACCCGGGTCGTCACCGCCCCCGCCGCCACCAGCGGCGCCCCGCGAGCGCCTGCCGCAACCGGTCGGCGTCGAGGCGGCCGAAGTCCCGCTCGGCACCGTCGACGAGCACGACCGGCACCTTGTCCGTGAACCGCCGGTGCAGGTCCGGGTCGGCGTCGACGTCGACCTCCTCCCAGGCGACACCGGCCGCCTGCGCCACGGTCCGGACCACCTCGCGGCCGTCGTCGCACAGGTGGCAGCCGACCCGCGAGACGAGCACGACCCGCGCGGTCGCCGCGTTCGTTCGCTCTGCGTCGTCCATTCGTCACCCTTCATGTCGGTGGGGCGTCCTACGATGCCGCAGTGCACCGCGACGACGCCCTCCACAGCACCGCCCTGCCCGGCGGGAGCGCTGCGTGCGAGGCCGCGTTCTTCGACCTCGACAACACGATGGTCCGCGGCGCCTCCCTCTTCTACTTCGCCCGGGGCCTCGCGGCCCGCGGCTTCTTCTCCCGCCGCGAGCTGCAGCGCTTCGGCCGCCGCGCCCTGCACTTCGCCCTGCGCGGGGAGAACCTCGGCCACCTCGGCGAGATCCGCGAGCTCGCGCTCGCCTTCGTCGCCGGCCACACCACGGCGGAGATCCGGCAGATCGGCGAGGAGGTCTACGACGAGCACGTCGAGGCCAAGGTGCAGGCCCGGACGCGCGCGCTCGCCCGTCGGCACCTCGACGCCGGCGCCCCCGTCTGGCTCGTCACCGCCGCCCCCGTCGAGCTCGCCGACGTCGTCGCCCGGCGCCTCGGGCTGACCGGCGCGCTCGGGACGATCGCCGAGTCCGTCGACGGCACGTACACCGGCCGCCTCATCGGCGAACCCCTGCACGGACAGGCCAAGGCGGACGCCGTGCGCGACCTCGCCGAGCGCTCCGGGCTGGACCTGGCCCGCTGCGCCGCCTACTCCGACTCCGCCAACGACCTCCCGCTGCTGGGACTGGTCGGCTCCCCCAGCGCGGTCAACCCCGACCGCGCCCTGCGCCGGCACGCGGCCACCCACGGGTGGCCCGTCCACGAGTTCCGCTCGTGGCAGCACGTCGCCCGCTGGACGGTCCGCGCCGGTGGAGTGGCCGCGGGCGCCGTGGTCGTGGCCGGCCTGGTCCGCCGCAGGTGAGGAGACAGGAGCTGTGATGCACACCACACCCGAGAACGCTCAGGTCGGGGGCACGGACGGACGAGACAGCGGCGTGCCTCGCCTGCGTGCCCTCGCCGCCACCGTCGGACCCAAGCTCGGGGTGGCCGCGGCCGTGACCGCCCTCGTGGCGGGCGCCGCCACGGCGGTGACCACCCTCGACACCCCGAGCGCGGCGGCCGCCACCGCCCTGTGCGACCAGTACGCCAAGACGACCACCGCGGACGGGAAGTACCGCATCCAGAACAACCGCTGGGGCACCTCGGCGCAGCAGTGCATCGAGCCCACGGCGACGGGTTTCCGCGTGACCCAGGCCGACGGCGCGGTGTCCACCAGCGGCGCCCCCAAGAGCTACCCGTCGATCTACTGGGGCTGCCACTACGCGGACTGCACCACGGGGTTCTCCCCCGTGCAGGCCTCCAGCGGCACCTTCGGGTCGGTCCGCACGAGCGTCGCCATGACCTACCCGACCTCGGGTGAGTGGGACGCGTCCTTCGACCTCTGGTTCGACCCGACGCCGCGCACCGACGGCCAGAACACCGGCGCCGAGGTCATGGTGTGGCTGAACCACGCCGGCCGCCCGCAGCCCGTCGGCAGCAAGGTCGGCACCGTGACGCTCGCCGGTGCGACGTGGGACGTCTGGTACGGGAACACCGGCTGGAACGTGGTCTCGTACGTCCGCCAGACCCCGACGTCGTCGGCGGACTTCGCCGTGAGCACGTTCTTCGACGACGCCCTGGCCCGCGGCTGGGTCCAGCGCTCCTGGTACCTGACGAGCATCCAGGCCGGGTTCGAGCCGTGGACCGGCGGCGCGGGCCTCGCGGTGACGTCGTTCTCCGCGGGCACGGGCTCGACGGGGACCCCGACGGCCACCACCAGCCCGACCGCCAGCCCCACCGCCACGCCCACCGCCACCGCGAGCCCCACCGTGACGGTGACCCGCTCGCCGCGGCCGACGTCCGGCCGTCCCGTCTGCTCCGCGACGGCGAAGACCGAGTCCGCCTGGGGCGCCGGGGCTGTGCAGAACGTCACGGTCACCAACGGCGGCGAGGCCCGCACGGGCTGGACCACCGTCGCGACGCTGCCCGCCGGTCAGACGGTGACCAACCTGTGGAACGGCACCTGGACGCAGTCCGGGCGGACGCTGACGGTGAAGAACGCCTCCTACAACGGCTCCCTCGCCGCGGGTGGGACGACGAGCTTCGGCTACCAGCTCGCCGCGACCGGCAGCACCTCGACGCCGGCCACGATCACCTGCTCCTGAGGGCGGCAGCGCTCACGAGGCGAAGACCACCACGTTGTCGCGGTAGTGCCGGGACGCTCGGTCGAAGGTACCGCCGCAGGTGACGAGCCTGAGGACCGGACCAGGAGCCGGCCCGTACACGGCGGCCGACGGGAACTGGTCCTTGGGGTACTGCTGCACGCCGTCGACCCGGAAGGTGTGCTGTGTCCCGTCGGCCGACCGCACGAGGACCTCGTCGCCGGCCGCCAGGTCCCGGAGGCGGTAGAACGGGGCCGGCCCGTCCGTGCTGTCCACGTGTCCCGCGATGACGGCGGGCCCGGTCTGCCCCGGCGCTGCCCCACCGGTGAACCACCCCACCTGCTGGTAGTCCGACGGGACCTCCAGCTCGCCCGCCGCCGTCGTCCCGAGGCCGATCAGGGGGACGTCCACGCCGATAGCGGGAATCTCGAGCTCCACCGGGACCGAGTTCGGGTCCACGGAGCGCGCAGGTCCACCCGGCGCGGGGACGGGCTCGACGTCTCCCGTCTTGGGCCCCGCAGGCGGGGCGGACACAGATGGTGACGAGGCAGCCGTAGTCGCGGCCGACCCCGACGGCGGCTGCGCTCCAGGACCAGCAGAACCGGCGCACCCCGCGAGGAGAACCGTCAGCAGGAGCACCGACGCCTGCGGACCGCGGCAGGCAGCACAGGCCGTCCTCACGAGGAGCGTGCTGCCGTACGCCGCTGCGACCGGACGGCTCGCCCGCGGGTGCGGGCGCCCACGACGGCCAGAAGTGCGGCGCCCGCGAGCACGGCCCCAGGAACGCCGGCCGGGGAACCGGCCGCGGTACCGCCGCCACCCGTCGCCGCGCCGCCCACCGGCATCGTGGCGGACCCCGCGGCGTCCGTGACCACCTGGATCCCGAACCCGCCGCCGTCGCGGTCCACGACGGCCAGGGTGTAGATCCCGCCCGCTGCGAGGTCGACCGTCGTCGACGTGGGGTCGCCCCCGCCGGAGGTGGTCTGCAACGTCCACCGCCCGGCCGGAACCGCCGCGTACGCGGTGGGCTGACCGAAGACGGCGTCGCGGGCGACGACCGGTCCGCCCACCGCCGCCACCGTCACCTGGTCCGCACTGGAGGCGGCCGGCAGCAGTCGCACGCGGACCGTCCCGGCGGCGGGTGGCGTCAGGTCGTCCTTCAGCGTCGCCAGCCTCGGGGACTGCAGCGACCCCAGGCCCGCCAGGGTGTAGGCCCGACCCGCCTCGACCACGACGGTGCTCGACAGCATAGGCGCGGACGAGGTGGGAGCCCCGGCCGGCCTGAGCTCGACGCTGTAGTCACCAGGGGTCAGACGCTGGTACGGCGCGACGTCCCCGTAGGCGGCCCGTTCGGCGAGGACGGACGGGCTTCCGCCGCTGAGGGGCCGCGCGACGACCTGCATGGCTTCGAGACCCGGCACGAGGTGGGCCGCCCGCACCCACGCGTCGCCGGGGACAGCGGCGCGTGCGGACGACGCGGACCAGCCGGAGAGCGCCAGCGCTCCGACCAGGACCGCGAGCAGAAGGGACAACCGTGTGGACCGCTGTCGACGGTGGGCGGTGGAGGGCACGTCGAAACTCCTCTGGCAGGGACCAGGACGGTGGGGACCAGGACGGTCGAGACCTGTCGTCCGCGGCACGACCTGCGTGCCCCGGGGTCATTGTGCGCCACGCCGTGGAAGACCGCACCGACGGCCGCGAAAACCGTGGCCATCCAAGCACCGGGAGTGAACGAGCCACCTGTTCAGCTCGCAGATCCGCCACATCCTGTCCAGTCGTGGTGACTCAGCGAAGTTCTTTGACGAAATACCCATCCATTCGGACCAGCGCACCGAACGTCTTCACGTTCCGGGGGCTACCTTCGCCGACAGGCCGACCCACGGCCGGGAATCTCGACGTCGCGAATCCCCCACGCCGTCCATTCGCCCACGGAGAGGCCCGATCGATGTCCACTGCCACTGAAGCGCGCCCGGAGACGCCGACCGTCAGCATCGTGGTCCCCGCACGCAACGAGGCCAGGAACCTCGAGATCGTGCTGCCGAAGCTGCCGGACGTCCACGAGGTGATCGTCGTCGACGGCCACTCCTCCGACGACACGGCCGACGTCGTGGCCAGGGTCCTGCCCCGGGCCCGTTTCCTGCAGCAGACCCGCAAGGGCAAGGGCAACGCCCTCGCCGTGGGTTTCGAGGCAGCCACGGGTGACGTCGTGGTCATGTTCGACGCGGACGGCTCCGCCGACGAGGCCGAGATCGAGGACTTCGTCGCGGCGCTCACAGCCGGCGCCGACTTCGCCAAGGGGTCGAGGGTCCTGGCCGCCGGAGGGAGCGACGACATCACCCTCGTGCGCGACACCGGGAACCGGGTGCTGACAGCCATCACCAACGTCCTGTTCCGCACCAAGTACACGGACCTCTGCTACGGGTACAACGCCTTCTGGCGGGACGCGCTCCAACACATGGCGATCCCCTCGTCCCGGTACGAGACGGCGCAGTGGGGGGACGGGTTCGAGATCGAGACCCTCATCAACTGCCGGGTGGCAGCCGCCGGCCTGCAGATCCACGAGGTCCCCAGCGTCGAACTGCGCCGCATCCACGGTGAGAGCAACCTCCACGCGGTGCGCGACGGCTTCCGTGTGCTGCGCACCATCCTCACCGAACGGTTCCAGCGCGGCCGCGCGAACGTCCCCGCCCCCAGCGCGGACCTGCTCACCCACGCGCACGCCGACGCCGAGCGCCTCGACGCCCTCGAGCAGTTCCCGGCGGTCGACCACGTGCCTGCCGCCCGGGTCATCGACCTGCGGACCGCGGACGAACGCCGCCGGTCGGCCGAGATGGCGGACGACGTCCAGGACGGAGCAACCGCGTGACGCAGGCCGGCCGGCCGCAGACACCTCGCCGCACACGTGTCCTCGTCGTCGGCTCCGGGTGGCGTTTCACATCCGGGATCAGCTACTACACCTGCCGCCTCGCCAACGCCTTCGCGGAGCAGACCACGACGAGCGTCGTGCTCATGCGCCGACTGGTGCCCCGGTTCCTCTACCCGGGCCGGGCCCGTGTGGGTTCCGTCGTCCACGACCTCGACTACGCCCAGGGCGTCGACGTGTTCGACGGCGTGGACTGGTACTGGGGGAACAGCACCCGGGGGTTGCGCGCGTTCCTGGACCGCACGGCGCCTGACGTCGTCGTCCTGCAGTGGTGGACGGGCGCCGTTCTGCACTCCTACATCCTCCTCGCGGGCCTGCTGCGCGCTCGGGGCGCTCGCGTCGTCGTGGAGTGGCACGAGGTGCAGGACACCGGGGAGGCGCGCATCCCCGGTGCCGTGCGTTACGTCCGGTGGGCGATGAAGGCCCTGCTGCGCCGCGTCGACGCGCACGTCGTCCACTCCGAGTTCGACAGGGACCTGTTGCGACAGGCCTACGGCCTGGACGACCGGTCCGTCACGATCGTGCCGCACGGTCCCTACGACCACGTCCTCGAGAGTTCCACCCCTCGTTCGACGTCGGAGACCGCACCCGAGATGCAGCTGCTGTTCTTCGGGACCATCCGCCCCTACAAGGGCCTCGAAGACCTGGTGGCGGCCTTCTCCGCGTTGCCCCGCGACCTCGCCGAGCAGTTCCGCTTGACGATCGTCGGGGAGACCTGGGAGGGCTGGACGCAGCCCCTGCGAGACGTCGAGACCAGTCCGCACCGGGACCGCATCGAGCTCGTCAACCGCTACGTGACCGACGCCGAGGTGCGCGACCACTTCGCCGCCGCTGACGCCGTGGTGCTGCCCTACCGTCGGTCGTCGTCCTCCGGTCCGCTGCAGATGGCCATGAGCGCCGGCCTCCCCGTCGTCGTCACCTCGGTCGGAGGCCTCGTCGAAGCGGCCGCGGACTACGAGGGGGCGGAGTTCGTCCCGCCCCGCGACCCCCGGGCCCTCGGGGACGCGCTGCGGAACCTGCTGCGACGACGTGACGAGCGGTACGCGGACCCGCACTCGTGGGCTACGTCCGTCAGCCGGTTCGACCAGGTGTTCCAGGGACTGGGCGTCAACGGGACCATGGCCGGCACCCCCGCTGGGGACCCGCTGTCGGCGAACTCGGCCAACTGAGGACGAGCCGGGTTCAGTCTCCGGTGCCGAACTCCGCGGCCAGCCGGCGGACGACACCGAACGTCGGGTCGTTGTCGGTCCGGACGATGTCGTAACCGTCGGTCTGCGCCGTGCCGTAGTGCCACACGAGGTAACCCTCGGCACCGGCACGGAACGCCGCCTCACCCTTGGCCTGCAGCAGATCCGCCCTGCGGCGGCGGGCGGCAGCGTCCGTCGCGGTGATCCCCACTTCTCCGACGACGATCGGCTTGCCGAGGTCGGCGGCAACGGCGAAGGCGCACGCGATGCGGGCCGTTCGCGACGTGCACTCCCCTGAGTCGGCGGCGGGCAACGCGCCGGCCGCCGTCGCTCCAGGCAGAGGCTCCGTGTCCGATCCGTACCTGGCCCAGTCGTGGACCTCCACGAAGTCCAGACCGGACTGGTTGTAGACCGCCCGCAGGTCCGATCCACTGCCACCCGGTGCACCGTTCCCCTGGGTGCCCAACGTGATCAGGTGGTTCGGATCGACGTCGCGGACGACCTGCGCCACGTCCCCGGCGAAACTCACCAGGACCGACCGGTCCTGGTCGTCGCGGGCGGTGGTCTCCGCCTCGTTCACGAGCATCCACGCGAGGATCGTGGGTTCATCGCGGTAGTGCTCCGCCACCACGCGCACGTAGTCCCGGTAGGACAGTCTCGCGTTCCCGTAGGGCTTGCGGTAACCGGACGAGAACCAGGTCCCGTCGTCGGCCTCGGACAGCGGCACGCCGGGTCGGCCAGTGCTGCAGTCCCCCGGGCCGTCTTCGAGCACCGGGATGAGCCGGATCCCGGCGGCACGGGCGGCCTCGATGACGGCGTCCACCGCGCTGAAGTCCCGTCCGCCCGATGTGTAGGGCTGGTAGGCCCAGAACCGGATGACCGTGACACCCGCCTCGTCGTGCAACCACCGGAACTGCTCCTCGAGGTCCTCAGGAGGTATGCGCGACTGCGGACGACAGGAGTAGCGGTCGCTGGCGGCAGCGTCGTAGAGGTTGAAACCCACGAAGCGGAAGGGTTCGCCACCGACGACGAAGTCCCGCCCGTCCCGGCCCACGAACTCGTCGAGGTCGGTACGCGAGCACGCCGCGAGGGACGCGCCGACCAGGGCGAGGAGACCGAGCGTCGCAACGGGTCCCTTCAGACGGCGCGGCCAGGGAGGACGAGTTCGTCGAGCACTGGTGCCATCCGGTCGACGACGCGCTCCCACGTGAACTCCTCTCGAACCCGGGTTCGCGCGACAGCAGCCATCGAGGCGCTGCGGCGGGGGTCGGTCAAGGATCGCACGATCGCACAGGCCAGGCTCGACGGGTCCGAGACGGGAACGACCTGCCCGTCCACCCCGCCGCGGACCATGTCCGGAATGCCGCACGAGTTCGTGGTGACCACGGGAACTCCTCGGGCCATGGCCTCCAGCAGCACCAGGGGGAACGGGTCGAAGACCGAAGGAAGCACGAAGACGGACGCCTCGGCGTACAACCGGTCGATGCGCGAGCGGTCGTGAACCCGACCCAGTACCTCGACACCCGGGGTGGACGGCACGGCCGGCCGTGTTCCGACGAGGCGCAACGTCGCCGCCGGTACCGACCGGCGCACCTCCGCGAACGCCGCCAGCAGGTCCCAGCCGCCCTTGCGGGCGAAGTCGTTCCCGATGAACAGCACGTTCGGCCGGTCCGGCAGGCTGGTCGCGCCGGTCACCGGCGGCAGCCCACCGTTGGCGCCGGCACCCACGACGGTCACCCGTTCCGGGTCCACGTCGTAGTCCTCCACCAAGGAGTCACGGGTCGCTCCGCTGAACGCGAAGACGTGGCGCGCGGATCGGTAGGCGATCGCCTCCCGTTCGTACCAGCGTCGCAGTGCACGTCCGCGCATCGGGTTCCACGGCGCCCATGCCTGCGCGGCCTGCCGGTGTGTGCAGTCGACGTACAGGAGGCTGTCGGCCCCCGCGACGTCGAAGAGTGCGTGGACCTGGAGCACGGGCGCCTCGGGCGCCGCGGAGGCCCGCCGCAGCGCAGCGGCGTTCCGCGACCGCAGTCGGTAGCCCAGAGCGCTCTTGAAGTACTGCTCGGCCCACCGCTCACGCGTGGCCCGGAACGTCGTCGCGGCGACCGCCAGACGTTGCCACCGTGACAAGTCGGTGCTCAAGACCCCGGCCACGGGATAGCGCCGCGCGACCTCCTCGAACAGGAAGGGCGTCAGGGCGTCGCCCCGTGAGGCCAGCAGCAGTCCCCTGCCGTGCGGCGTGCGGGCCGCCGCAGACCGGGCGTCCAGGACCATGCGGTCGGTGACCTCCTCCGATGCGTGGTGCGCCGGTGGATGGACGCACTCGTCACCAGGATCCCCCACGTCGTCGGGAAGGAGCCAGACCCGGACAGGTGACCCGCAGGTGCGGCGGCTCAGGCGGCGCAGGGACTCGTCGATCCCTTCGTCACCGCGGACGACCACGTGCCGGTGCGTCCAGCCAGGGTGACGCCGGCGACCCGGTAGGCGTACCCGCGCCCCGCGACGGCCGTGCTGTCGATCCAGAGCGCCGCCGAGCCGGGAACCACCTGGTCCCGCGCCCAGGTCGTGAGGGTCGTCCACCCCGACGACCCTGAAGCCGGACGCCGCTGCACGGCATAGCGAGCCGCAGGCGCCGCCCCTCGCCACCGCAGTCCGTTCCCTCCGGCCGTCGGCCCGACGATGAGGGCACAGGGTGCGGGCGGCAGACGGTCGACCGGAGCTGCACCCCCCAGGCTGACGGCGAACTTCTGCAAGCTCGACGTCCGTGCCCGTTCGTCGGCGGTGCGGCCGGGGAAGAAGTACTGGAAGCCGTCGTCGTGGTCCACGAACCCTGCGGTGTCGGCGTGCGGCACCACGGACCAGGTGAGTGCGCCGGCCGCCCCGGAGTCGCGGACGGCGTCCAGGAAGGGCTGCAGCCCGTCACCGCCGCGGTGACCGTTCCAGTCGTACTCCCCGACGAGGTAGGCCTTGCCGTGCCGGGTGGCCGTCTGGGCCGAGGAACGGACCCGGTCGAGCTGCATCGGGTAGAAGTGGTCGTCGACGATGTCGACGGAGGCGATGTCGAGGCTGGGCTCGTGGAGGCAGGCCCGACGGCAGGCCGGGTCGGTTCCGTGCCCGTCGACCACGAGCTGCTTCGGGGCGACCGCCGCGATGTGGTCGGCCACGGCCTTCGTCCACGACCCGTCCCAGTAGTTGCCGGAACACGTCTGGCACCACATCTCGTTGCCCGTCTCCCACGCCATGATCGTGGGGTCGTCGCGGTAGGCCAGTCCCGTGTACGGGTTCACGTGCTGCACGAAGTGCGTGATGTACTCCCGGTAGTCCTCGATGACACGGGCGTCGGAGAAGAACGACGACTCGGGGAGGCCTCGCCAGGAGGTGAACGTCCTCTTGCTGCCGTGGTAGTAGTCCCAGTTGTCGACCAGGGTGATCACCATCCGCTGGCCGTGACGCGCTGCGGACGCCACGGCGTAGTCGATGGAGTCGAAGGCGGAGTCCTGGAACACCCCCAGGCGGGGTTCGATGCAGCGGTCGCACCCGACGAGTCCACCCCACGTGCGGACGACGGTTCCGCCCGCCGCCTGCGCGGCGCGGAAGGCGTCGTCGACCCGGAACCGGGACGGCACCGCGGGGGACCCCTGGGCGTCGCGGACGTTGTCGTCCAGCCCGAGCCAGTAGACGTTCGTGCCGGAGAACCGGAACGTGCGCCCGTCCAGGGTGAGCCGGCTGCCGTCGCGCTGGACGAAGGAGCTCGTGGTCGGGGCCGGCGTCCCGTCCGTCGGCAGGGCCGCCCGGGCGGGTTCGGACGACGCGGTCAGGCCGGCCACGAGGACCAGCAGGACCAGCGGCAACCCCAGTACCCCGCGAGCGGCGCGGCGGAGCAGGCCGGAGGCGGACGATCGTGTGCTCACCCGCTCCCATCGGCGTCCCGGCGCGCGGACTGGAGCGCGGACTGGAGCGCGGGCTCACCGGCGTCGGTGGGGACGTCCCGGTCCCGGACCGCCGGCGGTGCGCTGGAGGAGACGCTCGTGGAGGGAGTCGAGGGCCGCTGCCGTCGCTCGCACGTCGTAGCGCTCCCTCACCCCCGGCGGGACCGGCCGACGGCCCAGTCCCCGAGCCGTCAACCGGTCGAGGGCCGCGCGGAGGGCTTCCGGTCCGCCACCGTCGGCGCGTTCGGTGCCGTCGGGCAGGGCGCCCAACTCCTCCAGTGCGGGACACTGGACGAAGACGGCCGGCAGACCACCCGCGACCGCCTCGAGGACGGCCAACCCGAACGTCTCGTCCCGGGACGCGCTGACCAGGACGTCGCTCGCCGCCAGGACGGCGGGGACGTCGTCCCGGGCTCCGAGCCACCGCACCGCAGCGTCCACCCCCAGTGAGCGGGCCTGGGAGGCCAGCGCGTCCCGCAGGCTCCCCGCTCCAGCCACCAGCAGGACGTGGCCTCCCGAGCGCAGCCGGGGCGCGACGGCCTCGAGGATCTCGTCGACCCGCTTGACCGGGTCCAGGCGACCGACGGCCACGATCGCGGTCGCTCCCCCGGGGACGTCCAGCTCGGCACGGACGCGTTCGCGGTCCCCGGTCGCCGGCTGCGCGCCGTCCACGTCGATCCCGTTGTCCACGACCGAGATGCGACCACGGGGTACGCCCCAGGCGACGAGCCGCTCCGCCGTGGTCGCGGAGACCGCGACCGTGTGGTCCGCCAACCGTTCGAGGGTCAGGTACACCCGCCGCAGCCACGGCGACAGCGGTCGACCCTCGATGGAGTCCGCCATGAGCGAGTGCTCGCTGGAGACCACGACGGGCACGCGCGCCAGCCGAGCGGCCGGGATGCCCCACAACTGGGCCGCGAGGAGGTGCACGTGCACCACGTCGGGGCTCAGTTCCCGCAACCTCCGCGCCAGGCGCGGCACGGCGAGAGCCTTGCGCCAGCCGCGCATGCCGAGCACCTCGACCGTCAGTCCTCCCCGACGCATCGAGTCGGCGACCGGCCCCCCCTCGTAGAGGCAGATCGTCCGGGACGACGCGGCCGAACGCTGGGCGATCAGCTCGAGCTGCCGTTCGGCGCCACCGGTCGTCAGGGTCGTGATGACGTGCACGACACGCGTAGGACGGCTCTCGCCCGCATCCGGTCCGGGACCCGCGGTCACGACCGCCCCCCGGCCAGGACGTCCCGGTAGACCTGCGCCGTCGCCGCCACGCTCGTCTCCCAGGTGGGCAGCTCCACGGCGCGCGGCGAGTGCGGCGCCGCTCCGTCCACCGCACCGACCGAGAGCCGGGCGACGAGAGCCGCGGCCAGCTCGGCGGCCTCGGCGTCCACCGGCACCCCGTCCACGAGACCGTCCTCGACGAGGTCGCCGATCCCGGCGACGTCCGCACCCACCACCGGCAGTCCCAGCGTGACGGCCTCCATCACCCCCACCGGGTGCGCCTCGTACTCCGACATGGCCGCCATGACGCTCGACCGCGCCAGCTCGGTCGCCATCGCCCCTCGGTCGGTGGGCGCGAGCGCACGGATCTCGACGTGCTCGCTCACGCCCGCCCGGCGTGCCGCCTCGCGCAGTTCCGGCTCGTACGGCCCGCGCCCCAGGACCACGAGGTGCGCCTCCGGCACGGACCGCCGCACGAGGGGGAGCGCCTCGATGACCCTGTGGTGGCCCTTGTAGCGCTCCAGGCGCCCGCTGGTCACGATGCGACCGCTGACGGGACGGACGTCTGCGGGCGTGGCCGGCAGGCGACCACCGTTCGGGATGACGGTGAACCGGTCCTGCGGGAGTCCGGTCACCCCCATGAAGAGGGAACGCTCGAACCGGCTGACCGCGATGAGCCGTGCGGCCCGGCGCAGCAGCGGCGCCAGCGCCCCGTACTGCGCCCGGCGTCCGGCCGTGCGGACCGGCGAGGAGTGCCCACCGCTGTGGAACGTCAGGACGAACGGGGTGCGGGAGGCGATCGCGGCCAGCATCCCGACGGGCGGGGCGAGCGTGTTGACGCCCTGGACGTGGACGAGGTCCCAGCGGCCGCGGACGAGGGGTGCCGGCAGCCCCGGAGCCAGGTACAGGTCACCGTGCCGCGGCCACGACCGCCTGCGCAGGACGGGGACGCCGTTCACCTCGTCGCGACGCGGGAGCTGTCCGCTGCGGTCCGTCGTCAACACTGTGACGTCGAACTCCCCCGCCTCCTGCAGGCCCCGGGTCACCTCGGCCACGTGGGTCTCCAGGCCGCCCATCTCGGGGAAGTACCGCTGCACGACGTGCAGCACCCGCGGCCGACGGACGCTGCGGCTCACCTGTTCACCACCAGGGTGCGCAGGGGCTGGACCTGTCCGGGGTTGCTGACGGTGATCAGGACCCTGCCCTCCAGGGGTACGACGACGTCGGTCCGCACGGTCTGTCCCCGAGGTACCGAGAAGAGGGGGTACGTCACGGCGGACCCGTCACCGGGGTCGGTGCGCAGTTCCAGCGGTCCGACCTCCTCGTCCGTCGAGACGGCGACGACGGCTCGCGCGCCGTCCAGGGAGGCCAGGGAGACCTGCACGGGCGGGACGTTGGCGACGTCGACGCTGCGCACGGCGACGACCACCGCCGCGACGGTCACGACGACCGCCGCGAGCGCCCAGGGCGTGGTGCGGAGCACCGCGCCGCGCAGCGACCCGGGTCCGGTCTGCTCCGCGGGGGTGGGCTCGGTGGCGGCTGCGGAACGTTCGGGTCGGTGGCCGAGGACCGACCCCGCGAGGACGCCGAGGGCCACCAGTCCCAGGCCGACGGCCCAGGTGACCGGTCGCAGGCCCGGGCCGGCGAAACCCAGCACGATGCCGGTGAGGACGAGCACCACGAGGACGGCGCCCACGGCCGTGAGGACCCGCTCGACGAGCGGACGCCTCCACCCCCGGCGCACGGCCTGCCAGGACGTCGCGGCGACCGCCAGGGCCACCAGCGGCACGCGCAGCCACGAGTCGGCGCCCGCCGCGACCGCGACCACGGCGGCGAGGACGAGGACGGCGGCCGCCGCCGCCGGGAGAGACCACCGGGCCCGGCGCGAGGCGGGGCGTCCAGTCGCGCGGTCGTCGACGACGTCAGGGCTCTGGTTCACCGGTCAAGCTCCGAGAGGTCGTAGACGGCGATGGACCCGTTGTCGTAGATGCGGTCGACCCCGGCGACGTCGTCGAACTTCAGCAGCGCCGCCACCGGCACCGGTTCGGTGCGTCCCTCCCCGCCGAACTCCCCGGACTCGATGTAGACGCCCTGGTTGGGCAACCCGTTGGCGTCGCGGCGGTCCACGACCAGGTAACGGATCCCGGCCTCCCGGATCAGCCGGACGTCCTCGTCGCCGAACTCGGGATCCAGGATCAACCTCGACGCGTCCACCCCGGTGCTGATGTGACGCACCGTGAACATTCCCCCGTCCGCGGCCGCGAGGAGGCCGGACACCCGGTCGGCGTAGACGCGACTGCCGGCGGGCAGGGACCGGGACATCCAGTCCGCCGCCGCGATGTTGTCGGCGTCGACGCTCCGGGCGTCGGCCGAGACGAGGAAGGGACCCGGCAACTGCGCGCTGACGGTGCCCGAACCGAGCACCACACCCCCCAGGAACGTCGCGGTCGCAGCCACCCCGAAGATCCCTGCCGTCCGCCGCGTGGCGGCGCGCCGCACGAGCCACCACGCCACGACGAAGGCGACACCGAGGAAGACGAAGCCGGCTGCACGGTCACCGACCTCGGACGTCGCCCGGGCCACGTGCCCGCCCGGGACGACGGGCCACAGGACCGCGGTGAGGATGAGCACCACCGCGAGGCTGACCCTGCGTCGAACCCACGCCCGGGCCGCCCACAACGACGGGACCAGAGCGCACAGGGTGATCCCCAGCGCCCCGACCAGCAGGAGTTGCTCCCACCAGGCAGGTCCGACACCGGCGGTGTTCGCGAAGAGGGCCTTCGTCTGACGTCCCTCGAAGAGAGCTCCGAGATCCGAGGACGAGCTCGTCACGATGGATCCCAGGTACGTGCCGAGGGAGTTGCCGGGGTTCAGCAGCGTCAGCAGGAAGCCCCCCGCTCCGACTCCCAGCATGACCAGCAGGGGACCGACCTGCGACGACCGGGACCGGTCGACACCCCGGCCGAGGACCACGTCGACGACCGACCAGACCACGAGCGCGGCCAGGAGGAGCGCCGCGGTCACGTGGTGGGTCACCACGACCGAGGTCAACGCCGCGAGCGGCAGCACCATCCCCGCAGCCCGACGGCGTTCCCGCGCGACGAACAGCGCCACGGTCAGCACCGCCAGCGGGAGCGCCAGCGTCTGGTAGCTGAACTGGGAGTTGAAGAACAGCATCTGCGGATTGCAGACGTAGACGACGACCGCCAGGGCACCGGCCCTGCTGGAGCGGGTGAGCTTCAGCACGATCGCCGCGATGCCGAGGCTGAGCACCACCCGGGCGAGGAGCAGGAGCACCACCGAGCTCGTGTGCAGGGACAGGCCCGTGAGGTCGTGCACCCCGTCCGTGGCCACCTCGAGCCCGGGGTAGTAGGCCGTGATGGGCAGCAACGGGTTCACGTCGAAGAGCTGCCCCGTGTCGGAGATCTGACGAAGCAGGTTGGCGTGCAGCAGCTCGTCGTGGAACATGAACCGCGTGGGGTAGAGGACCACGCGGCTCAGCTGGAGGGCCGTGGCCGCGGTGACGGCCACCCAGATCCGCACGCTGCCGCTCGTGCGCGGCCAGGCGGCGAGGACTGCCGCCGGGGCGACGATGAGCACCAGGCCGACCTCCCAGAGGACCTGGGTGAAACCGCCGTCGTCGCCTGTCTCGCGCGCACGCGACGCCGCGAACGCCATCAACAGCAGTCCCCCGGCCATGGCCAGCAGGGCCGGCCCCAGGCCTCGTGAGCCCCGGCGGGCGGGGCGGGGCTCGGTCACCGCGCCGACGTCGAGGTCGTCGCGCGCGCGGGCCTCCCGGGCCTCGTGCTCCTGCGTCTCGACGGACGTCGGCATGTGCTCCCCTGATCCTGTCGTTGCGGTCGATGACGCCCGGCGGCGGGAACCGTCCTCTCCAAGGACGTCGTCGACTGCCGGCCGGACCCGCTCGTCCACCGTCCCGTCGGGGAGTTCGTCGCCAGACCCTGGTGGGTTTGCTCCCGTCCCGCCGTCGTCGTCCGCCGCACCCACCGACTCCGCGTGCGCGCGCTCCTCCGCGGAGAAGCGCCGGCGGGCGAGCGCCAAGGGGACCGCGAGCACCACGGCCTCCACGAACAGCACGGAGACCCAGCCCACGCTCAGGCCGACGACCCCGCCCAGGTGTGCGCCGGCCAGTGCGCCACCCAGCTCCAGGAGGGTGAAGACCACGAGCACGGCCGTCGCCTGGCTCGTACGACCCTGGACCCGCCGCAGGGCCACGAAGTGGTCCTTGACCACGAAGGGCAGGCCGGCGAGCACGAGGATGCGCAGCACGGTCGCACCGTCGTCGGCGTACCCCTCGCCGAAGATCCGCAGGACCAGCGGTGCCGTCGGCCACAGGACGACGTCGGCGGCGACGCTGACCGCGAGCCCCAGCGGCAGGGTCACCCTCATCTTGCGCAGGACTTCCCGTTGGTCGCCCTCGGCGGCGGCGAACAAGCCGACCGACAGGGCGTAGGGCAGGGCGAAGACGAAGCCCGTCAGTTGCAGGGCCGCCCCGAAGGGGGCGTTGGCCGCAGCGGACACCGTCGCCGTGACGATGACCGGGAGCAGCATCAGAGGACTCTGCAGCGTCGTGTTGAGCGCGTGGTGGCTCAGGGCCCGACGCCCCAGACCGCGGAGGGAGGCGGGATCCACCAGCCGAGAGTGGTCTTGCAGCGGCCGGCCGCCGCGCGTGCGGTGCGCGACCACCGGCAACGAGACCAGGGTTCCGAGGGCCCACGCGGCGAAGACGGCCATGCCGTCGGTGGCACCGAGGGCCGCCAGCCCCAGGAGGGCGACGACCTTCGTCGCGCTGGCCACGACGTTGCGCTCCAGCTGCAGGCTCCCCGAACCGACGACCAGGACCGCCTGGTCCAGCACGATCGCGAGAGCGGCGAGCCCAGTACCCACCGCGAAGAGCGTCGCGTGGCCCGGGGAACCGGCGAGCGGGCTCAGGTTCCCGAGGTCCAGGACGTGGATCGCGAGGAAGGGCACGACCACCGCGAGAATGGTCCCCGCGCCGGCCGAGACAGCCAAGGCGGTGCGCACCGTCACCCGCCGGACACCCTGCGGCGTCTGCGGGAGGAGCGAGATGAGCAAGGTGCCCAGGCCGAGCGTCCCCAGGGCGCCCAGCAACCCCATCGCCGAGATCGCTGCGTTCGCGACGCCGAACTGGTCCTTCGCGAAGTTGCGGGAGGCGAGCGTCCAGAACAGGAGGCCCAGGACGCTCGTGGCGGCCTGGGTGCCGACCAGCGAGGCGGAGATGCGGAGGATGCGCTGCAGACCACCGGCGGGCGGTGCAGGCGGAGGGGGAACAGTCGAACTGGCCGTTCCGGGCGTCATCCGACTCCTCGACTCTGGCGGCAGACCACCGCGGACCTACCGGCGCCAGGAGTCTAAGGACCGCCCGCAGCGGAATCCCTCCCCCGCGAGGTCCGCTCCCCGCATCTGGGCGGACCCTTCACCGTTTCGGCGGGGAAGACGCAACGCAAGGCTGCTGCCGCGTCACTGTCGGTGGCACCGGGTGGTGAGCCGCCGGTGCACGAAGGGCGGCTCCCCCGCAGGGGAGCCGCCCTTCAGCACATCACTTCTTGTTGCGACGCTGGTGACGCGTGCGGCGGAGCAGCTTGCGGTGCTTCTTCTTCGCCATGCGCTTGCGACGCTTCTTGATGACAGAGCCCAAGGGGTCCTCGCTCACTCGATACGACTGGTTGCTGCCGACACCCCGGCGGACCGGCGCGCGACGTGCCGCTCAGCGAGCGGCAGACCGTCCGCGAGTCTACCCGCCCAGCGGTGCCCGCAGCGTCAGCAGTCCGGTGGAGGCGCTCACGCGGTGTCGATGAACGACTGCCGCAGGTACTCGTGGACGGCGTCCTCGGGCACGCGGAAGGAGCGGCCGACGCGGACGGCGGGCAGCTCCCCGTTGTGCACCAGGCGGTACACCGTCATCTTCGACACGCGCATCATCGACGCGACCTCGGCCACGGTCAGGAACCGGACCTCGGACAGCGGGCGATCCTCAGGCATCCCCACAGCACCCTTCAGTTCGCGCGCCATTTGCGCACCGTCCCCCGCGGACGGCCCGGTGGGGGCGCGTTCACCGTCCACTCTAGGGGCACGTGTGACGTGCGTGGAAGATCTCCGTGCTCATTGAGTCACTCAGAGTGACCTGGACAGGCTGTGACCAGCACTGACGCTCCGTAAAAATCTGCTGGGAGTTCAGTCGAAGTCCGGGTCGAGCCCGTGCAGCGGGAACGCAGCACGGCGGGTGGCCAGGATCGCGCGGTCCACGGCGTCGTCCGGGTCGTACCCCGCCTCCCACCCCGTGAAGGTCGCGGGCTCACCGTCCGTCATCGCCGCGGGGGCCTCCCGCTCGAGCGTCGCCTCCACGTGCGCGCGCCACGACGCCGGCAGCGGGGTGGCCGGGTCGAGCGGTTGCTGGGAGGCCTCCGCGACCAGGTGGGCCCACGTCCGCGGCACGACGTCGACGACCTCGTAGCCCCCACCGCCGAGCGCCAGCCACCGACCCTGCGACGCCTCGTGCGCCAGCGCGTGCATCGCCGCCGACGCCACCCGCTGCGCGTCCACGGACACCGTCAGGTGCCCGAGCGGGTCCAGGGCGTGGGTGTCGCAGCCGTGCTGGGTGACGAGGACGTCGGGGGCGAAGGCCCGCACGAGCTGCGGGACGACGGCGTGCACCGCCCGCAGCCAGCCCGCGTCCCCCGTGCCCGCCGGCAGGGCCAGGTTCACGGCGGCCCCGAGGGCGTCGGGCCCGCCGAGCTCGTCGGCGAAGCCCGTGCCCGGGAACAGCGTGGTGCCCGACTCGTGGACGCTGATCGTCAGGACCCGGGGGTCGTCCCAGAAGACCGCCTCGGTCCCGTCACCGTGGTGGCAGTCCAGGTCGACGTAGGCGATGCGCTCGGCCCCGTCGCGCAGCATCGCGACGATGGCGGCGGCGGCGTCGTTGTAGACGCAGAACCCGCTGGCGCAGCCCGGTTTCGCGTGGTGCATGCCCCCGCAGAAGTTCACCCCGTGCAGGGTCTGTCCCGCGACGAGGGCGCGACCGAGGTCGACGGACCCGCCGACGATGCGCGCGGCGGCCTCGTGCATCCCGGGGAAGGCCGGGTCGTCCTCGGTGCCGAGGCCGAAGACCGGCTGGGCCTGCCGCGGGTCGGCCGAGGCGGCCTTGACCGCGTCGACGTAGGCGCGGTCGTGCACGGTGCACAGGAGCTCGTCGTCCGCGGGTTCGGCCCCGACGACGACGACGCCGGGCCGGTCGAACAGGCCGAGGTCCGCGCACAGGCGGGCCGTCAGGTCGAGCCGGACGGGCGCCATGGGGTGCCACCGGCCGAAGTCGTAGCGCGTGAACGCCTCGTCCCAGACGACCCGCACCTCGTCCCGCGTGCCCTCGCCCACCGGCTCAGCCCCCCGACAGCTGCTGGGACCGGGCCGCGGCGGCCTCGACGGCGGAGACCAGCGCGGCCCGCACCCCGGAGTCGTCGAGCTGGCGCAGCGCTGCGGCCGTCGTGCCCGCCGGCGACGTCACCTGCTCGCGCAGGACGGTCGGGTGCTGCCCGGTCTCGCGCAGCATCGCCCCCGCCCCGACGACGGTCTGGACCACGAGCTCGGTCGCGGTCGCCCGCGGCAGGCCCAGCAGGACCCCCGCCTCGACCATCGCCTCCACCACGTAGAAGACGTACGCCGGGCCGGACCCGGACAGCGCCGTGACGGCGTCGAGGTGCTTCTCGGCCAGCACGACCGTGCGACCGCACGAGCGCAGCAGGTCCTCCGCCTCGGCGAGCTGGGCGTCCGCGCACGAGGACCCGGCGGCCAGCGCCGCCATCCCCTCGTCCACGAGGGAGGGCGTGTTCGGCATGACCCGCACGACGGACGTTCCCGCGGGCAGCCGGGCCTCGATGGCCGCGGTCGTGACCCCGGCGGCCAGGGAGACGACGAGCGCGTCGGCGTCCAGGTGCGGGGCCAGGGAGTCGAGCAGGGCGGGCAGGTCCTGCGGCTTGACCGCCAGCAGCACCGTGCGGGCGCCCGCCACGGCCGCGACGTCGTCCACGACCCGCACGCCGAACCGCTCGTGCAGCTCCCGGCCACGCCCCGCCCGCCGGTCCACGACGAGGACGTCGTCCGCGGCGCGACCCGCGCGCAGCAGCCCCCCGAGCAGCGTCTGGCCCATCACCCCGGCCCCGACCATCGCCAGCGTCACGCGCACTCCCCCTCGTCCGTCAGCAGCTCGGGCCCGGTCACGCCGTGACCTCCGGGGTCCGCGCCAGGTGCTCGCGGGCGAACCGCAGGGTGCGGGCGAGCGCCTCCTCGCGGGCTGCGCGGCCGCGGGCCCGGCGCGTGTTCACCTCGGCGGCGACGACCCCGGCGAACCCGGTGCGGGCCAGCTCGGCCAGCGCCGCGGCCACGGGCTGGGAACCGTCACCGGGCACGAGGTGCTCGTCCTTGGCCGACCCGGTGCCGTCGCACAGGTGCACGTGCGCGAGCCGTTCGCCGAACGCCTTCGTCAGCTCCAGGCAGTCCTGACCCGACGTCGCGGCGTGGGAGTAGTCCAGCGTCAGGTGCCGGTAGCCGAGCTCGGTCGGGTCCCAGCCGGGGGCGTAGGCGACGACCTCCCGGCCGCGGGCGCGCCACGGGAACATGTTCTCCACGGCCATCGTCACGCCCGTCCGGGCCTCGAGGGCCTCGATGCCGGCGACGAAACCGGTCGCGTACTCGCGTTGCCAGCGGAACGGCGGGTGCACGACGACGGTGTCCGCGCCGAGCGTGGCGGCCAGTTCGGCGGAACGCTCGAGCTTGCCCCACGGGTCGCCCCGGCCCCACGTGCGCTGGGTCAGCAGCAGCGTCGGCGCGTGCACGGACAGGACGGGCACCTCGAAGTGCTCGACGAGCCGGCGCAGGGCGGCGGCGTCCTGGCTGACGGGGTCGGTCCAGACGAGGACCTCGACGCCGTCGTAGCCCAGGCGCGCGGCGATCTCGAAGGCGGCCGTCGTCGACTCCGGGTAGGAGCACGTCGTCGAGAGGGCCACGCGGATCCGGCCCTCGGGCAGGTCCGCGGCGGTCGGGGACGTGTCTTCCACGGCGCTCACGCTAGTTCCCCTTCCCGACACCACCGTGCGCGCCGTCCACAGCCCCCGCACCCGAACCCGACCCCGACGCGGTGATCGCGTCGAGGCGCCGCAGGATGACGCCCTCGCGCAGCGCCCACGGGCAGACGAGCGCCTCCTCGACGCCGAGCAGCTCGAACGCGGCCTCGGCGACGAGGGCGCCGGCCAGCACCTGCGGCGCGCGCTCGACGCTCACCCCGGGCAGCTCCGCACGCTGGCGGAACGTCATGCCCGCCAGCTTCGGCACCCAGGGTGCGAGGTCGTCGCGGCGCAGCACGCGGCGCACCGCGGGGCCCTCCTCCGCCGGGGCCGCCCCCGTGAGGCGGGCGAGGCTGCGGAAGGTCTTGGACGTCACCACGACGCGGTCGGGCGTGCCGGCGCGCGTCACGTCGCGCACGCGCGCGGCGACCTGCTGGCGCACCGAGCGGCGCACGTCGCGGACGGCCTCGGGCGAGGGCGGGTCCCCGGCCAGCCGGTCGCGGGTGAGGCGGCCGGCGCCCAGCGGCAGCGAGAACGAGACGTCGGGCGCCTCGTCCAGACCCGCGGCCACCTCCAGGGAGCCGCCGCCGATGTCGAGGACGAGCAGCCGGCCCGCCGACCACCCGAACCAGCGGCGCACGGCCAGGAAGGTCAGGTCGGCCTCGGCGGTCCCGGGCAGCACCTGCAGCCGCACCCCCGTGGCGCGCTCGACGTGGTCGAGGACGTCCTCGCCGTTGACGGCCTCGCGCACGGCGGACGTGGCGAACGCCAGCATCTCGGTGACGCCCGCGTCCTCGGCTGCGGCGGCCGCCGCCGCGACGGCGTCGGTGAGCGCGTCGACACCCGCGGTGTCGATCGCGCCCTCGGGAGTCAGGTGCTCGGCCAGCCGGAGCAGCCGGCGCGTGGAGTTCGCGGGCAACGGGTGGGCCCCGGGATGGGCGTCGACGACCAACAGGTGGACGGTGTTGCTGCCCACGTCCAGGACACCCAAGCGCACGCGGCGACCCTAGTGGACGACGGCGGGTCCCCCGCGCGTCCCGTGGGCACGCTTACGCTGCAGCGGTGAGCGTCGAGACCCCGCTGGACACCGCCCGGTTGTGGCTGGAGTTCCCCGACCCGCAGGACGTGGCCTCCGCGCGCGGTCCCGAGGACCAGCCCGACACGGTCTACCGCGTCGACCTCACGTGGCTCACGAGCGACTACACGTGCATCTTCGGCAACGGCTGCCCGGGGATCTACGCCGACCGCCCCGACGTCGGCTGCTGCGCGCTGGGCGCGCACTTCACCGAGAAGGCCGACGAGAAGCGCGTCGCGAAGGTCGTCAAGCGGCTGACCCCCGAGGTGTGGCAGTTCCACGACGAGGGCCGCGCGGGCGGCTGGACCGAGGTCGAGGACGGCGAGCGCAAGACGCGCGTGCACGAGGGCGGCTGCATCCTGGCCAACCGCCCGGGGTTCCCCGCCGGCGCCGGGTGCGCGCTGCACCTGCAGGCCCTGCGCGACGGGGTCGACCCGCTGACCTACAAACCCGACGTCTGCTGGCAGCTGCCGCTCAAGCGCTCGTACCGGACCGTCACGCGCGGGGACGGCTCGACGTACCTCGAGGTGAGCATCGCCGAGTACGACCGCCGCGGCTGGGGCGAGGGCGGGCACGACCTCGACTGGTACTGCACCGGCAACCCCGCCGCGCACGTCGGGGAACGACCGGTGTTCCTCAGCTGCGAGAACGAGTTGCGCGAGATGATCGGCGACGCCCCCTACGAGGAGCTGGCCCGGCACTGCGAGGCGCTCGTGGCGCGGACGCGGTCGGGGTCGGCGCACCGGCGGCTGCTGCCGCTGACCGTCCACCCTGCAGACCACTCGGCCGACCCGCGCCGGTGACGGGTGGCGTCGTCCCCAGCCCGAACATCTGGGACTCCCCCGACGTCTACGAGCTGGAGAACCTCGCCGTCGACCGCGGCGGCCTGATCGAGGCGGCGATGCGCGCGGTCCACGACTGGGCCGGGCAGGACGTCCTCGACGTCGGCTGCGGTGCGGGGTTCCACCTCCCCCGGTTCGCGGCCACGGCCCGCTCGGTCACCGGCGTCGAACCCCACCCGCCCCTGCTGCAGCGGGCCCGGGCCCGCACGGCGGGGACCCCGGGGGTCGCCGTGCTGCAGGGGGAAGCGGGTGCGCTGCCGCTGCCGGACGCGAGCGTCGACGTGGTGCACGCCCGGTGGGCCTACTTCTTCGGCCCCGGCTGCGAACCGGGCCTGACCGAACTCGACCGCGTCGTGCGCCGGGGCGGTACCGCGTTCGTCGTGGACAACGACGCGACCCGCTCGACGGTCGGCCGCTGGTTCGCGACGTCGCTGCCCTCCTACGACCCGGTCGCGGTGGACCGGTTCTTCGCCCGCCGCGGGTGGGACGTCGAGCGGCTGGACGTGGCGTGGGAGTTCGACTCCCGCGCCGACCTCGAGGCCGTCGTCCGGATCGAGTTCACCCCCCGGCTGGCCGAGGCGTTCCTCGCGGGGCACCCGGGGACGCGGGTGGACTACGCCGTCGTGCTGCGCCACAAGGGGTTCTGAGCACCGCCCCGGCCGGCCCGGCGGGCGAGGTGCTCGCGCACGACGGGTTCGGCGAGCGGGCGGGCGAAGTGGTAGCCCTGCCCCCACGTGCAGCCGGCCCGGGCCACGAGCCGGGCCACCTGGTCGGTCTCGATGCCCTCGGCGACCGTCGTCAGCCCGAGCCCCGAGGCGAGCGCCGCGATGCCCGACAGCACCGCCACGCCCTGCCCGTCGGCCACGTCGTCGAGGAACGACTTGTCGATCTTGAGCTTGTCGACGGGCAGCCGGCGCAGGTACGACAGCGAGGAGTACCCCGTCCCGAAGTCGTCCAGCGCCGTCCGCACACCCAGGGACCGCAGGCGCAGCAACGTCTCGCGCGCCGCGGACAGGTCCGCGACGGCGGCGCTCTCGGTGACCTCCAGGCACAGGGCGGCAGGGTCGGCGGCGTGGCGGGCGAGGGCGTCGGCGACGAGCTCCACGATCCCGGGCTGCAGCAGCTGGTGCCCGGACAGGTTGACGCTCACGAGCACGCCCGACCCCGCGGCCGCGTGGAACCCGGACACGGCCCCCAGCGCCTGGTCGAGCACGAACGCCCCGAGGTCGAGGATCGTGTCCGACTCCTCCGCGACGGGCACGAACACCGCCGGGGACACCGCCCCGCGGCGCGGGTGGTCCCAGCGGACGAGGGCCTCCACCCCCACCGTCGACCCCGCGGCGAGGTCGACGAGGGGCTGGTAGACGACGTGCAGCTGGCCCTGCGCGACGGCGTGCCGCAGGTCGGCCGCGAGCTCGGCGCGCTCGTGACGGGCGTCGAGCAGGCCGCGCGAGAACGGGAGCGCTCGGTCGCCACCGCCGGCCTTGGCCGCGGCCAGGGCGATGTCGGCGTGCTGGAACAGCTCGCGCACCCGGTCCTGCGGCGCGGCACCGCCCCGTGCGTCCCGGGTGTCCGGGACGGCGAGCGCCGTGCCGGCCCCGGCCGTCACGCTGACCGACCGGCCGCCGACGGCGAGCGGTTCGCGGACAGCGCGCACGCACCGGTCGCCGAGTACGGCGACGGCCTGACCGACGCTCCGCTCCTGCCCCGTCACGAGGACGGCGAACTCGTCCCCGTCCAGGCGCGCGACGACGGCGTCGGCGCCGGCCACCTGGAGCAGGCGCTCGGCGGTGCGCCGGACGACGTCGTCACCGGCGGAGTGCCCCAGCCGGTCGTTGACGGCCTTCAGCCCGTCGAGGCCGAGCAGCACGAGACCGCAGGTGGCCCCGGCGTCGGCGGCGGCGGAGAAGGACTCGAACAGGCTGCGGCGGTTCGGCAGCCCCGTCAGGCCGTCGTGGCTGGCGGCGAAGCGCAGCGCCTCCAGGGCGCGCTTCTCGTCGGTGGTGTCGACGCAGTTCCAGATGACGCCGCGCACGCTGCGCTCGTGGCGGGCGTCGCTGAACCGCACGCGGCACCAGCGCACCTCCCCCGTGGCGCGGACGAGGTAGCGGTGCTGGGAGTCGACGGGACCGGCCCCCGGCAGGCACGCCTGCCGCAGGAGCTCACGCGCCTGGTCGCGGTCGTCGGGGTGGACCCAGTCGAAGGCGTCGCGCCCGACCAGGCCCCACCGGTCGAGGTTCCAGCGGCGGCTGAAGGACGGGCTGAGGAAGCGGACGGTCCCCTCCGGGTCCGTCACGAGCACCTCGTCGGCCGCCTGCCGGGCCAGCGCCTCGTAGCTCGGCGAGACGACGGGCAGCCCGAGGCGGCGCAGGCGGTCGCCGAGCTGCTCCCGGCGCCGGCGGTTCACGTCCGCGCTCCCACGGTCGACCCCGGCACCGCGGCGGCCACCACGACGGTGTCGCGCCCGGCCGCCTTGGCCGCGTAGACGGCCTCGTCGGCGGCGGCCAGCGCCGCTTCCCAGTCCCCGCGGGCCGCACCGACGCTCACGGTCACCACCCCGCCGCGGGGGTGCGGCAGCGCGCACCCGCGCACCGCGGCACGCAGTCGTTCCCCGGCCAGCTGCACGTCGCCCTCCCCGGCGTCCTGCCCGTGCTCCACGTCGAGCACCACGACGAACTCCTCCCCGCCGAAGCGCGCCACCACGTCCGTGGGACGGCACGCCGAGGCCAGGGCGTCCGCGACCAGCGTGAGGCACCGGTCCCCCTCGAGGTGGCCGAACCGGTCGTTCAGTTCCTTGAAGTGGTCGACGTCGACCACGAGGACGCCCCCGCGGCCCGCGGTGCCCGGGTGCGCCGACACGCGGTCGAGCAGCCCGCGGCGGTTGAGCAGACCGGTCAGCTCGTCCCGGACGGCGGCCTGGGCCAGCGCGGCGATGAGCTCCTCGCGCTCGGCGGCCAGCCGGCGTTCGCGGCGTTCGGCGAGGAAGCGGGCCCGCTCGCTCTCCTCGAGGGTCCCGGCCAGCACGAGCCCGAACAGGCCGCTGACGGCGACCGCGAGCAGCGACGTGGCCTGCAGCGCCACGGGGTCCGACCCCACGTACCACTGCCCCCACCCGAACGCGCCGACCATCGTCGCGAGCACCCCAGCGGCTCCGCGGACGTCGTTGCGCAGGAGCGTGCTGAAGAACACGACGACGATGAGGGCGCCCGCGAAGTACGCCCCGCCGAGCGCGTCGGGCGCGCTGCGCTGGACGACGGCGAGGACCCCGACCACCAGCGAGGCGGCGCCGGCGACGAGCAGCACGTCGACCCGGGAGCCCGGACGCGCCGCGATCCGCCGTCCGCGCAGCCACAGGCCCACGAGCGTGACGGGGCTGACCAGGCCGAGCCGCAGCCACAGGGACAGTTCGACCACCTGGGGGGCCATCACGAGGTCGAGGAGGACGTAGAGGTCGAAGAAGACGAGCCCGAGCAGAGCCGTCGGGACGAACCACCGCGACCGGGAGGCGTTGCGCGCCACCTGGAACTCCCGTTCCAGGTCCGCCGCGAAGGGCCGGGGCAGCAGGCTGCCTGCTCGGCGCGGTGCGGTCACCCCTGTGGTGTCGGCGGTCCCGCGCGGGCTCCGGAGCCCGCTCACCCGCCCGGCGTAGGAGCCGCGGCACGACGCACGGTGCACCTGGGTCGCCGCGGAGGGTCACGAGCGTGGATGATGGAGGCATGAGCGCGCACGCCACCCCGCCGGTCCAGCACGAGGAACAGCGGGCCATCGCCCCCATCAAGTGGTCCAAGCCGAACGGCGGGACCGTCGCCGCGCTGGCCATCTGGGTCGTCGGCCTCGTCCTGTCCGGGGTCGTCCCGCTGCTGCTGCTGGGCTCGGACCCGTACGAGGCGGCCCCCGGCGGCCGGATCGCGGTGGGCCTGACGTTCACCCTCGTCGGCGCGCTCGTCATGGTCTTCTCGGCCTACCTGCTCTACCGCAAGAGCGGCAGCATCGGCGCCGCGATCCTCGCCTTCGTGCCCAGCTTCGTGATGGCCACGCTCGGCATCCTCATGACGACCATGAAGGTCCTCTACGGCACCTGACCGGTGGCCCGACCGGCCCGTCCGCTCCGCCACGACCCCCGCACCGGCCCCGGTGCGGGGGTCGTGTCGTACCCGGCCCCTACGGTGCGGGACGTGCCTGCGAAGAGCTCGACCGCCCGTGGTTCGTCCGCGAAGTCCCGTCCGGCCTACAAGTGCGCCGAGTGCGGCTGGACGACGGCCAAGTGGGTCGGCCGCTGCGGGGAGTGCCAGGCGTGGGGCACGGTCGAGGAGGTCGGGGCGGTCACCGTCCGCACGACGACGGCGGCCCCCGTGCGCGAACCGGCCCGCCCCATCGCCGAGGTCGACGTCGAGGCCGCCCGGGCGACGCCCACGGGCGTCGACGAGTTCGACCGCGTCCTGGGCGGCGGTCTGGTGCCCGGCGCGGTCGTCCTCATGGCGGGCGAGCCGGGCGTGGGCAAGTCGACGCTCCTGCTCGACGCCGCCTCCCGCGCGGCCGCGACGGGCCGCACCGTCCTGTACGTCACGGCCGAGGAGTCCGCGGCGCAGGTGCGGCTGCGGGCCGAGCGGATCGGGGCGCTGCGCCCGCGGTTGCTGCTGACCTCCGAGACGGACCTCGCGACGGTCCTCGGCCACGTGGAGCACTCGAACCCCGACCTGCTGGTCGTCGACTCCGTGCAGACGATCGCCTCCGGCGAGGTGGACGGGGCGGCCGGCGGGGTCTCGCAGGTGCGCGAGGTCGCCGGGGCGCTGATCGGCGTCGCCAAGCGGCGGGCGCTCGCCACGCTGCTCGTGGGGCACGTGACCAAGGACGGCTCCATCGCGGGGCCGCGGACGCTGGAGCACCTGGTCGACGTCGTCTGCCAGTTCGAGGGCGAGCGCCACTCGCGCCTGCGGCTGCTGCGCGCCGTGAAGAACCGGTACGGCCCCACGGACGAGGTCGGCTGCTTCGAGCTCGGCGAGGACGGGATCGTCGGCCTGCCCGACCCGAGCGGGCTGTTCGTCTCCGGCACACCGGAACCGGTGGCGGGCACGTGCGTGACGGTCACGCTGGAGGGACGCCGGCCGCTCCTGGCCGAGCTGCAGTCCCTGGTCTCCACCGACACCACGCCCGGCAACGCGCGCCGCGTCACCAGCGGTCTGGAGTCGAGCCGGATGGCGATGGTCCTCGCCGTCGTGCAGCGCCGCCTCGGCGTCGCCCTCGGCAACCGCGACACGTTCGTCGCCACCGTCGGCGGGGTGAAGCTGACCGAACCGTCGGTCGACCTGGCGGTGGCGCTGGCCGTGGCCAGCGCCGCGAAGGACCGGCCGATCGCCGCGGGCACCATCGCGCTCGGCGAGGTCGGGCTGGCCGGGGAGGTGCGCCGGGTGACGGGGGTTCCCCGCCGGCTCAGCGAGGCCGCCCGGCTGGGGTTCACGACGGCGATCGTCCCGAAGGGGTCGCTCGGGGACGGCGCGGCGCCCGCGGGGTTGCGGGTGCACGAGGTCGAGACGCTGCTGGACGCCTGCGTCGCCGCTCGACTCGTGGCCTCGTGAAACCGTCGCGGGGAGGGGACGCCCCGCTACGACGGGCGCACCGCTAGACTCCGCCCAGGTTCGTGGTCGTGACGTGCGAGGTTTCGGAGGTGGCCGGTGGTGGACCGCACCCCCGAGGAGGTCCTCCGGGCGACGTTGGCGATCGTGGCGCCGGGGACGGAGCTGCGCGACGGGCTCGAACGCATCCTCCGCGGCCGCACGGGCGCGCTCATCGTGCTGGGGTTCGACCGGGTCGTGGACTCCCTGTCCACCGGGGGTTTCACCCTCGACGTGGAGTTCTCCGCGACGCGCCTGCGGGAACTGGCGAAGATGGACGGCGCGATCGTCCTGGACCGCGACGTCTCCCGGATCCTGCGCGCCGCCGTGCAGCTGGTGCCCGACTCCTCCATCGAGACGAGCGAGTCCGGAACCCGCCACCGCACCGCCGAACGCGTCGCGAAGCAGACGGGTTTCCCCGTCATCTCCGTCTCGCAGTCCATGCGGATCGTCGCCGTCTACACCGGCAACCGCCGCTACGTGCTCGAGGGTTCCGACGCGATCCTGGGTCGCGCGAACCAGGCCCTGCAGACGCTGGAGCGCTACCGCGCCCGGCTCGACGAGGTGACCGGCACGCTGTCCGCCCTCGAGATCGAGGACCTCGTCACGGTCCGGGACGTGTGCTCCGTCGTGCAGCGCATCGAGATGGTCTCGCGCATCGCCGACGAGATCTCCGGGTACGTCGTCGAACTCGGCGTCGACGGCCGTCTGCTGTCCCTGCAGCTCGACGAACTCGTCGGCGGCGTGGGGCCGGACCGCGAACTCGTCGTCCGCGACTACCTCGAGGCGTCCCGGCACGAGGGCCCGCTCGAGGCCGTCCTGGACGCCCTCGCGGGTCTGCACTCCGCCGACCTCGTCGACCTCGCCTCGGTGGCCCGCGTCCTGGGTTTCTCCGTCGGCGGCGACTCGCTCGACTCGGCCGTGTCCCCCAAGGGTTTCCGCCTCCTCAACCGCGTCCCGCGCCTGCCCGGCGCCATCGTGGAACGGCTCGTCGACCAGTTCGGGGACCTGCAGAAGCTCCTCGCGGCGAGCATCGACGACCTCATGACGGTCGACGGCGTCGGCGAGCAGCGCGCCCGCGCGGTGCGCGAGGGGCTCTCCCGGCTGGCCGAGAGCTCCATCCTCGAACGCTACGTCTGAGCGTCCCCCGGGCGCGCCACGCCCGCGGGGCCGCGGGCGTCCTCAGCCCGCGAGGGTGAAGGTGACCTGCGTGGCGACGACACCGTCCCACGTGGCGCTGGCGGTGTAGCTGCCGGGATCCACGGCCGTCTGGCCGGTGGGGCACCCCGCCGCCGAGCGCTGGCGCGACCACGTCGTGGTCTTGGTGAGCTTCTCCCCCGGGGCGACCACGTCGGTCGCCGTCTCGCCCTTGCTCTGGCAGTCGGCGTTGGACCAGACCTGCGCGCCGCCGGCAGCGGTGATCGTCACCACGCGGACGGCGCTGCTGGTCTCGAGCGTGCACGGGGTCTGCGAGGTGTTCTCGACCTCGAGGACGATCTTCGGCGTCTTCCCGGGGCCGTAGGCCGTGGCGTCGGTGCGGAGCGTGGCGGCGAGCGACTGCTCCGAGCACGCGGTGGCTCCCGCGGTGTCCGTGGCCCCCGTCGTCGCGGTGGACGCCGTCGTGTCCGTGGCGGACGTGCCGGACGGTGAACCGCTGGGGCTGCCCGTGGGGGTCTGGGCGTCGGTGGTGGCCACCGTGCTCGGGTCGAGCTTCGTCGGCCCCTGCGCCGCAGCGTCGTCCGACGTGGTGAGGGCCCGGACGCCCAGGGCGACGAGGACGATGACTACGACGAGTGCGAGCACGACCACGAGGCGTCGTCGCCAGTAGGTGCCCTTGTCCTCCGGGCCGACCGGGTGCAGGACGCTGCTCACCGGGTGAAGGTAGGCGCCGTCCCGACCCCGCTGGTGGAGGCGCGCCGCGGCCGCCGTGCGACGATCCAGCGCGATGAGCACCGCCCCCGCCGACGCAGGCCCCGACGACATCCATGACCTGGACGACCTGCACACCCGCGTCCTCGACTGGTACGCCGACCACGCGCGCGACCTGCCGTGGCGGGCCGCCGACCGCACCCCGTGGGGTGTGCTGGTGAGCGAGGTGATGCTGCAGCAGACGCCCGTCGCCCGGGTCCTGCCGCAGTGGCTGGCCTGGATGGAGCGCTGGCCCACGCCCTCGGACCTCGCCGACGCCGCGCCCGGGGACGCCGTGCGGGCCTGGGACCGGCTCGGCTACCCCCGTCGCGCCCTGCGCCGGCACGCCGCCGCCGGGGCCGTGCGCGCCGAGCACGGCGGCGAGGTGCCCGAGGACCACGCCCGGCTGCTGGCCCTGCCCGGCGTCGGGACCTACACGGCCGCGGCCGTCGCGTCCTTCGCCTTCGGGCAGCGGCACGCCGTCGTCGACACCAACGTCCGCCGCGTGCACGCGCGGGCCGTCACGGGCGCCGCCGAACCCGCGGCCGCCCTCACCGCCGCCGAGCAGCGGCTCGCCGTCGCCCTGCTGCCCGAGGACGCGCCCACGGCTGCCCGCTGGGCCGTCGCCGTCATGGAGCTCGGCGCCCTCGTCTGCACCGCCCGCTCCCCGCGCTGCGACGACTGCCCGCTGCTGGACCGCTGCGCCTGGGTCCTGGCCGGCCGCCCGGCCCACGACGGCCCCGCCCGCCGCGGCCAGGCCTGGGCGGGCACGGACCGCCAGGTGCGCGGCAAGCTGCTGTCCGTCCTGCGCGGCAGTGCCGACCCCGTGACCGCCGACGAGCTCGCCGCCTGCTGGGCCGACGACCGGCAGCGTGCCCGCTGCCTCGACGGCCTCGTCGCCGACGGCCTCGTCGAGCCCCTCCCCGACGGCCGCTTCTCCCTCCCCCGCACCTGACGCGCGCCCCGGCCGGTGGGGATCGTCGTCGCAGGGGGCCGCTAGGTCCGGCCCTTCGTGACGACGATCCGGACTCGGGTGGGCTCGTCGTCCGGCGCTGCGCGCCGGCTCCAGCATCGCGCTCGACCTGGGAGCCCGACGTGACGACGAGCCCTCCCCGGGACGGCACGGCAAGCGCGGGCGCAGGTCAGTCGTCGGAGGAGCGGCGCAGGCGCTTGGTCTCGCCGCGGCGGCGCTTGCCGTCCAGGCGGCGGCGCTGGGACCCGCGGGTGGGGCGGGTGGCGCGGCGGGAGGCCGGGGGTGGGGCGAAGGCGAGCGCCAGCAGCGACCGCAACCGCTCCGCGGCCGCCGCCCGGTTGCGCAGCTGCGCGCGGTGCTCGGACGCCGCCACCGTGACGACCCCGTCGACGAGCCGGGCCTCGAGCCGCTCCAGGGCGCGCTCGCGCAGGTCCCGCGGCACGGACGGTGAGCGGAGGAGGTCGAACGACAGCTCCACGCGGGAGTCGGTGGTGTTGACCCCCTGCCCGCCGGGTCCCGACGACCGGGAGAACCGCTCGCGCAGCTCGGCCTCGGGGACGGTGACCCGGCGGTTGACGACGAGGTCCACGGCTAGACGACGAGGGAGAGCAGCAGCACCCCGGCCAGCCCGCAGACGGAGATCACCGTCTCCATGACCGACCAGCTCTTGAGCGTCTGCCCGACGGTGAGGCCGAAGAACTGCTTGACCAGCCAGAACCCGACGTCGTTGACGTGGGAGAAGAACAGCGAGCCGGCGCCGATCGAGAGCGCGAGCAGCGCGAGGTGGTTGGCGCTGAGGTCCCCGGCCAGGGGCGCGACGATGCCGGCCGCGGTGATGGTCGCGACGGTCGCGGAGCCGGTGGCCAGGCGGATGAAGACGGCGACGAGCCAGCCGAGCACCAGCGGCGACAGCGCCAGCGCGGCGGCCTGCTGGCCGACGAGGTCGCCGATCTTCGCGTCGACGAGCACCTGCTTGAACCCGCCGCCCGCGGCGATGATGAGCAGCGTCGAGGCGATGGGCGGCAGCGAGGCGTCGATGGTCGCGCCGATCTTGCGCCGGTCCATGCCGACGGCGGTCCCGAGCAGCGGGATCGCCACGAGCACGCCGATGAGCAGGGCCACCAGCGGGGTGCCGAGGGCGTAGAGCAGGTCGTGGACCGCGTTGCCCTTGCCCGAGACGATCTCGGCGACGGCGCGGGCCAGCATGAGCACGACCGGCAGCAGCACGACGGTGAGCACCGCGAGCAGTTTCGGCCGGCGCGTGGTCTCGTCCGCGCCGCCGAGGTCGCCGCCGGAGGTGGGCAGGTGCTCGGCGTCCTGCGGGCCGTACTTCGAGACGAGCGGGGCCAGCAGCGGCCCGGCGATGACCACGGTCGGGATCGCGAGCAGCAACCCGAACCCCAGCGTCAGGCCGAGGTCGGCGTTGAGGTTGGCGATGGCCACGAGGGGGCCGGGGTGCGGCGGGACGAACCCGTGCAGGACGGACAACCCCGCCAGGGCGGGGATCCCGAGGGCCAGGACGGGCCGGCCGGTGCGCTTGACGACGAGCAGCACGATCGGGACGAGCAGCACGAGGCCGATCTCGAAGAACATCGGCAGGCCGACGAGCGCGGCCGCGCCGGCCAGCGCCCACGGGAGGGCCTTGCCGTGGACGCGGTCGACGATCCGGTCGACGATCTCGTTCGCCCCGCCGGAGTCGGCGAGGAAACGACCGAGGACGGCGCCGAGGGCCACGAGGATGCCGACGTCGGCGAACGTCTTCCCCGCACCCCCGGCGGCCCCGTCGGCGTCCCCGAGCCCGATCGAGAACGACGTGACGATGTCCGAGACGGACAGCCCGGCGACCAGGCCGAGGACCGCCGACCCCAGCAGCAGGGCGATGAACGCGTTGAGCTTGGCCCAGGACACGGTCACGACGACGACCGCGATCCCCAGCAGCGCCGCGACCACCAGCCGCGTGTCGTGGCCGGTCCAGGCCGCGGTCTGCACCGCGGCCGGGACGAGCGAGGGGACGGACACGGGCATGGGGTGCTACCTCCGGGTCAGAGGTGTTTCAGCACCTCGTCGAGAACTTGGGCGGGACCACCCTGCACCCGTACCCGGAACCCCCGCTCGTCGGGGTGCAGGTCTTCGAGGGTGTCGAGCTGGCTGCGCAGCAGGGAGGCCGGCATGTAGTGCCCCTCCCGGTGCGCGAGCCGGTCCTCGAGCACCTCGTCGGGCACCTTCAGCTCGCAGAAGACGACGGACGGGTTCCCCTCGGCCAGCAGGTCCCGGTAGACGCGCTTGAGGGCGGAGCAGGTGACGACGGCCGACTCCCCCGCCTCCTCGCGCTCACCGATCCAGACGGCGATGGACCGCAGCCACGGCCAGCGGTCCTCGTCGGTCAGGGCGTGGCCCGACCGCATCTTCTCGACGTTGGCCTCGCTGTGGAAGTCGTCGCCCTCGGCGTACGTCCACCCCTTGGCCTTGGACAGGTCCTGGGCCAGCGTCGTCTTCCCGCTGCCCGAGACCCCCATGACGATGACGGTCGTGCTCATGCCCCTCCTCTGTCCGGTGGTGCTGCCCGTGGTGCCGTCAGACGCAGCATCCGGCTGTTGCCCAACGTGTTCGGTTTGACGCGCGCCAGGTCGAGGAACTCCGCAACCCCCTCGTCGTGGCTGCGCAGCATCTCGGCGTAGACCTCCGGCTCGACCGGGGTCCCCTCGATCTCGACGAACCCGTGCCGTTCGAAGAACGCCTTCTCGAAGGTCAGGCAGAACAGCCGGGTCACCCCCAGGGCGTCGGCCCGGTCCAGCAGCGCGGTGAGGATGAGGTGCCCCGCGCCGGTGCCCCGCACCGTCGGGTCGACGGCGAGGGTGCGCACCTCGGCGAGGTCCTCCCACAGCACGTGCAGCGCACCGCACCCCACGACGCGGCCCCCGGCACCGTCGGCGTCGACCAGTTCGGCGACGACGAACTCCTGCACGGCCTCGTAGAGGGTGATGAGTTCCTTGCCGAGCAGGATCCGTTGCCGCGCGTACTCCTCGACGAGCCGGCGAACGGCGCGGACGTCCCCCGTGCGGGCGGGACGGACGAGGACGTCTGCGGAGCCGGGCATCCCCCGATCCTTCCAGACGGCCTCGGGGACGGCACGACTCGCCTGCCGACCGGAACGGGCTCGAGGGTTCGGTCCGGGAGGCTGCGATCGTCGGAGCCGCGACGCAGAACGGCCCGGCCCCCGTGAGGGGACCGGGCCGAACCGGTGAGGAGGTCAGTCCTTCGACAGGTCGGGGCCTGTGCTCGTGGTGCCGTCACCGACGGGGACGGTCACGGGCAGGTCGTCCTTGGAGGTGCCCTCGAAGGTGAACTTCTTCGCGTCGCCCTCGCCCTCGGTGTCGACCGAGACGATCTGGCCCGCGCGCAGGTCGCCGAAGAGGATCTTCTCGGACAGGACGTCCTCGATGTCGCGCTGGATGGTGCGGCGCAACGGACGAGCACCGAGGACCGGGTCGTAACCCTTCGTGGCCAGCAGCACCTTCGCGGACGGCGTGAGCTCGATGCCCATGTCCTTGTCCTTGAGGCGGCTGTCGAGCCGGGCCAGGAACAGGTCGACGATCTGGATGATCTCCTCCTGCGTCAGCTGCGGGAACACGACGATGTCGTCGACGCGGTTGAGGAACTCCGGCCGGAAGTGCTGCTTGAGCTCCTCGTTGACCTTCGACTTCATCCGCTCGTAGTTCGTCAGCTGGGTCTGCGACCCGGCCGCGAACCCGGTGCCGACGCCCTTGGAGATGTCCCGGGTGCCGAGGTTCGTGGTCATGATGATCACGGTGTTCTTGAAGTCGACCATGCGGCCCTGGGAGTCGGTCAGGCGACCGTCCTCCAGGATCTGCAGGAGCGAGTTGAAGATGTCCGGGTGGGCCTTCTCGACCTCGTCGAAGAGGACGACCGAGAACGGCTTGCGGCGCACCTTCTCCGTCAGCTGGCCACCCTCCTCGTACCCGACGTAGCCGGGGGGCGAGCCGAACAGGCGCGAGACGGTGTGCTTCTCGGAGAACTCGCTCATGTCGAGCTGGATGAGCGCGTCCTCCTCGCCGAAGAGGAACTCCGCGAGCGCCTTGGCCAGCTCCGTCTTCCCGACGCCCGTGGGGCCGGCGAAGATGAACGACCCACCGGGGCGCTTGGGGTCCTTGAGGCCGGCCCGCGTGCGGCGGATGGCCTGGGACAGCGCCTTGATGGCGTCGTTCTGCCCGATGACGCGCTTGTGGAGCTCGGCCTCCATGTTGAGCAGGCGCGAGGACTCCTCCTCGGTCAGGCGCACGACGGGGATGCCCGTCGCGGTGGCCAGCACCTCGGCGATCAGCTCCTCGTCCACCTCGGCGACGACGTCCATGTCACCGGACTTCCACTGCTTCTCGCGCTCGCCCTTCTGCGCCAGGAGCTTCTTCTCCTTGTCGCGCAGCGAGGCCGCCTTCTCGAAGTCCTGCGCGTCGATCGCGCTCTCCTTCTCGCGGCGGACGTCGGCGATGCGCTCGTCGAACTCGCGCAGGTCCGGCGGTGCGGTCATGCGGCGGATGCGCAGTCGCGCGCCCGCCTCGTCGATGAGGTCGATCGCCTTGTCCGGCAGGTACCGGTCGTTGACGTAGCGGTCGGCCAGCGTCGCCGCGGCCACGAGGGCCGCGTCGGTGATGGAGACGCGGTGGTGCGCCTCGTACCGGTCGCGCAGGCCCTTGAGGATCTCGATCGCGTGCGACAGCGTCGGCTCGGGGACCTGGATCGGCTGGAAGCGGCGCTCCAGGGCCGGGTCCTTCTCGATGTGCTTGCGGAACTCGTCGAGGGTCGTCGCCCCGACGGTCTGCAGCTCACCGCGGGCCAGCATCGGCTTGAGGATGCTCGCGGCGTCGATCGCGCCCTCGGCGGCACCCGCACCCACGAGGGTGTGGATCTCGTCGATGAACAGGATGATGTCGCCGCGGGTGCGGATCTCCTTGAGGACCTTGCGCAGGCGCTCCTCGAAGTCACCGCGGTAGCGGGAGCCGGCGACGAGGGCGCCGAGGTCCAGCGTGTAGATCTGCTTGTCCTTGAGCGTCTCGGGGACCTCGCCGCGCACGACGGACTGGGCCAGCCCCTCGACGACGGCGGTCTTCCCGACGCCCGGCTCCCCGATGAGGATCGGGTTGTTCTTCGTGCGGCGCGAGAGGACCTGCATGACGCGCTCGATCTGCGGGTCGCGGCCGATGACCGGGTCCAGCTTGCCCTCGCGGGCGGCCTGGGTGAGGTTGCGGCCGAACTGGTCGAGGACGAGCGAGCCCGACGGCGTGCCCTCCTGCGGACCACCGGCGGTCGCGGGCTCCTTGCCCTGGTAGCCGGACAGCAGCTGGATGACCTGCTGACGCACCCGGTTGAGGTCGGCGCCGAGCTTGACGAGCACCTGGGCGGCGACGCCTTCACCCTCGCGGATGAGGCCGAGCAGGATGTGCTCGGTCCCGATGTAGTTGTGGCCCAGCTGCAGCGCTTCGCGCAGCGACAGCTCGAGGACCTTCTTGGCGCGGGGGGTGAAGGGGATGTGACCGGACGGGGCCTGCTGGCCCTGGCCGATGATCTCCTGGACCTGCTCGCGGACGGCGTCCAGGGAGATGCCCAGCGACTCGAGGGCCTTGGCGGCGACGCCTTCACCCTCGTGGATCAGGCCGAGCAGGATGTGCTCGGTCCCGATGTAGTTGTGGTTGAGCATCCGGGCCTCTTCTTGGGCCAGGACGACGACCCGTCGGGCGCGGTCGGTGAACCTCTCGAACATGCGGCGCTCCTCGCGGGTGGTCGGATCCGGACTGCACGGGGGGCAATCCCCCGACCGGACCATTCCGATGCTAGTCCCGAGCTCTGACACTCTCACTCCCATCGGCGGCGCCCGGGGGCACCTGACGGTGATCGTGAACGAGTCGTGACTCGGTTGTCCTGACCAACCTGCGCTCCGGGCGGGGTGTTCCGCCACTTCGTTCGCCGACGGCGCAACGGCTCAGGACCCTCGGGAGCGCTACGGTCGGCGGCGTGGAGCAGACGGCGCTCGTCGTCGAGGTGCCCGCCGCGGAGGCCGCCGTCGCGCACTGGCGCCGCCGCCACGACCGCGCCGCCCGCGCGGGCGTCCCGGCCCACGTCACCGTCTGCTTCCCCTTCCTGCCGCCGCACGAGGTGGACGACGCCACCGAGGACGCGCTCGCGGCCCTGGTGACGGCGACGCCGGCCTTCTCCCTGGCCCTGACCCGCGTCGACGGCTTCGGCGACGCGGTGCTGTGGCTCGCTCCCGAGCCCGACGAACCGCTCCGGGCCCTGACCCGGGCCGTCTGCGCCACCTTCGGCCTCCTGCCCTACGGCGGCGCCCACGGCGGGGTCGAGGACGCGGTGCCGCACCTCACGGTCGCCGAGGACCCGCCCGACCCGGCCGCCGTCCGCGCCGACGTCGCGCCGCGGCTGCCGCTCACCCAGCACGTCGACCGGCTCACGCTGCTCCAGGGCTCCTTCGTCCCCGACGGGTGGCGCGTTCGCCGCCGCTTCCCGCTGGGTCGCCCGACAGCCGACCCGAGGTAGCGGGCCGCACGGGATGTCTGCACGCCGCCCCCCGGAACGACCGTTCTCGCACCTGCGGGCCGCCGTCGCGCAGACATCCCGTCCGGGCCACCCCGGCCCGCCGCTCAGGGGACGGGTACGGGGGCGGCCGGACCGGTGTAGCGGGCCGAGGGCCGGATGATCCGCGGGTCCGCGGCCTGCTCGAGGACGTGGGCGCACCAGCCGACGACCCGGCTCGTGGCGAAGGTGGGCGTGAAGAGCTCGGGGGCGATGCCGCACGTCGCCATCACCACGCCGGCGTAGTACTCGACGTTGGCGTGCAGGGCGCGCCCCGGCTTGGCCTCCGCCAGGGCCGCCACGACCCGCTCCTCGACGGCGACGGCGAGCTCGGCGCGGTCCCCGCCGAGCTCGAGGGCCGTCTCCCGCAGCAGCACCGACCGCGGGTCCCGCGTCCGGTAGACGGCGTGCCCGAAGCCCATGACCCGTCGGCCGGCGGCGAGCTGCTCGAGCACCCAGGCCGCCGCGCGGTCGGGGTGGCCGATCTCCGCGAGCGCGTCCAGGGCCCGGTCGGGCGCGCCTCCGTGCAGCGGGCCGGAGAAGGCGCCGAGCGCGGCCACGACCGCCGCGACGACGTCGGCACCCGTCGAGGCGACGACGCGGGCCGTGAAGGTCGAGGCGTTGAAGCCGTGGTCGACGGTCGCGACGAGGTAGCGGCGCACGGCCCGGACGTGCGCCTCCGGAGCCTGCGCACCCGTCAGCATCCACAGCCAGTTCGCCGCCGCGTCGAGGTCCTCCCGTGGCGCGACGAGCGGGAGGCCGGCCCGCGTGCGGTGCAGGGCGGCGAGGACCGTCGGCACGACCGCGCAGACGCGGAGCGCGTCGGCCGCCCGCTGCTGCGGGGAGAGGTCGAGGACGGGCCGGGCCCCCTCGGCCGCCCCCAGCAGCGACAGCGCCGTCCGCACCCCCGCGAGCGGGGAGCCGCCCGCGAGCGCCGGCAGGACGTCGACGAGCACCGGCGGCAGGACCCGCAGCGGCGCGACCTCGGCCCGGAAGGCCGCCAGCTCCGCCGCGGACGGCAGGTGGCCGCGGTGCAGCAGGAACCAGACGTCCTCGACGGTGCGCGTGCGGGCCAGGTCGACGGCGGAGTACTGCCGGTAGTGGAAGAACCCCTCCTCGCCGCGGACGTCCCCGAGCTCGGTCGTGGTGACGACGACGCCGCGCAGCCCGGCGGGCGCGTCGCCGGAAGGGGTGGCAGCGGAGGTGGCGGTGGGTGCGCTCATGCCGCGAGCGTCCGGACCTTGACCGGCCGGGGTCAACGTTGATCCGATCAACCGTGGCGCCACCGACCCCCACCCCGGCTCCCGCGCTGTCGTCGGCCCTGTCGTCCGCGGAGGCGGCCCACCGGCTCGGCGTCCGCCGGGCGACGCTCTACGCCTACGTCAGCCGCGGCCTCCTGCACGCCCACCGGACGCCGGGCGGCAGCCTGTTCGACGCGTCGGAGGTGGACGCCCTCGCCGCGCGGGGCCGCAACCGTCCGGCGGGGGCGGTGGAGACGGTCCGCAGCGACCTGACCTCCCTGGACGACGACCGGCTGCGCTACCGCGGCCAGGACGCGGTCGCGCTGTCCCGCACGCACTCCTTAGAGTCCGTCGCCCGCCTGCTGTGGACGGGGACGGCGACCCCGGGCCCCTTCGCGGCCGACCGGGAGCTCACGGCCGGCGTCGACGCCGTCGTGCGGGCACTGCCGGAGGACGTCCGGCCGGCCGCGCGCTTGCGGGTGGCCGTCGCCGCGGCGGGGGCCCTGCTGCGCTCCGGACCCGGACCCGACCCCGAGCCCGGTCCCGAGCCGTTGCTGTCGGCCGTCCTGGACCGCGGGGGCGGGGTCGCCGCGACCGTCGACGAGGTGCTCGGCACGCCGGGCGACTGGGGACCGGCCCTGGTCCTGCTCGCCGACCACGGGCTCGCGGTCTCGACGGTCGCGGCGCGCGTCGCAGCCAGCGCCCGGGCGTCGTTGCCCGCCGTCCTGTCGGCAGCGCTGGGGGCGGCGGACGGGCCGCTGCACGCGGGCGCCTCGGTCGTGGCCCACCGTTTCCTGGAGCGCGTGCTGCAGGACGGACCCGCGGCGGCGCTCGCCGGGCTCGCCGGTCGCGTCCCACCGGGGTTCGGGACCGTCGTCCACACGAGCGCCGACCCGCGCGCCGAGGCCCTCCTCGACGCCCTGCCCCCGGGGGAGGTCGCGGACGCGCTGCCGGAGCTCCTCGTGCACGTCCTGCGCGCGCACGGGGTGGGCGCCTACCCGAACGTCGACCTCGGCCTGGCCGCGCACGCCCTCGTCCGGGGGCTGCCCGCCCACGCCGGGGAGTTCGTCTTCGCGGTCGCCCGGACCGCCGGCTGGGTGGCGCACGCGCTCGAGGAGTACCGCGCGCCCGCGCTGAGGTTCCGCGTCCGCGGTCTTCACGGAACGTGATGTATCTAGAACATCTGGGTTAGCATCGACCGGTGGCCGCAGTGAGCATCAAGGAGGTCGCCGCCCGGGCCGGGGTCTCCATCGGAACGGTGAGCAACGTCCTCAACCGCCCCCAGACCGTCACCGAGACCAACCGCCTGCGCGTGCAGGAGGCCATCGAGGAACTCGGGTACGTCCGCAACGAGTCGGCGCGGCAGCTGCGGATGGGCCGCAGCCGCTTCCTCGCCCTCGTCGTGCTCGACATCGCGAACCCGTTCTTCACCGAACTGGCCCGGGGCGCGGAACTCACCGCCGAGGCCGGCGGGCACACCCTCCTGCTGTGCAGCAGCGCCGAGGACCTCGCCCGCGAGCGCCGCCACCTCGAGGTCCTGCGCCAGCAGCGGGTCGCCGGGATCGTCCTGTCCCCCGTCGACACCTCCGAGGAACGGCTGGCGGAACTGCGCCGGCTCGACGTGCCCCTCGTCCTGCTGGACCGCAGCGACCCGGACGGCCCCACCCCGTCGGTGTCGGTGGACGACGTCGAGGGCGGCCGCCTCGCGGTCGCGCACCTGCTCGCGGCGGGGCACCGGCACATCGCCGTCGTCGGGGGTCCCCACGGTTTCCTGCAGGTGGACCACCGGATCCAGGGGGCCCGTCGGGCGGTGGCCGACGCGGGTCTGCCACCGGAGACCCTCGTCGAGGTCGAGGTGCCGGCGATGCACCTGGAGAACGGACGGGCGGTCGGGGCCACCCTGGACTCCTGGGGCCGTCCGGACCGGCCGACGGCCGTGTTCTGCCTCAACGACCTCCTGGCGCTCGGCGTGCTGCAGGAGGTCGTGCAGCGGGGGCTGAAGGTTCCGGACGACCTGGCCCTCGTGGGGTACGACGACATCGACTTCGCCGCCGCGGCCACCGTCCCACTGACGTCGGTCCGCCAGCCGACGGACCTGCTCGGCCGCTCGGCCGTGGAAATGCTGCTCCAGCGGGCCGCCGCCGACGCAGCGGGCGCCACGGCGGAACGGACCGTGGACGTGCGGGACGACCTGCCGGTCGTGGTGCCCGACCGGCAGGTCGTCTACCTGCCCGAACTCGTGGTCCGGGCCTCCTCGTCCTAGGGACCGGGCCGGTCAGACGTCCCGGTTGCGCAGGGCGAGGGCGCCGAGGCCGAGCAGGACCACGACCCACGCCACGAACACGCCGAAGCCGGTGCCGGCCGAGAGGTAGCTGTCACTCTGGGAGACCAGCGTCGCGTTCGTGACGGTGTTGCTGAACCAGAACTCGCGGATGTGGTCGCCACCCCAGGACTCGGGGATCGGCATGAGCAGCAGCGGGACCACGAAGATGGCGGCGACGACGGTGCAGATGCCACCGGCCGCGTTCCGGATGAGCGCGCCGACCCCCAGACCCGCGAGCGCCACACCGACGAGCATGGCGACGTTGCCCAGCAGGGCCCGCACGACGCCGTCGTCGCCCAAGGACGCACCGAGGTCGCGGGTGTTCAGGACGGCCTGGCCGAGCAGGAAGGCGAGCAGCACGGCGACGGCCGTGACGACCGTGACGTTCACCGCGAGGACGACGGCCTTCGCCCCGATGATCCCCAGGCGACGCGGGGCGGTCACCACGGACGTGCGGATCATCCCCGTGGAGAACTCCCCCGCGACGACGATGACGCCGACCGCGGCGACGATGAGGGTGCCCATCTGGGCGCCGGTGAGGCTGGCGGCCACCCCGTCGAAACCCTGCGCCGCCATCGCCTGCGCGCCTTCGGGGGTGGAGAAGGCGGCCCGGGTCGCCAACGAGGTCAGGACCCCGATGCCGACGATCGCGACGAACGACACGGCCATCGTCACGACGACGGAACGGACGCTCCAGAACTTGATCCACTCCGAGCGGACCAGGCCGGGGAACGTCACCCGGAACTCGGCCGCCTGGAACTGCCGGTGCTGCACCTGGGGTGCCGGCTGGGTGGTGCTCATCGGACGACCTCCTCGCGGGCGCGGCCGGACGGTTCGGGAACCGTGAGCGGTCCACCCCCGGCCGGTCCGTGGGCCTGGTACTCGACGGCGTTCGCGGTGAGTTCCATGAAGGCCTCCTCCAGCGACGCCTTGACGGTGGTGAGTTCGTGCAGGACCACACCGCGACGGGCCGCGGCGTCGCCGATGCGTTCCGCGGCCAGGCCGCGGACGTCGAAGCTGCCGTCCTCCATCGCGGCCAGCTGCCCGCCCTCGGCGGTGACGAGTTCTCGCAACTGCTCGACCTGCGGGGACCGGACGGTCACGCCGCGGGGCTGGACGCGGTCGACGAACGCCTTGACGCTCTCGTCGGCGATGAGCCGGCCCTTGCCGATGACGACGAGGTGCTCGGCCGTCAGCGCCATCTCGCTCATGAGGTGCGAGGACACGAACACGGCCCGGCCCTGACGGGCGAGCTCCTTCATGAGGTTGCGGATCCAGAGGATGCCGTCGGGGTCCAGGCCGTTGACGGGTTCGTCGAACATCACGGTGGACGGGTCGCCCAGCAGCGCCGAGGCGATGCCGAGGCGCTGCCCCATCCCGAGGGAGAACCCGCCGGCGCGCTTGCGGGCCACCTCGCGCAGGCCGACGAGGTCGACGACCTCGTCGACGCGCGAGCGCGGGATGCCGGCCGTGGCCGCCATGGCGAGCAGGTGCTTGTGCGCCGAGCGACCGGTGTGGACGGCCTTGGCGTCCAGCAGGGCCCCGACCGTCGACAGCGGCGCGCGGTGCGCGGCGAACGGCTTGCCGTCCACGAGCGCCTGGCCGGCGGTCGGACGGTCGAGGCCGACGATCATCCGCATCGTCGTCGACTTGCCGGACCCGTTGGGCCCGAGGAACCCGGTGACGATGCCCGGGCGCACGGTGAAGCTGAGGTCGTGCACGGCGACCTTCTTGCCGTAGACCTTGCGCAGGCCGACCGCCTCGATCATGGGGTGCCCCTTCGTGGTGGTGGTGGTGGCGGGTGGTGCCCGAGTGGTGGACGGGTGGGACGCCGCACGACCCCCGTCGCCGGGGGCCGCCGCAGCGGAACACCTCGATCCTCACGCACCGTCACGAGCCACCGCATCCACCGATGGGCGCACCGCCCGTCGGGCGGAGGGATGGTCCCGCGCCCCCTGCGGACACCCCACGGGACGACGAGGGAACGACGCAGGGCCCGACCACCGGTGCGGTGGTCGGGCCCTGGGGGGCGTCTCGTGGGGCCGGCGTCAGTGCGCCGCGTCGAACGCCTGGAGGATCTCGGCGGAGATGCGGCCGCGGTCGGAGACCGTGTAGCCGTTCTCGCGGGCCCACGTGCGGACCTCACCCGTGTCCCGCTCGGGGCCGTCGGAGCTCTTGGCCGCGGGGCGGGAGGCGGCCGCGGAGGACCGGCGGCCCGAGCTGGCGCGGCCACCGACGCGGCGGGCGTGCCCCACCCACGGGGCGAAGGCGTCGCGCAGGGCGGCGGCGTGCTCGTCCGAGAGGTCGATCTCGTAGTTGACCCCGTCGAGCGCGAAGGTCACCGTCTCCGAGGCCTCGCTGCCGTCGATGTCGTCGACGAGCAGGACCTGAACCTTCTGCGCCATCCCGGGGATTTCCTCTCGAAAGGGTCCACGACCGGTTTCGCGGGTGCGCCGGTCGGGAACACTCTGGCCCTTTCCGGCTTTCAGGTCAAATCACCGGAGGAATGCCGCTTTTCGTGTCGCGCTCACGCGGGACGGTCGTCGCCGCCGCTTTTCACGGCGCCTTCGGAGGGAACGGCGGCCGACGCCCGGCGTTCGCTCTCCGCCCGGCGCAGGGCGGCGCGTTCACGACGGTCGGCGTGCAGGATCGAGCGCATGAGCACCACGAACAGGAGCGCCAGCCCCGCGGGGGGCAGCAGTGCGGCGAGTTGGTCCACGCCCCCAGGGTACGTCCGCGTGCGGACGCCCCCGGGGACGACGGTCAGCGGGGCTTGACCAGCGGGAACGTGATGGTCTCGCGGATGCCGAGGCCCGTCAGGGCCATGAGCAGGCGGTCGATGCCCATCCCCATGCCGCCCGTGGGCGGCATCCCGTGCTCCTGGGCGCGCAGGAAGTCCTCGTCGATCCGCATGGCCTCGTCGTCGCCGAGGTCGGCCAGCCTGGCCTGGTCGACGAACCGCGCGCGCTGCACGACGGGGTCGACGAGTTCGGAGTACCCCGTGGCGAGCTCGAAACCGCGGACGTACAGGTCCCACTTCTCCACCACGCCCGGGATGCTGCGGTGCGCCCGCACCAGCGGGGACGTCTCCACGGGGAAGTCCCGGACGAAGGTCGGCGTTTCCAGGGAATCACCCAGCTGGTGTTCCCAGAGTTCTTCGACGAGCTTTCCGCCGGTCCAGCGGACGGCGTCGACGGGAACTCCGAGCTTCTCCGCGACGGCGAGCAGGTGCTCGCGCGGGGTTTCCGGGGTGATCTCCTCGCCCAGGGACTCCGACAAGGACGGGTACATGGAGATGGAACGCCACTCCCCGCCGAGGTCGTACTCGGTCCCGTCGGCCCACGTCACGACGTGCGAGCCGAACGCGGCCTGCGCGGCCTCCTGCACGATCGTGCGGGTGAGCTCGGCGATCGAGTCGTAGTCGCCCCAGGCCTCGTACGCCTCGAGCATCGCGAACTCGGGCGAGTGGGTGGAGTCGGCCCCCTCGTTGCGGAAGTTGCGGTTGATCTCGAAGACGCGCTCGATCCCGCCGACCACGAGACGCTTGAGGAACAGCTCCGGCGCGATGCGCAGGTAGAGGTCGGTGTCGAACGCGTTCGAACGGGTCACGAACGGCCGGGCGCTGGCCCCGCCGTGCAGCGTCTGCAGCATCGGCGTCTCGACCTCGAGGAACCCGCGGTCCTCCAGCGTCCGGCGGACCGAGCGCACGACGTTCGAGCGTGCGCGCACGTTCTGCCGGGCCGCCTCGCGCACGATGAGGTCGACGTAGCGCTGCCGGACGCGGGTCTCCTCCGACAGTTCCTTGTGCAGGACCGGCAAGGGGCGCAACGCCTTCGAGGCCATCTGCCAGGAGTCGGCCAGCACCGACAGCTCCCCGCTCTTGGAGGAGATGACGGTGCCGTGGACGAACACGACGTCGCCGAGGTCGACGTCGGCCTTCCAGCCGGCGAGGGCGTCCTCGCCGACACCGTCGCGGGACACCATGGCCTGCAACCGGGTGCCGTCGCCCTCCTGGAGGGTGGCGAACACGAGTTTGCCGGTGCCGCGCAGGAACACCACGCGCCCGGTGACCCCGACCTCGTCGGTCGTCTCCTGACCCGGTTCGAGGTGCTCGTACCGCGCGCGCAGGTCCGCCAGCGACGTCGTCCGGGGCACCGAGACGGGGTACGCCTCTCCGCCGGCGGCGAGGATCCGGTCCCGCTTCTCGCGGCGGACCCTGACCTGTTCGGGCAGGTCCTCGAACTCGTCCTCGGGCAGGTCGGGCGTCTGGTCGCTCACCCGCCCCAGGTTAGTGGGGTCCGGTGGTGGCGACGCGCGTCCCTCAGTCCGCCGGGTGACCCACGACGAGGGGGGTGTTGTCGATGAGCCGGGTCGAGCCCACGCGCGCCGCGACGGCCAGCAGCGCATCACCGCGGAAGTGCTCCGGGACGTCGGCGAGGTCGTGGGGGTCGACGAGCGCGAGGTAGTCCACGCGGGCCGCGGGTTCGGCGACGAGGACGTCGCGCGCCGCGCGCCGCACGGCCGAGGGGCCCTCCGGTGCGGCCGCCCGGCCCGCGGCCAGGGCGCGCTGCAGGACGAGGGCGACCTCGCGGTCGAACGGCGTGAGGTAGCGGTTCCGGCTGGACATCGCCAGCCCGTCGTCCTCGCGGACGGTCGGGACCGCGACGACCTCGACGCCCAGGTCGAGGTCGCGCACCATGCGCCGCACGAGCAGGAGCTGCTGGGCGTCCTTCTGGCCGAAGAACGCCAGGTCCGCGCGCGTCAGGCGCAGCAGCTTGGCCACGACGGTCAGGACGCCGTCGAAGTGGCCGGGGCGGCTCGCGCCCTCGAGCACCTCGCCGAGCGGGCCCGCGGCCACGCGGACCCCGGGGGTGCCGTCGGGGTAGACGACGTCGGGGCCGGGGGCGAACACGACGTCCGCGCCGTTCTCGGCGGCCAGCGCGAGGTCCTCGTCGAGCGTTCGCGGGTAGCGGGCGAGGTCCTCGTTCGGCCCGAACTGCAACGGGTTGAGGAAGATCGTCACGAGCACCGACGCCGCCCGGCCGCGCGCCTCGCGGATGAGGCGGGCGTGCCCCGCGTGCAGCGCGCCCATCGTCATGACGACCGCGACCGGCCCGGGCAGCGCGTCGCGGGCGGCGGCGAGCTCGTTGCGGGTGCGGGCGACCGTCAGGTCGGGCTGCGTCGTGCTGGTCACGGTGCTCCTGGGGTGAGTTCGGCGCGGACGGCGTCGGCCGCGGTGGGGGTGAGGCGGCCTGCGGCCTGCGCCCGGTCGGCGGCGACGCCGGCGAGCTGGGCGTACGTGGTGGCGGTGGCGACGTCGAGGGCGCCGAGCACCCGCAGGTGGGTGGCCACCGTCCCCGCGTCGCCGCGCGCGACGGGTCCGGTGAGCGCGGCATCGCCCTCGCGCAGCGCGTTGTCGAGCGCGGCCTGCAGCAGCGGGCGCAGGACCCGTTCGGCGTCCTCCCCCACGGCCGCCCGCGCCGCGTCGAGCGCCTGCGCGACGAGCGTGACGAGGTGGTTCGAGCCGTGGGCCAGGGCCGCGTGGTACGTCGCCCGGTCGCCGTCGGCCACGACGACGGGGGTGGCCCCCCACTCGCGCACGAGCGCGTCGGCGACGGGTGCGAGGACGGGCGGGGTGGTGACGGCGACGGCCGCGCCGAGCAGCCGCTGGAGGTCCAGCGAGGTGCCCGTGAAGGTCATGGCCGGGTGCAGCGCGAGGGTGAGGGCGCCGCGCTGCGCGGCCGGTTCCAGCACCCCGAGGCCGTGCAGCCCGCACGTGTGGACGACGAGCTGGCCCGCGCGGACGTTCGGCGCGAGCTCGGTGACGAGGGGGCCCAGGACGTCGTCCGGCACGGCGAGCAGGGCGAGGTCGGCGGCGAAGGCGTCGCCGGGCTCGATCCACGGCACGTCGGGCAGCAGCGCCTCGACGCGTTCGGCGGCCTGCCGCGTGCGGGCCGTGATGCCGGTGATGCGGTGCCCCGCGGCGCGCAGGGCGGCCCCGAGCACCGGCCCCACCCGCCCGGCCCCGCCGACCGCGACGTCGAGCCTGCCCGCGGAGTTCACGTCGGCGACCCTAACGCCCGGGTCGCCGGGCACGGCCCCGGGGACGCCGAACGGCCCCGGCGGGGGTGGCTCGTCGACGCAGCCGGCTCGACCTAAGAGCGCGATGCTGGAGCCAGCGCGCAGCGCTGGACAACGATCCCGACCCCGCGGGGGCCGTTCGGGACGTGCGGAGGTGCGTCAGCGGGCGAGGAGCGCGGCCTGCTCGGCGCGGAGCGCGTCGATGAGCCGGCCCTGGGGCAGCACGACGTCGTCGTACGTCAGGACCTGGTCCTTCTTCACGTCGCGCTTGAGGACGCAGCCCTCGGCCACCCCCATGGGCAGGAGGTTCTCGGCCTTCGTCGCCGCGTACGTCTCGGCCACGCCGTAGGTGTCGTACCCGCCGAGGCGGTCGATCTCCTTGCCGGCCGCGAGGTCGGTCTTGGCCGTCGTGACGACCTCCACCTTCACCTCGTCACCCGGGACGATCGCGGCGTCCGCGAAGATCACCGCGCGGGCCACCGTCAGCGGCACCTCGAAGTGGCACAGGTGGTACGGCGTGTAGAACGAGTACAGGGGCCCGGTGCCGAGCTTGTACAGGTTCAGGTAGTGCTGCTGCTTGGGGTCGTCGTGCGTCCCGAGGACGTAGACGCCGGGGCCCGGCTTGGAACCGACGACGTAGTCCACGACGCCGCCGAGCTCCTTGAGCTGGTCCACGTCGTACATCGTCGTCAGCTCGTCGACGTGCCCGCGGTGGTCGGCGCCGCGCATGCCGCGCTTCTCCACGCTGAACCCCGCCGCGTTGGCGACGAGGGCCTGCTCGAACGACACCTTCGTGCCGTCGGCGAAGCTCGTCACCATGTAGGGGTCCTGACCCCACTGCTTGGCGAAACCCTCCTGCGTGGTGGGGTTGCGGTACTCGTCCTGCAGGCCCTTGATGTTCCCCGACACCAGCGGCGTGACGCCGATGGAGCGCACGAAGCGGATGAGGTTCATCTGCACGCCGGGCTGGTCGCCGTCGCAGCCGGTGTAGACGACGCCGGCCTTCTCGGCGCGGGTGCGCAGCGCGAGGCCGGCGGTCCCGTCGACCTCGGCGTTGAGCAGGACGATGTGCTTGCCCTGCTCGATGGCCCGGACGACGACGTGCGCGCCGTACTCGGTGTTGCCCGTCGCCTCGACGACGGCCTCGACCTGGCCCGCGTCGACGACGGCCTCGTAGGAGGCCGACACGACGGGCTTGCCCTGCGCGATGGCCTTGTCGACCGCCGCGGCGTCGTCGGCCTCGACCACGCCGGTGACCCCGGCCTGCTCGTAGGCGTCGCGCGCCTTGGACACGGTGCGGTTGGCGATGGCGACCAGTTCCATGCCGGGCACGGAGTTCACGACCTGGTTGACGAAACCGCGGCCCATGAAACCCGCGCCGACGAGGGCGACCCGGATGGGCCGCCCCTCGGCCTGACGCTGCTTGAGCGCGTTGTCGACGATGATCACGACAGCTGCGCCCCGTCCGCCAGCAACGTCCAGCTCTTGTCCTTGTCGCTGATGACGGCCACGTCGCGCGCCCACGGCAGGGCGAGGTCGGGGTCGTCGTGGCGCAGGCCGCGCTCGGTGCCCGGGGTGTAGCTCTGGGACACCTGGTAGACGACCTCGGCGCCGTCGGTCAGCGTGAGGTACCCGTGCGCGAAGTACTCCGGCACGTAGAGCGCCGTGCGGTTCTCCGCCGACAGCTCCACCGCGACGTGCTGGAACCGCGTGGGCGAGTCCGGGCGCAGGTCGACGATGATGTCCTGGATCGCGCCGGCCGTGCAGCGCACGAGCTTGGCCTCGGGCGCGGGGGCGACCTGCGTGTGCATGCCGCGCAGCGTCCCGGCCTTGTGGTTGTACGAGAGGTTGCACTGCTCGACCGCCGGGTTCAGCCCCGCCGCGAGGAACTCCTCGCGGCAGAAGGACCGGGCGAAGAACCCGCGGTCGTCCGCACGCTCCTCGAGGTCGATGATCGCGACGCCCTCGATGTCGGTGGTCGTGAACTTCACTGGGCGATCCCCGAGGTCGGCTGGACGCGCCAGAACAGCTCCTTGTCGAGCTGCTCGGTGCGGATGAGGTGCTCGAGCTGCTTGAGCCGGGTGTGGCCGCGGCCGGTGAACGTCGCCTCGTCGAGGTCGATCGCCTTGAACACGTCGACGAGCTGCTGGGCGCCCTTGTCGGCGTTCCAGTCGCACGAGAAACCCTCGAGCGTCGCGTGGATCTTGTCGAAGTTCACCTTGTAGCTGCGGTTGTCCCCGCCGTTGCTCTGGCCGAAGGTGATCTCGGCCTCGGGCAGCGCGCGGCCGACGGCCTCGGCGATCTCGCGGACGCGGTAGACCTGCTCGGAGTCGCCCACGTTGAAGACCTCGTTGTGGACCTTCTCGCGCGGGGCGTCGAGGACGGCGCGGATCGACTTGGCGATGTCGAGGCCGTGGACCAGCGGACGCCAGGGCGACCCGTCGGACGTCATGGCGATCTTGCCGGTCGTGTAGGCCAGACCCGCGAGGTTGTTCAGCACGATGTCGAACCGCTGGCGCGGGGAGGCGCCGTAGGCCGTCGCGTTGCGCATGAACGTCGGCGAGAAGTCGTCGTCGGCCAGCGGCGCGACGTCGCGCTCGACGAGCGCCTTGCACTCGGCGTAGGCGGTCTGGGGGTTCACGGCCGACGTCTCGTCGACGGTGTCCTCGGCCACGCCGTAGACGGAGCAGCTCGACATGTAGACGAAGCGGGAGACGCCCGCGGCCTTGGCGGTCTCGGCCAGGCGGACGGACCCCTTGTGGTTCACCACGTAGGTGACGTCGGGGATGAGCTCCCCGAGCGGGTCGTTGGACAGCTCGGCCATGTGCACGACGGCGTCGGCGCCGGCGAGGTCCTCGACGGTCACGTGGCGGATGTCCTTGGCCAGCGTCTCGACCGAGGCCGGGACGCCGTTGTAGAGCCAACCCTGCTTGTAGTAGCCGGTGTCGATGCCGAGCACCGAGTGGCCGGTCTCTAGCAGGGTGGGGGCGAGCAGGGCGCCGAGGTAGCCCTCGGTCCCGGTGACGACGATCTTCACAGCAGTTCTCCGGTTCTCGTGGGTCTGGCGGGTCTCAGTCTTCCCAGGTCTTCCACGGCGCCTTGCCGGAGTCCCAGAGCTTGTTGAACTCGGTCCACTCGCGGAAGGTGTCCATGCCCAGCCAGTACCCCTCGTGCTGCGAGACGGTCAGCTGGCCGTCGCGCGCCACGGTCTGCAGCGGCTTCTGCTCGAGCATCATGTCGGGGTCGTCCTCGAGGTACTTGTCCGCGAACGCGCGGTCGAAGACGAAGAACCCGCCGTTGACCCAGCCGTCGGCCAGGGTCGGCTTCTCGTTGAACTCGGTGACGGTGTCGCCGGTGACGTGCATCTCGCCGTAGCGCGAGCTCGGGTGCACGGCCGTCACCGTGGCCAGGCGGCCGCCGGCCTCGTGGTCGCGCAGGGTCTTGAGGATGTCGACGTCGCCGAGGCCGTCGCCGTAGGTGAGGACGAACTTGTCGGCGGTCAGGTGCTGCTCGACGCGCTTGATGCGGGCCGCGGTCGCCGTCGTCAGACCGGTCTCGACGAACGTCACGTCCCAGTCCTCCTGCACACCGTTGGTGTGGAAGGTCGGGGCGTCCTGCGTCGACAGGTTCAGCGTGAAGTCGCCGGCGTTGATCCGGTAGTCGAGGAAGTAGCGCTTGATGAGGTCGCTCTTGTACCCCAGGCACAGGACGAACTTCCGGAAACCGTAGGAGCTGTACAGCTTCATGATGTGCCAGAGGATCGGCCGTCCGCCGATGTCCACCAGCGGCTTGGGCAGCTTCTCGCTGGCCTCGCGCAGTCGGGTGCCCATGCCACCGCAGAGGATGACGACGGGGATCTCGGAGACGGGAGTGGCCTCGGTCATGTTCTTCCCTCACTCGAACCTGATCGGTCGGATGTCGTCGGCGCAGGCGCACCGCGCCCGCGAACCGTCCGTGGGGGAACAGCGCACCTGTCGCGTCGTGCGCGTGGGAACTCCGGTGGCGGTCCGAACCCCCCACGAATCCGAGCCACCGGTTTCCCGCCGAGGTGCTGTCGCGAGATTACTACAGGCGAGCGAACACGGAGCGTGAGATTGGGCGAAGCGGGTGACGACGGGCCCCGTTCGCGAAAGTCATCGACGAATCGTCGACAACAGGTCACGCAGCGGAGTCATCGCGGATTCCCACGAGAACGACTGGGCGACGTCGGCCGCGGCCGAGCCCAGTTTCGCGGCCTGCTCGGGGTCCTGCAGGAGTTCTGCGAGGGCGTCGGCGAAGGCCGGCGCACCGTCGGCGACGCGCAGCACGTCGCGGTGCTCCTCGAGGCCTTCAAGGCCCAGGCTCGTGGTGACGACGGCGCGGCCCCGGGAGAGGGCCTCGACCAGCTTGATCTTCGTCCCCCCGCCCGACAGCAACGGGACCACGCACACGTCGGCACGGTCGTAGAACGGGTCGACGGACTCGACGTCGGAGTGGAACTCCACTCCCCCGGGTTCACCGGTCGACCGCGGGTGCACCGCGGACACCCCCCGGCCCACCGCGAGGAACCGCGCGGACGGGACGCGGTCGAGGACCTGCGGCCACACCTCGTCGAGGAACCAGCGCAGCGCGGCCTTGTTGGGGCCGTAGTCGACCGCCCCGACGAACAGGGCCGTGCGCGTGGTCGGCGGGACCGTCGGCACGTGCGAGGCGGCACTGACGCCGTTGGGCACGAACACGCTGTCGATCCCGTGCGCCGACAGGACCTCCTGGTCCTTGCGGCTGCAGGCCGTGACGTGCGCGGCCCGGGCCGCGACGGAGAACTCGAACCGGCGGAACCGCGCGACCTCGGGGGCCAGCAACCGGCCGGCCAGCGGCCGTTCGGTGCGCAACCGGCGCGCGACGAGGTCGGACTCGACGTTGTGCAGGTCCAGGACGTCGATGCGCACGTCCGCGGGGACGTTGACGGCCATCTGCGGGAAGTCGACGTGCACGACGTCGCGTGCGCGCACGCCCGTGGCCAGCAGGTCGTGGACCTGCCGGGAGAACCACTTCCCCGCGAAGAGCGAACCCCGCAGGACGGCGCCCGGCGTCGGCCCCGGCGCCTGCACCTCGTGGACCGTGACGTGCGCGGGCAGGACGTCGCGCCAGCCGGGCCAGCGGTCGAAACCGACCACGTGGACCCGGTCGAACGACGCGGCGTAGGCGTCGATGACGGCCCGGATCCGCTGGCGCCCACCGGAGTCGGTGCTGGCCGGCAGTTGCTTCGCGAGGACCCAGGCCGTGCGGTCAGCCGTCAACGGGTGCGCTTCTTCCACGCACCCGACCGCGAGCGGCCGAGGGCGCGCGGGATCGACAGCGCGAAGATGACCGGCGGCATGCCGACGGCCTGCCCCAGCACGCGCAGCGGCGCCGCCGCCTTGCCCTGCAGCTTGTCCCCCTTGAGGTAGGCCGCGACGGAGACGGCCTCGCCCAGGAGGAACAGCTGGCTGTAGCGGTTCTTCGGCCGGGCCAGGCAGGCGGCCGTCAGCGTGAGCTGCGCCGCGGGGCCCAGCGTGGAACGCCACCCCTTGTGCATGGCGAAGTGCAGGAACTTGTCGTCGCCCGAGAGGAACGAGCGGCGGAAACCCCAGAACAACCGCAGCTGCCCGCTCATGATGCGCACGCGCCGCTCGAGCTGGTCGTTGCGGGGCGCGGAGTCCTCGACCGCGACGCACTCGGGCACGACGCCGACGTTCAGCCCGCGGCGGGCGAAGTCGAAGGCGAGGAACAGGTCGTCGTTGAGGACCGAGCCCGGGATGGGGCGGAACGACTCGCGCCGCAGCGCGACGGCCTCGCCCACGAGCGCGAGCGACCCGCCGCGGCCCGCCTCCGTCTGCTTGATCCAGTTCTCGTACCGCCAGTACAGGCCCTCGTCGGCCGCGCCGGACTCCTTGCGGACGCCGGAGGCCAGGTGCAGGTCGGTGGCGACGCGGTCGATGAGCGCGCGCAGCCCGTCGCCCGGCACGAACGCGTTCGCGTCGAGCAGCACGACGATGTCGGCCGTGGAGTTCTGGACGCCGCGGTTCACGGCGGCGGCCTTGCCGGCCCGGGTGGGCGACCAGTCGACGCGGCAGCCGAGGTGCTCGGCCGTCGCGCGGGTCTTCTCGTCCTCGTCGACGACGATCGTGATGCGGTCCAGCGGAACGCCTTCACCCAGCAGCTGCGGCACGGTCTCGGCGAGGATGCTCGCCTCGCCGAACGCCGGGATGAGCACGTCGACGTCGTCCCAGGTCCAGCCGGCCTCCCCGGCCCGCGGACGGACGGGGCTGCGCGGCGCGAGGCGCTCGCTGGCCAGCAGGTACAGCGGGTACATGACGTGACCGGCGAAGGACATGACGGTCAGCGCACTGACGGTCGGGCTCGGTCGACCCAGTTTCACGTGTGGAACCCCCCAGACGAACGTCCGGAGCGGTGAAATCCACCGGCCTGCCGGCCGCCGGACCCCCCTCACCGCCCCCGTGACCCCCGCGCAGTCCGCGGGTGGTCCGGGCATTCTTGCAAGGGCGTGACACGCTGAGCAACAAGGCCTTTCCGTATCTAACCAATCACTCTCAGTAGTTCGCCGGGCGGCCGGTGGAGAAAATCCCTGCGTCGTGACCGCGAGTTGTCGCAGGTCAGCGCGGAGTGACGAGTTCGCGGGGATTCCGTGGCCTTCGCCGGGAAACCACCCGTTCGCCACGGACGGTCACCCGACAGGTCGCCCCACGAGGGGCCACACTGGACCCTCGGTGAGTGGGACGACCACCACCGGAACGGACCAGCCGGGGCGCCAGCGCACGGTCGGGCCGGGCGGGGGAAGCACTGGGAGGGGACGGGCGGAGTGAGCGTGGACGTGACGAACGGCACGGAGCAGGAGGCCGGGCGGAGCACCGCACGGGTGGCGGGACTCGAGCACGACGTCGAGCTCGTCCTCGTCAGCTACCGCAGCGCCCACCAGATCCGGGCCCTGCTCGCCGGCCTCCCCGACGACCTGCCCGTCGTCGTCGTGGACAACGCCTCCGACGTGGACGGCCTGTCGCAGCTGCCGGCCGAGCGGCCCGCGACCCGCTACGTCGACTCCGGCGGCGGCAAGGGCTTCGCCAAGGCGGCGAACATGGGCGCCCGCACCTCCACCCACGAGTACGTCGTCTTCGGCAACCCCGACTCCCGGCCGACGCTGGAGCACCTGGCCACCCTCGTCGCCGACGTCGCCGCCGACCCGGGGCTGGCCGCCTCCGCCGCGACCATGGCGGGGGTGAACGGGCACGTCGAGCTCGGCGTCGGGGGCTGGGAGCCCACGGCCGCCCGCGCCCTCGTGCACTCGGCCGGACTGCACAAGCTCTTCCCGCGGGCGGGCCTGTACGCCAAGCCCGCCCCGGGCGAGGCGCTCGACGTGGACTGGACGACCGGGGCCTGCATGGCGGTGCGCCGCAGCACCTTCCTCGAGCTCGGCTGCTTCGACGAGGACTTCTACGTCTACAACGAGGACATGATGTTCGGCCGCACCGCGCGGCAGGCGGGGCTGCGCGAGCGGCTGCGCACCGACGTCATCGTCCCGCACGCCGCCGGCGGGTCCGGGGCGCCGAACCTGGAGATGCTGCGGCTGCGCGGGGCGGCCATGCGCCGCTACCTCGCCCGCCACCACTCCGGGGCCACCGTCAGCGGCATCAGCTCGGTGCTCGCGCTCGGCTACGCCGTCCGGACGCTGCAGTGCAAGGCCCTGCGCCGCCAGGACCGCGCCGCCCAGCACTGGGCCTACGTCAAGGGCGTGACGACGGGCCGCGCCTCGGTCGCCGGCCGCGTCGTCATGGAGCGCATCAAGTAGGAGCCCCATCCCGGTTCAGGACGCCCGGGCAGCACGACGGCGCCCCCGCCGGCCAGGTCTCACCTGGCCGGCGGGGGCGCCGTGTCGTGACGGGTCGTGCGGGTCAGCGCGTCAGCGGCTCAGAAGAGCTCGCGGTACTTCGCCGCCGAGGCGGGCATGCGCGTGCCGCCGTTGAGCAGCCAGCGCTGACCGTCGATGTTCACGTTGAACTGCACCTCGTACAGGAGCTGACCGGCGCCGGACCCGGCGTTGGCCTTGAAGAAGTCGTACATGCCCTGGATGTAGGCGGGCGAGTCACCGTCGTCGGCGTTGCCGGACCACTCCGAGACCGCCAGCGGCAGGCCCTGGCTCTTGGCGAAGGCGAGGTGGGCGTTGATCCCCTTCGGGGCGCCGTACCCGTCCTTGTCCCACGACTGCTGCTGGAACTGCGCCAGGGTCGAGGCGTAGGGCCAGTTGTTGTAGTAGTCCACCGACAGGACGTCGACGTACTGCTTGCCCGGGAAGAACTTCGTCCAGTCCATGCCCGCGCCGTTCGTCTCCTTGTTGACGGAGAAGACGAGCTCGGCCTCGGGGAAGATCTGCTGCTGCAGAGCGCGGTAGCGCTTCCAGGACGTCATGAAGTCCTGGTAGTTGTTCTTGTTGACGCTCCAGGAGAACCAGTAGCCGTTCATCTCGTGGGCGAAGCGGATGTACATGGTGCCGTCGCGGCCGCCCCAGAGCTGCTTGAGCTTGGTGAGCGAGGCCGCCCAGCGGGCGTCGAACTTGCCGGAGGCGGCCTGCGACCAGGTCTCACCCGGGTCGATGCCGCCGACGGACATGTCCATCGAACCGTTCCAGCTCCCGTACTCGGCGCCCTTCCACAGCGTGTAGAAGTTGGCGGAGTTGTCGGCGTTGCCGGCCCAGCTGGACACGATGTCGAGGTTGCTGCCGCGCCACGAGCCGAACTGGCCGTTGGCCGCACCGACGCCCGAGGAGCCCGACATCCACTCGTGGCCCGACACGTTGCCCGTCTGGGGCTTCGGCGAGGTGCTCGTGGGCGGGGTCGTGACGGGGGCCGTGCTCGGCGGCGTGGTCACGGGCGGGGTGGTGGACGGCGGGGTGGTGGACGGCGGGGTGGTGGACGGCGGGGTGCTCACGACGGGGGTGGGGTTGGTCGGGCGGGGGCCGGGGTTGACGACGACGCCGCCGTTGCCGGGGGTCGCGCCGCCGGGCGCGGGGGCGCCGGTGCCGGCGGGCTGGACGAGGATCGCGTCGACGGTGGCCCAGTTGCGGGACTGGGTGAAGCCCAGGTTGAGCGTGCCGTCGGCGACGGTGACCGTGAACTTCTTGTCCAGGGCCCGGTTCTTGCCGACCTCGGCGAAGATGTCGAGGTTGCTGACGACGCTGCGGCCCTCGGCGGTGACCGAGAAGACGCGGGCACCCTTCTGGGTCCAGTAGGTCTCGGCCGTCTTGAGCGTGACGTCGTAGGTCCCGTTGGGGACCTTGGCGCTCCAGCCCTTCATGCCGTAGTGCTCGGACTGGTACAGCTTCGCGTCCGTCGTGCCCGCGATGGGGGCCGTCGTGACGTTGGGGTTCTGCCAGCCGCCCTCGAAGCCGCTGTCGGCCGACCAGACGTTGCCGCTGGTGTCCGTGTAGGTGGCGCGCTGGGTGCTGACGCGCAGGGTGGGGGCGTCCGCTGCGTTGGCCGCGGTCAGGCCCGCGGTGGTGAGACCGCTGGCGACGGTGGCGACGGCGGCAGTGCTGAGAAGGAACTTCGAAAGCTTGCTCATACGGGTGGATCAACCTCGCTGTGCTCAGGGCGCCTCCGCGGGGGGAGCGGAGGTGCCGATGTGGCCCGTTCGGGGTGACAGAGAGGTCTTCGGCCGGCCCGGACGAGGACTTGAGGAGAAAGTTGGCGAGAACCTGTAACGCGCCGCCCACCTGCGGCGATAGAGGTGCCCCTCGTGATCGCGGGACCGGGTCCCAGGGGTCGTCGCGGCTACGATCGGGGGGTGAGACTTCACGTCGTCTACCGCTCGCACGGCGGGGAGAACACCAAGGGCCGGCCGGACTGGTACAGCAAGCGGGTCGGCCTGGAGTCCTTCTGCCGGGCCGTCGAGCAGGTCCGGGACGAGCGCCCGGACGCCGGCACGGAGGTCGTCTTCCTCAACGACGGGCCCGTCCCGGCCGACCGGCTCGACCTGATGGCCCGCTGGGGCGACCCCGTCACCATCGACGGCGGCTCCAACCGGCGCAGCTACCTGACCGCCCTGGGTCTGCCCCGTCGTCGCGGCTGGGACGGCAGGGACGTGCTCCTGCTGGCCGAGGACGACTACCTGTGGCGCCCCGAGGCCCTCGTCGCGCTCGTCGACGCCGCCCGGGACCCCCGGCACGCGAGGGCCGACTACTTCGCCCCCTACGGCGAGGAGGTGCCCGACACGGGCCTGCCGGTGCGCTGGGAGCGGCTGGAGAGCACGACGAGCACCTTCGCCGCCCGCGTGCACGCGCTGCGCGAGGACGAGCGGCTGCTGTGGCTGTGCGCCCTGTCCGGCGGCAACTTCGACTACGCCAGCTGCCTGACCCTGCAGGGCCGGCGCCGCTTCACGCTGCGCGAGCTCGTCGAGCACCACGAGCCCGCCGACGGCACCCCGGCCTGGAAGTCCGCGCTGCGCCGGGCGTACCTCACCGGCATGCGGACCGCGGTCGACGTGCGCTCGCTGCGGCGGCCCTCGCGGCGGCGCGTGCTGCTGGGGGCCGAGCCCGCGCTGGCGACGCACATGGAGGACGGCTGGATCGCCCCCGGGCCGTGGGAGGAGATCGCCGCCACGCCGGCCCCCTGAGGGCGGCGGGAACGACGAAGAGCCGGTCCCCCCGGGGGGACCGGCCCTTCGTGCTCGCCGCGGGTCAGCCGCGGCGCGAGACCTCGGGGGTCTGCGGCTGGGCCTGGACGACGGGGCGCTGGCGCACCGGCTCGGAGCGTTCGCCGGAGGCCGGGGCGCCGTTGCTCGTGTCACCCACGACGACCTGCGCGACGACGGCCGGGGCGGCGATGGACAGCTGGGCGACCGTCTTGCTGACGACCTCGGCGCGCGGCTCGGCCTCGATCTGGACGAGGACCGCGTCGACCTCACCGGCGACCGCGAAGGCGACGGGGGACGTGACGACGGACCCGCCGACGAAGATCACGAGGTAGCCGGCCTCGACGAGCTGACGGACGCCCGCACCCACGACGTGCGGCTGCAGCGAGCGGGCCTCCAGCGGCAGGACGCCGACGACGGCACCGCCGCCGATGACCCACGGGTGGATCTCGTCGCTCCAGCGGCGCTCGGGCAGGACGCGCTGGTCGGTGTCGGCGACCGGGGCCCCGAAGGCACCGAGGCGGCTGCCGGCCTCGTCGGCGTCCACGAGGACGACGCGGCGGCCCGCACGCGCGGCGGAGGCGGCCAGGCCCGTGGCCAGGGCGCCGGCGTTGCCGCTGGCGGCCGTGACGAGGACGCTGGAGACCTCCAGGCGCGGGGTGCGCAGGTGGCCGAGGTGCTGCAGGCCGACGAGGACCATGCCGGCGTTGCGGGACTCGACCGAGTTCTGGTCGCCGATGCCGCGGCCGCGGGGCACGGAGTTCCAGCGGCCGAGCTCGGCCACGTCCTCCAGCGGCGGGGTCTCGACGCGCTGGTTCAGGTGCGCCCGCCAGGCGACGAAGCCGGCGGCGGCGAAGAGCCCGACGAGGCCCGCGAGGACGGCGACCTGCCACGCGTACGGGGGCGCCGGCTGGGTCGGCACGGTCGCGGCGTCGAGCACGGAGATGCCGTTGCCGTAGGCGCTGGCGTTGAGGTTGATCGTCTGCTGCTGCGCGGTGTCGTTGCCGACGGCGGTGAGGGCGTTGGCCGTCGCCTGCTGCACCTTCTGCGTGTTGACCGTCTGGTAGGCGGTCGCGACGGCGTCGGCGATGGTGGCCGCGTCCTGCGCGTCCTGCGCGCTGGAGGTCACGGTGATCTGGTTCGACTCGTCGACGGCCGTGATCGTCAGGCCGTCGCGGAAGGTCGACTGCAGGTTCTGCGGCAGCGTCTGGCCGGCGACGGACAGGACCGTCTCCGAACCCGCGACCGCGGCCTGCAGGGTGGCCCACTTCGTGGGGTCACCCAGGGAGGAGGCGTTCGACGTCGTCGGGTCGTAGGGGCGGTCCTTCGACAGCGTGATGGTCGAGGTCGCCTGGTAGGTCGGGGTCAGCAGCTGCGACGGCAGGACGTACCCCAGGACGGCCAGGAGGACGGCCACCACCAGGATCTTCCAGCGCTGCCGGCTGATGGCACCCCACGCACCAGAACCGCTCCGCACGTGCGAGCTCGTTGTCACCGACTACCAGTCCCTTCCCTGACGTGACGCAGAACCGCGCCCCCCGGTGCAGCGTGCCGGTCCACCCCGCGGCCCCCACCGCCCGTTACTCGGTGCTGGGGTTTCCCTACGCCGTGTGATCAGGCACTCGGCGGCCGCTGCGGGCGTAACTATTGCACCCTTTTCCCGGCGACGTCGGTGCTTGTCACGCAGGCGGCCGAACGGGGGTGAACGGCCTGCTGCGAACGTGTGAAGTTGTCACGCAGAGCCCCCGGTCGGCCTGCGGGAACTCCGTCGCCGGTCCCGCCGCGGGCCTCCTCCGCCTAGCATGAGGCACCGCGGGGGGACCGCGACGGCAGGCCTGCGGAGGACGACGCACGGCGACGCACGACGCAGGCCGGGCCGCACAGACGGGGGGTATCGACGCGTGGACGACGCGCAGCACCGCACGGACGACACGGGTCACTCCGGCCACGGAGGCGGTTCGTCGACGCACCGTCACCACACGGGTACTGCCGGCAACGGCGTGGGAACTCCCCGCACCGGCGCCCGAGCGGGAACCGGTCTGCGCCGGGTCGCCCCCACCGTCCGCCCCGCCACGCCGGGACTGCGCGCCGGTGCCGCGACCGCCGCCGCGCGCCGCGCCGACGCGTCCGGGACGACCAGCACCGCGGACGCGCGCGTCATGACCGGCGTCACGGTCGTCATCGTCGCCCTCACCGTGCTGCAGCGGTTCGCGCTGCCCCTGGGTTCACCCGTCCCCGTGACGATCCCCGTCGTCGCCGCCGTCCTCGGGTACCTCGCCTACCACGGCCACGTCCGCGACGACGGTGCGTCGGTGCGCACGTACGCCCTCGCGATGGGGGCCCTGACCGTGTTCGCCCTCGTCGACATCGTCTGGCGCGGAACGGGTTCGCTCACGTCGCTGCTGCTGCTCGTCGTCACGTGGGCCGCGTTGTGCTTCCGCGTCGACGAACGCCGGCTGCACCTGTTCCCGCGCGTCCAGCGGCGGTTCGAGACGTTCATGCTCGTGTTCGCGGCCATCGGGATCCTGCAGGTGCTGCTGCAGTTCGCGGGGATCTGGTCCTACACCGACCTGCTGCGCAGCGTCGTGCCGCGGAACCTGCTGTTCCAGGGCTACAACACGTCCTACCCGATCGAGTACGGCTCCCCCGTCATCAAGGCGAACGCCTTCGTGTTCGTCGAACCGTCGGTGTTCTCGCAGTTCCTCGCGCTCGCCCTGCTGTCCGTGCTCAGCCGCGGCAAGGAGTACTGGCGCGTCGCGGTGTTCGCCGTCGCGCTCGTCTGCACCGTCACCGGGACGGGGATCATGGTCCTGGGTTTCGGGCTGATGATCCTCGCCGTCCGCCGCGGAGGGCTGTGGGCCGTCCGCGCCGCCGTCGTCCTCGCCGTCGCGGGCGTCGCCGCGCTGCTGTCCCCCGTCGGTCCGATCCTGCTGAGCCGGACGGGTGAGGCGGGGCAGACGAACTCCTCCGGCAGCCTGCGGTTCGTCCAGCCGTACGAGTACCTGCTCGGCCGCTGGTCCTCGGACCCGTGGTCGATCCTCACGGGTCTGGGCCCGGGACAGGCCGACCGGATCTCCGACGCGATCTTCGCCGAGACCGGGTTGCCCATCAGTTTCGCCGGGGCCGTGAAGATGGTGCTCGAGTACGGGGTGCCGGCGTCCGTGCTGGCCGGGGTGTTCCTCTACGTCGCCGTCGTGCGCCGCTCCCCCGCGCCGACCGTCGCCCTCGCGGCGATCTTCCTCAACGCGGTCACGTCCTCGAGCTTCCTGGCCGCCAACATCTTCTACGTCCTGCTGCCGATGGCCGTCCTGTTCGTCGGCCGGCGCACCGAGCTGTCCGTCTGGGAACGCCAGCGCCGGCAGGACGAGCAGTCCCCCGGCCCGCTCGCGGCCCCGTTCCCGGTGACCGTGCCGTCGTGGATCCCGACCCCTGGAGGAACCCGTTGAACCACCACCTCGCCGCCCTGCGCGGTGACCTCGAGCACATGGTGGAACCCGAGGGCCGCTCGACGGGGTCGTGGCTGCCGGACGTCCTGGCGCGCGTCGCCCTCGTCCCGCGGGTGCGCGCCGTCGTGCAGCTGCGCGCCGCCCAGGCGGTGGCGCCGCGGTTCATGCCCGCCGCGCACCTCCTGCAGGCGCGGGCCCTGCGTTCGGCCGGCGCCGAGATCTCGCCCTTCGCGCAGATCGGCCCGGGTCTGTGCCTCATGCACTCCACGGGGATCGTCGTCGGCCCGTCGGTGCGCATCGGCCGCGGTCTGCGGATCTACCAGAACGTCACGCTCGGCGACGGCTCGACGCCGGGTCAGCCCGTCGTCGGTGACGACGTGACGATCGGCGCCGGGGCCTGCGTCCTCGGTGGGATCACGGTCGGCGACCGGGCCGTCATCGGCGCCAACGCCGTCGTCACCAAGGACGTGCCGGCCGACCACGTCGCCACCGGCGCCCCCGCCGTCTCCCGTCCGCGCAGGCGCGGCAGCGACCCGCGGCTGGACGCGCTGGCCCGCGAGGCCGGCGTGGAGCTCACCGCCGTCTGAGCGCCCGCACGCGAGAACGCCCCCGCCGGTGGCCGGCGGGGGCGTTCTGCATGCGGGGGTCGGCGCGTGGGGCCGGGTGTGGGACCGGCACAGCGGTCGCCAGGACGACGTCCGCGCCGGCCCCACGGCCGGTCCCACCGCGTCGAGGCGTGGGACCAGGTGTGGGACCGGGTGCACGGGTTCAAGCCCGTGAGACCAGGTGTGGGAACGGCACAGCGGTCGCCAGGACCACGTCCGCGCCGGTCCCACGCCCGGTCCCAAGCCGTCGAGGACGTGGGACCGGGCGTGGGCCAGGTGTGGGACCGGTCAGCCGGCGTCGGCGGGCGTGGTGGCGGGAGCCTCGGGGGCGGGCCGCCGGACGTGCCGGCGGACCGAGACGAACCACCAGGGGGCCACGACCCAGAACGCGGCCGCGATGCCCCACGCGGTGCCCTGGGCGCCCCAGGTGAAGGCGCCGACGGTCGAGAACGTGACGAGGAAGAGGGCGAAGACCAGGTGCAGGCGCATCGTCGTCTTCGCGCCCTCGGTGGCGTACAGGACGGCCGCGCAGCCGACGGTGACGGCGGACCCGGCCTGGCCGACGATCGTGGCGAGCAGAACGGTGCGCGCGCCCTCCCAGGTGTCGCCGAGGACCATCTCGCCGATCGACGTGGGCAGCAGCAGCGTGATCGCACCCCACACCGCACCGACGACGAGCACGAGGCCGGAGATCGCGACCGCGGCGAGCTGCCACGTCTTCGGGGTCATCCGCGAGCGGCGACGCACGAGTTCCGGTACGGCGAAGCTCATGAGCCCGGTCGAGACGATGGTCGCCGGCACGGTGAGCAGGTTCGCCCCGCGCAGCGCACCGGCCGCGTCGATCGTCGTGACGGCCGCGGCGAGGACCGGCGCGAGCTGCCCACCCGTCTGGATGATGACGAACTCGGGGACGAGGTAGCGCGTGACCGAGGACTGCTCGCGCAGCCAGGCCCAGGCCATCGGGACGCGGGGCTTCAGGCGCAGGACGAGGAGCCCGAGCAGGGAGGCGAGGTAGGCCGCGCCGCCCCAGACCGCGGTGAACGCGGCGATGTGGTTCTCGTCGGCGACCAGGACGAGGACACCGAGCCCGCCGAGCTGCAGCACGACCCAGCTGACGTCCATGAAGAACGCCGCGGCCGGGCGCAGGCGGGCGAAGAACACCTGCCGCCAGGCGTCCTGCAGCATGAGGCCGGGCAGGACGAAACCGAGGGCGATGAACACGTGGGACAGCGACTCGCCGAACGGCAGCAGCCAGCCCATGAGCACGAGGACGACGCCGACGAGCGCGCTGCCGGACGCGGTGAGCGCGACGGCCGAGCCGGCGGCGCGGGAGAACTCCCGGTCGTCGGCGTCGGCGAAGCGCATGGCCACCGGCGACGTCGACAGCGCCCGGAAGAACCCCGTGGAGATCGAGAACACCGAGAACGCGATCGCGAAGGCGCCGAAGACGTCCTTGGTGAAGGCGTGGGTGATGACGAACTGGATGAGGAAGTTGTTCAGGCTGGCGACGACCTGGTCGCCGATGTTCCACAGGCTGCGGGTCATCCCCGCGCTGCGGAGCCTGCGCAGCTTGCCCAGCGGCCCGGACCGCCCGCCCGGCGCCTGCTCGACCTCCACCACGCCGTCGAGGTTACCGGCGGTCACGCCTTCCTCGGCCCCGCGTCACCCGTTGCGCCGAAGCGCTGCAGGAACGCCGCCTTGCCGTTGGGGGCGTCGTCGAGCGTCATGCCCACCCCGCCGTCGGGGACGTTGAAGTAGGCCTGGTACCGGACGTCGGCGCTCACGACGGCGTCGGCGATCTGGTTGATGAACTCGGGGCTGTCGCCCCCGCCCTGGGTCTTGCCCTCGGCGACCATCGCCCACTCGGGGATGCTGATCGGCTTGTCGTGCTCGGCGGCGAAGGCGATGACGGCCGACAGGCTGTTGACCTTGGCGTCCTTCTCCTCCCACCGGGCCGTCGGGTCGATCGGGGAGATGTAGGAGTCGTAGACGTCGACGCCGACGATGTCGACCCACTCGTCCCCGGGGTACATCTCGGCGATCTCCACGGAGTCCTGCTGGCCCTCGGCGATGTTGAAGTCGATCTCGAACTCCGCCCCCTCCACGGCCCGCACCGTCTTCACGATGCGCTGGAAGTAGGCCTTCCACTGCTCGCGCTTCTCGGCGGTGTCCCCGATGTAGTGCGTCTCGTACCAGTCGCCGTTGAGCTCCCAGCCGAGCCGGACGATCGAGGTCCCCAGGCCCTTGGAGACGAGGTTCCGGGCGAACGTCGTCCAGTGCTCGTCGTACTCGCCCGCGGCCCCGCGCTCGCGCCAGTCGTCCGGCGGGCCGGACGGGACGAGCCCGGTGGAGATGACCAGCGTGCGGTTGTCCGGGTCGTCGCGGACCCACTGGCCCCAGTCCTGGCCCTCCTGCGGGACCATCGCGAACCACGGGCCGGAGATCGCGGCCCAGTTGGCGTCGGAGTTGAAGACGACGACGCAGTCCAGCGGCCGGCCGAGCCATTCGCTGAAGGCGGCGGCCGCCGCGGTCTCGTGGGTCTGGATGCCGACCCACTTGGTGTCGAGGTCCTCGGCGGGGAGGTGCTGCTTGGGCGTCCACTGCGGGTCGGGCGTGTGCCGGATGGGGGCACCGGAGTCCCGCGTGGCCCAGTACACGCCGCCGCCGGCCGCCACGGCCAGGACACCGAGACCGGCGCCGATGACCTTGCGCCGCCCGTGCTTGCGGGGTTCCTTCGAACCTCCGGTCGCGGGGCTCTCCTGCTGCGTCGTGTCCACCACTGCGCGAGTCCGCCTCTCCCCCTCGGACGGAGCTCTGCGCCCTGCGGCACCGTGTGCCGGCCGGCGTGTCCCGAACCCCGTCACCGTCGACCGCACCGCCCCCCGGCCATGCGCGCACCGGACCGGTGCAGGCACGACTGTAGGTGAGACCGGGACACTTTGACGCCACGTGAGAGTGGCCGTTCACGGAATCTTCGACCGTCCGGCCGCACGTCGTGACCGCCTGCGCCCGAACAAGTACCAGCAGTGACGAACGGGTACCGAAACCACCTGCGGGCGAGCCGGTCCCGGTGATCGTAGGCTGCACGCGTGGGTCGTTTCGAGAACGTCGCGGACCTCGCCGCCATCGCCCCGGACTCCGTCGCCCTCGACCTCGCCTGCGGTCAGGGCCGCACGACGCGGGCCCTGCTGGCCGCCGGTCCGCGCCTCGTGCACGCCGTCGACGTCGGCTCCACGCTCGACGACGACCTGCTCCTGGACCCGCGCGTGCGGGCCCACATCGCCGAGCTCGACGCGCTCCCCCTGGAGGACGACAGCGTCGACGCGGCCGTGAGCCTCAACGCCGTCGAGCACCTGGCCGACGTCGGCGCCCACCTGCACGAGGTGCACCGCGTGCTGCGGCCCGGCGGGACGGCCGTGCTCGCCCACTCGGACTGGGACACCGCGCTGTTCACGAGCGACGACGACGACCTGACCCGCGAACTGCTCGACCGCTTCGTCGCGCACGTCCCCGCGCAGGGCGCCAGCACCGACGGGTTCGCCGGCCGCAAGCTGCTCCGGCACGCCGCCGCCAGCCCCTTCACCGTCGAGTCGGTGCACTCCTGGGCCGACCCGCACCGCCGCTTCGACGAGGGGTCCGTGGCGTGGAAGGTGGCCACCGGCATCCTCGCGGCCGCCGGCGACGACCCCGACCTGGCCGCCCGCGCCGCCGGCTGGGTCGAGGGGCTGCGACGGGCCGCGCGCCGCGGGACCTTCCTCTTCGCGGTGACCGACGTCGCCGTCGTGCTGCGCAAGTGAGGAGCTCACGGACACCCCGACTCGCGGAACCCTCCGCGGGGCGCCACCGTTGGACTCTTCACAGACGACGCACCGCGCGCAGCGGTCGAGGAGGTCACGGTGGCAGGCCTGGTGGGCAAGCTGGGGCAGTTCCTGAAGTCCCCCGAGGGCAAGCGGGTCACGCAGCAGGCGCAGCGGGCGCTGAAGGACCCTGCGACGCGACGCAAGCTGACCGACGCGGTCTCGAAGTTCCGTGGCGGCTCGGGCGGCTCGGGGACGGGCACCCGCACCCCGCGCTGATCGGGTGAGCCGGCGGGGTCGAGCGGCGGGGGCCACACTGACGCGAGGTTAGAGTTCGTCGGTGCCCTCCGCCCTCACCTCGCCCGGTGCTGCCCTGCGCCGGCCGCCGTGGCTGCGGTCCCTCCGGGTGCTGCGCACCGAGGTCCTCGCCGGCCTCGTCGTCGCCCTCGCCCTCGTGCCCGAGGCCATCTCCTTCTCGATCGTGGCGGGCGTCGACCCGCGCGTCGGGCTCATCTCCTCCTTCGTCATGGGCGTCACGACTTCCTTCGTCGGGGGTCGGCCGGCGATGATCTCCGCCGCGACGGGGGCCGTCGCCCTCGTGGTGGCCCCGCTCTCGCACAGCCACGGCGTCGGCTACCTCATCGCGGCGATCCTGCTCGCGGGCGTCCTGCAGATCGCGCTGGGGTTGCTCGGGGTGGCCCGCCTCATGCGGTTCGTGCCCCGCAGCGTCACGACGGGGTTCGTCAACGCGCTCGCCATCTCGATCTTCATCGCCCAGCTGCCGAACCTGCGCGGCGCCGGCGTCACGGGGTACGCCGTCCTGGCCGCAGGGATCGCACTGCTCGTCGTCGTCCCGCGGTTCGTGAAGTCGGTCCCCGCACCGCTCATCACCGTCGCACTGCTCACCGTCCTCGTCGTCGTGCTCCACGTCGACGTGCGGACGGTCGGGGACGACGGCGCCCTGCCGCGCACGCTGCCGACGCTCGGCCTGCCCGACGTCCCCCTGACGCTCGACACGCTGCGCACCATCGCCCCGTTCTCGGTGGGGGTCGCGCTCGTCGGGCTCATGGAGTCGCTCATGACGGCGCAGCTCGTCGACGAGCTGACCGACACCCGCTCGTCCAAGACCCGTGAGTGCGTCGGGCAGGGCACCGCGCAGATCGTCACCGGGTTGTTCGGCGGGATGGGCGGCTGCGCCGTCATCGGTCAGACGATGATCAACGTCAAGGTCTCCGGCGCCCGGACGCGGTTGTCGACGTTCCTCGCCGGCACGTTCCTGCTCGTCCTCGTCGTGGGGTTCGGCGACGTCGTCGCGCAGATCCCGCTGGCCGCGCTCGTGGCCGTCATGTTCCTCGTCTGCTACGGCGCCTTCGACTGGCACAGCGTGCGGCCGGCGACGCTGAAGACCATGCCGCGCAGCGAGACCGCCGTCATGGTCGTCACGGTCGTCATCGTCCTGCTGACCCACAACCTCGCCTACGGCGTGCTCGGCGGGACGCTCCTGGCCTGCGTGCTGTTCGCCCGCCGGGTGGCGCACCTCGTCGAGGTGCGGCCCGGCGCGGAACCCGGGACGTACTCCGTGCACGGGCAGGTGTTCTTCGCCTCCTCCGGCGACCTCGTGACGCAGTTCGACTACGCCACCGACCCCGAGCGCGTGACGATCGACTTCAGCGACGCCCACGTGTGGGACGCCAGTTCCATCGCCGCCCTCGACGCCGTCAGCCGCAAGTACGTCGAGCACGGCAAGGAAGCCGTCATCGTCGGGATGAACCCCGCGACCGCCGCCCTGCACGGGCGGCTCGCGGGCCGGGTCACCGGGGAGTAGGGGCGCGTCGCCAGCGGACGACGGACACCGAGGCAGTGACCGTCCAGACGGCGGCGACGAGGATCCACCACCGACCCTGCGGGACGAGCAGGACCCACCAGAGCAGCGCCGTCACCACGTGCAGGGCGGCGAGGACGCCCAGGTCGTGGCGGGTCCGTGGCTGGCGCATCCCGCCATCGTGCCCGGGGGGCCGGGGACTGCGACACACTGACTCGGTGCCGAAACGATCTCCCCGGCCGCGGTGGCGCGAACGCAGCCGCCTCGTCCGGCTCTGGCGGCTGGCCCGCACCCGCCGTCCGCGCACCTTCACCGAGAAGGTCCGCTACAAGATGCTCCGCGACCACCGCCCGCTGGTCGTGACGTTCGCCGACAAGGTCGCCGTCCGCGACCACGTGACGGCCGTCGTCGGCCCGGGCCACCTGCCCGCGCTCATCGCCGTCTGCGACGACCCGGCCGACCTCGCGGCCGTGGACCTGCCGGAGTCCTACGTCGTCAAACCCAGCCACGGCAGCGGCGCCGTCGTGGTCGTGTCCCCGCAGGCCCCCGCCGACGCCCGGCTCCCCGTCGCCCACCACAGCTGGGTCTACCGGCACGTCCGCCCCGAGCACGCCGACCGCCGCCACCTCGTCGCCATCGCCCGGCACTGGACGAGCCAGCTCTACGGGCAGGGCCCGAACCGGGAGTGGGCCTACGGCCACGTGCCGCGGCGCGTCGTCGTGGAGGAACTGCTGCAGGCTCCCGGCGGGGCCGTCCCCGACGACCTCAAGCTGTTCGTCGTCCACGGCCGCTGCCACTGGGTGCAGGTCGACTCGGGACGGTTCGGGCACCGCACCCAGGACTTCCACCGTCCCGACTGGGAGCACCTGCCGCTGTCCGGCGGACCGCCGTGGGCCGACCCGCCCCACCCGCGGCCCGAGCGCCTCGAGGAGGCGATCGCTCTCGCCGAGCAGCTCGGCGAGGGCACCGACTTCGTGCGGGTCGACCTCTACGTCCTGCCCGACCGCGTCGTCGTCGGGGAGCTCACGAACTACCCCGCGGGCGGCGACAGCCCCTTCCACCCCGAGCACTGGGACGCGATCTTCGGGGAGCCCTGGAGCGTCCCGCGCCGCTACCGGTAGCCGTCACTGCGCGTGGTCGCCGGGGGTGGCTCGTTGGAGCGTCATGCCCATAGGTTCGGCCCGATGCGGCGACGATCCCCCCAGCCGACCACGCGCAGTGACGGGGAGGGCGGGGTCAGCGGGTCATCCACCGCTCGGGGCCGGAGCCGGCGCGGGCGGTGCGGGCCCGCTGGGTCTGCTCGCGCAGGAGGCGCGCGGCGACGTCGGCGGCGAGGTGGTCGACGCGGGGGCTGACCTTGCCGGGGGTGGAGTGCAGGCGCACGCTCGCCAGTCCGAGCTTGCGCTGCCACGGGCCCTGCTCCAGCCCGAGGCTCTGCGTGCGCGCGTGCGGGACGACGTCCAGACCGCGCACGACCCGGCCGCCGCGGGACAGGAACGCGTGGTCGGTGATGAGGTAGCCGCGACGGCGCCAGCTCACCCAGTCCAGCCAGCGCGCCTGCCGCGGGACGGGGGTGAAACCGCCGTCGGTGCCGGAACCGGTGAGCCCGGCGCGGACGACGTCCAGCGGGGAGCGGTCGTCGGTCGCCAGGTCGGGCAGGACGATCCCGAGGACGAGGCCGAGCTCCTCGACGGTCCCGACGGGCAGCAGCGTGGTGCTGCGCTCGGAGCCCGAACCGCTCTCGGAGGAGTAGCCCGCGACGTTGACCTCGACCCGCCACCAGCCGGACCGCCGCCACAGCAGCGGCTGGGTGATCCGCAGCGCCTGCACGCGGCCGGGCGGCACGGTCTGCGAGCGCTGCTCGAGCAGTCCGTGGGTGAGCCGCAGCCCGTCCGGGCTGTCCGCCACCGTGAAGTTGAAGCCGGTGCTGAACCGCTGCCAGACGGCCGAGACGAGGCCGAGGACGACGGCGGCGGAGCCGAAGAGCGGGGTCAGGCTGCGGGCGAACCAGCAGCCGACCGCGATCCCGACGAGCACGAGGACCATCCCGATCGTCAGCCCCGACTTCAGCGTGGAGGTGATGAGCCGGGTGGCGGGCACCTCGACGACCTCGCGCTGCGGGGCCTCCGGCGCCTCCTCCCCCTCGGCGACGACGAGGCCGGCGGCGGCGGCGAGCAGGGCGTTGCGGACGCGCTGGGCCTCCTCCTCCTTCAGGTACGCCAGGGAGACCTTGCTGCCGGACCCGCCGGCGACCTCCAGCTGCAGCTCGGCCAGCCCGAAGAGGCGGCCGAGCAGCGGGCGGACGACGTCGACGGCCTGCAGCCGGTCGAGCTGGGCGCGCCGCTGCTGGCGCCACAGGATGCCGCGCTCGACGTGCACGGCGCCGACGCCGTCCTCGTTGTCGATCCGGTAGCGGGTGCGCCGCCACGACAGCGCGCTGAACCCGGCGCCGACCAGGGCCAGGGCGAGGACCCCGCCGAGGACGGCGAGGGTCAGCACCCAGCCGGGCAGCTCCAGGCGCAGGAGGTCGTCGACGTTCTGCCCGACCACGACCGCGAGCACGGCCGCGACGACCTTCCACGCCCGCAGCACCGGGGTGACGGGGTGCAGCCGCTTCCAGCCCGGGTCGGCCAGGACCGCGCGCGTGGGGGCGTCCAGCCGGTCGGCGACCGCGTCGGGCAGCACCTCCAGGACGGGTTCGTCCGCCCCTTCCGGACTCACAGCCCCGCCAGCCGGGCCTCGCCGCGCGCGGCCAGCCGGTCGCGCAGCCGGGCGGCCTCCTCCGGCCGCAGGCCCGGGATCGCCGCGTCGGTGTCGGAGGAGGCGGTGTGCAGCTGCACCTTGGCCAGCCCGAACTTCCGGTCCACCGGGCCGGCCTCGACGTCGACGTACTGCAGGCGGCCGTAGGGGACGACGACGAGCGTGCGGAAGAGGATCCCGTGGACGACGAGCAGGTCGTCGTCGCGCTCGGCGTACCCCCAGGCCCGCGCCTGGCGACGCGCCCAGGAGAAGTCCCAGAACCACAGCGGGACGACGACGAGCAGGCCCAGCCAGACCCACGGCGTGACGAGCACCGCCACGACGGCGACCACGACGGCCGCGACGGCGGCGACCACGCCGCCGACCACCCGCTGCGCCGTCGCCCAGGCCGGGTCGATGCGCTGCCAGACGACGTCGTCGGGGGCGAAGGGGTCCACGTCCGCGGGCCGGGGCGCCGAGGAGGAGGGAGTGGGATCCGCGTCGGCCATGGTTCCCACCTTGTCAGACACGACCGCCCGGAACCTCCGACCAACGGCTGGCCCCGCGTTGCCGATCGGGGCGGGCGTCGGCAAGGCTTCGAGGGTGATCACCGACGCGGACGAGCTCGAGACCGGCGTCGACGACGTCATCCGGTTCGAGGGGGTCGCCAAGCGGTACCCGCGGCAGCAGTCCCCCGCCGTGACCGACCTGACGTTCTCCGTGCGGCGCGGAGAGCTCGTCGCGCTCGTCGGCCCGTCGGGCTGCGGGAAGTCGACGATCCTGCGGATGGTGAACCGCCTCGTCGAACCGAGCGGCGGACGGATCGTCGTGGACGGCCGCGACAGCGCGCACGTCGACGCGGTCACGTTGCGCCGCGGGATCGGGTACGTCGTGCAGGCCGGCGGGCTGCTCCCGCACCGGACCGTCCGCCGCAACGTCGCCACCGTCCCCCGGCTGCTGGGTTGGGACGACGCGGTCGCGGCCCGCCGCGTCGACGAACTGCTCGACCTCGTCGGCCTCGACCCGCAGGTGTACGGCGACCGCTACCCCGCCCAGCTCTCCGGCGGGCAGCAGCAGCGCGTGGGGGTGGCCCGGGCCCTGGCGGCGGACCCGCCGGTGCTCCTCATGGACGAACCGTTCGGCGCCGTCGACCCCGTCGTGCGGGACCGGTTGCAGACGGAGTTCCGGCGCATCCAGACGAGCCTGGGCAAGACGGTGCTGTTCGTCACGCACGACCTCGACGAAGCCGTCCGGATCGCCGACCGGATCGCGGTGTTCTCCCCCGGCGGCGTGCTGGAGCAGTTCTGCGACCCCCGGACGCTGCTGTCGGCGCCGGCGTCGGAGTTCGTCGTGGAGTTCGTCGGCTCCGACCGGGGGTTGCGCCGGCTGGCCGTCACGCCGGTGCGCGTGGAGGACCTCGCCAAACCCCTCGTCCTCGCCCCGGGCGACGGGGTGGAGTACGCGGCGACGGCCCTCGACCTCGACGGCGGGCAGCACGCCGTCGTCCTCTCCCAGGGCCGGGTGCTGGGCTGGGTGGCGCGCGGCCGGGTGCGGACGGCGGCCCGCTCGGGGGCGCGGGACGCCCGGGTGGGGGACCTCGTGGAACCGTTCACCGCGAGCGTCCCGGCGGACGCGGACCTGCGGTCGGCGTTCTCCCGGTTGCTGGCCCAGGAGGCGCCGCTGCTGCCCGTCCTGGACGGCCAGGACTACGTCGGGGCGCTGGTGCCCGACGTCGTGCACACCGCTCTGCGCCGGGACGTCACCGACCCGCAACCCTGAGGTCACCTGCAGCGCAACCGGACCGGGGACGGTGGAGGGGAACGGCGCGACCGACCCCCTACCCCGGAGGTACGACCGGTGGAACTCCCGTCCCCGTCAGGACCGCTCCCCGGTCCGATGCCCGCAACACCCCCGCCGGGGTTCGATCGACGCATGCGAATCCTCATCGGAGCCGACACCTACGCCCCCGACGTCAACGGCGCCGCCGCCTTCGCGGGCCGCCTCGCCGCCGGGCTCGCCACCCGGCACGACGTGCACGTCGTGGCTCCCGGCCGCGACCTGCGCACGACGACGACGCGCACCGCCGCGGACGTCACCGAGCACCGGCTGCCCGCCCTGCCCGTCGTCGCCGGTGGGACGGGGTTGCGGTTCTGCCCGCCCGTCGGGCTCGTCCGCGCCGCGACGCGCGTCCTGCGCGAGGTCGCCCCCGACGTCGTGCACGTCCAGAGCCACTTCCTCCTCGGCCGGGCCCTGGTGACCGCCGCGAACCGGCTGGGGATCCCCGTCGTGGCGACGAACCACTTCATGCCCGAGAACCTCACGCACCACGTCCCCCTCGGCCGCGCCGTGGAGCGCCGGCTGCACACCTGGGCGTGGGCGGACGCGGCGGCGGTGTTCACGAAGGCCGACGTCGTGACCGCCCCGACCCCGTACGCGGCGGCGCTCGCCGAACGCGCCGGGATCCCCGGCCCCGTGCTGCCCATCTCGTGCGGCATGGACCTGCGCCGGTTCTCCCCCGACCCCACCGGGCAGCGGCGGCGGGACTTCCGCACCCGGTACGGCGTCCCGGACCGGCCCACCGTCGGGTACGTCGGACGCCTCGCGCCGGAGAAGAACGTGTCCGAACTCGTCGAGGCGCTCGCCCTCGTCCGCACGGTCCGGCCCGACGTCGACGCCCAGCTGCTGCTCGTCGGCGACGGCGCGCTGCGCCCGGCGCTGCTGCGGCAGGCCGCGGCCCTCGGCGTCGCCGACCGCGTCGTCTCGACGGGTTTCGTCCCCGAGGAGGACCTGCCCGCGGCGTACCTGGCGTGCGACGTCTTCGCCAACGCCGGGACGGCGGAACTGCAGTCGCTCGTCGTCCTGGAGGCGATGGCGTCGGGGTTGCCGGTGTTCGGGGTGGACGCGTGCGCCCTGCCGCACCTCGTGCGCGACGGCGACAACGGGTTCCTCTTCCCGCACGCCCGACCCGCGGTGCTCGCCGCCCGACTGGCCCTCGTCCTGGGCGAGGTCGCGCAGGACGCGCCCGACGGCCTGCACCGGCGGATGGGCCGGCGCAGCGCGCAGATCGCGGCCGGCCACGACGAGCGGGTGACGCTGGCGCGCTTCGAGGAGCTGTACGCGCTGCGGACGTCCACCCGCCGCACCGTCCCGGCCCTGACGGGCTCGCGCGTGTAGCAGGATGGTGGGGTGCCACCGACGCCTTCCGGGCGCCCGACGTGGCGCCGCGCACTGCACGCCCTCGTCCTCGGGTACGGCGTGGTCGCGACCCTGGCCCTCGCGGTCGTCCTGGGGTCCACCGACGCTCACGCCGTCGGCTACGTCCTCGGGCTCTTCGCGCTCTGGTGGCTGGCGCCGGCCCTCCTCCTCGTCCCGGTGACGACCGCGGCGCGCTGGTGGTGGTCGGCCGCCGCCGTCGCCGCGCCCGCCGTGGCGGCCGGGGCGGTCTTCGTCCCCTACGCGCTCCACCGGGTCGACCCGGTGGACCGCGCCCGGGACCTGCGCGTCGCCACCTTCAACACCTCCAGCCACCGCGGGGCCGAGGGCCTGGCCGAGCTCGTGCGCACCGCCGCGCCGGACGTCCTGGCGCTGCAGGAGGTCGCCCCCGACCAGCGCGCCGGTTACGAGGCCCGCTACGGGGCGCAGTACCCCTACCGCAGCTGGAGCGCCACGAGCAGCCAGGGCGACGGCGACGCCGTGTGGTCGCGGTTCCCCCTGACGTCCGTCGTCCCCGTGACGGGACTGCCCGCCGGGGCCCGGCCCGCCGACGTCGTGACGCTCGACGTGGACGGGCGCCCCGTGGCGGTCGTCTCGGTGCACCAGGCCTCGCCCTGCCTGTTCTGCTCGGCGCGGGCCGTCGCGCGCAGCCCCGCGGGGTCGACGGGGAACGCGGCCCGCGTCCGCGTCGCCGAGGCGCACCGGTTCGCCGAGATCGCCGCGCAGCGCCGGGCCGCCGGTCAGGCCGTGGTCGTGGCCGGCGACCTGAACTCCGCCGAGTTCAACGAGCCGCTGCGCGAACTGCGCTCCCACGGCCTCCTCGACGCGCACCGCGCCGTCGGCACGCAACCCGGCCTCACGCGCGGCGCCTCACCGGGGTTCGCACGGGTCGACGTCGTGCTCGTCGCCGGGTTCGACCCCGTCGACACGTTCGAGGGGGCGCCGGGCGGGAGCACGCACTCCCCCGTCGTGGCCGACCTCGCCTGGCCGCGCTGAAACTCCCTGGAACCCGGCGGCGGGGGCGCCTACCGTCGCTGGCGTGACGGGTGACCTGTGGGGCCCTGACGTGGCCCGCACCTACGACGAGGACTCGACCGGGATGTTCGCCCCCGAGGTCCTCGGGCCGACGGTCGACGTCCTGGCCGACCTCGCGGGGACCGGCCGGGCGCTGGAGTTCGCGATCGGCACGGGTCGTGTCGGCCTCGCCCTGGCCGCCCGCGGGGTGCCGGTCGCGGGCGTCGAACTGTCGCCCCACATGCTCGCGGAACTGCGCGCGAAGACCGCGGCCGGGGCCCCCGCCGTCGAGGTGGTCGAGGGGGACATGGCGACGACCCGGGTGGACGGCGAGTTCTCCCTCGTCTACCTGGTGTTCAACACGATCACGAACCTGCTGGAGCAGGACGAGCAGGTCGAGTGCTTCGTCAACGCGGCCCGGCACCTCGCGCCGGGCGGCGCGTTCCTCGTCGAGGTCGGTCTGCCGGAGCTGCAGTGGTTGCCGCCCGGGGAGTCCGCCCGCCCCTTCGACGTCTCACCCGACCACCTCGGATTCGACACCTACGACCTCGTCGCCTGTCGGCTGACGTCGCACCACGTCCGGTTCGGGCCCGACGGGACGGCGTCGAGGTTCGCCTCGCACCACCGGTACGCGTGGCCGGCCGAGTACGACCTCATGGCGAGGATCGCCGGGTTGCGGCTGGAGAGCCGCTGGAGCGGGTGGGACCGCGCGGAGTTCACCGCGGCGTCGCGCTCGCACGTGTCGATCTGGCGCGGGACGCGCTGATCGATGTGGCGGAAAGCGCGCTGAGGAACTCCCCGATCCGGCGCAGCCCCTCGGTGAGCTCCTCCCGGGACGCGGCGTAGGACAACCGCACGTGGGTCTGCGCCGTCCCCTGAGCGGACGCGAAGTCGCGGCCGGGGGTCAGCGCCACGTGGTGCTCGGCCAGGGCCCGGGCGCAGAACTCCCAGGCGTCCAGACCGCTGGACCGGACGTCGAAGTAGACGTAGAACGCCCCGTCCGGGACGACGGGGACGGGCAGCCCCAGCGCGTCCAGGCCGTCCAGGACGAGCCGCCGCCGGGCCGCGAACTCGAGGCGCCGCTCCTCGCACACGGCCAGCGAGGCGGGGGTGTAGCAGGCCAGCGCGGCCTGCTGCAACGGTGTCGAGGCGGCGATGAAGTAGTTCTGCGCCAGCCGTTCCACGGGTTCGACGAGGGCGGGCGGCAGGACCGCCCAGCCGAGCCGCCACCCCGTCATGCCGAAGTACTTCGAGAAGCTGCTGACGACGACGGCGTCCGGGTCGGCGGCCAGGACGGTCCGGGCGGGCGTCCCGTCGGGCGCCGGGTCGGCCAGGTCGAGGTAGATCTCGTCGACGACGCGCCACGCGTCGCGCGCGGCGACCTCGGCGCACAGCGCCGCGAGCTCGGCCGGGGCCACGGACGTGCCCGTCGGGTTCGACGGCGAGGCGACCATGACGACCGACGTCGCGGGGGTCCACGCCCGCCGGACCGCGTCGGTGGACAGCTGGTAGCGGTCCTGCGGCGTCGTCGGCAGCGTGAGGGCCCGACCGCCGAAGGTCGAGATCAGCTGCCGGTTGCAGGGGTAGGACGGGTCGGCGAGCAGGACGTCGTCCCCGGGGTCCACGGTCGCGGCGAGGACGAGGAGCAAGGCGGCCGACGCCCCGGACGTCACGGCGATGCGGGCGGGGTCGACGTCGACGCCGTGCCGGTCGCGGTAGTTCCGCGCGATGGCGGCGCGCAGTTCCGGCAGCCCGAGCGCGGGCGTGTAGGGCAGGGGACGCCCGTCGGCGACGTCGCGCAGCGCGGCGAGCACCTCCGGCGGGGCGCCGAAGTCGGGTTCGCCGATGCTGAGCCGGACGACGTGGTGACCCTGCGCGGCCAGCTCGGCGGCGCGCTGGCCGATCGCGAGCGCGTGGAACGGCTCGGTCGTCTCGGCGCGCTGGGACAGCTTCACGCCCGGCCTCCCCCGCTCGCGCGCACCCCGGTCTCGTCGTCGTCCTCGGGGGGCACGCGGCACCAGCGTTCGACGACGAGGCCCGCGACGAGGAGCAACGCCGAGACGACGACGTCGCCGACGGCCACCCACGCCTCGGACCGGCGGGCGGCGATGTGCAGGGTGGGCAGGTAGTGCACGCCCCAGCCGAGGAACACCCCGACGAGCAGGGCGCCCGCGACGGAGGCCGCCTTGGCCAGCGCGGCCGTGCGGGCGGCGCGCAGCGCGTCGATGCGGCGGCTCTTGTCGCCGTCGACCCACTGCTTGACCGGCCAGCCCACGCCGAGGACGGCGAGGACGAGCAGTCCGATGGTGAAGGTGGTGCGCCACATGAGGTCCGGTTCGGCGTGCCCGCCGGCCACCCAGACCTGCAGGCCGGACCAGGCCCCGACCGCGGCGAGGAACCCGAGGGCGAGCAGCAGCCCGGGACGGGTCGGCTTCACGCGGTCCCCTCCCCGAGGCGCCCCAGCAGGTCGGCGACGCGCCCTCCGTGCGGTCCGGGCAGCACGGCGTCGGGGTCGAGCTCCAGCCAGGGCCCGAGGACGAAGTCCCGCTCGTGGGCGCGCGGGTGGGGCAGGACGAGCCCGTCCTCCTCCAGCACGGTGTGGCCCACGGTGACCACGTCGACGTCGATGGGGCGCGGCCCGTCGGGGACCTTGGTGCTGCGGTCCAGACCCAGGGCGGCCTCGACGGCGTGCGCGGCGGCGAGCAGCGCGTGCGGGTCGAGGTCGGTGCGGACGAGGACGACCGCGTTGAGGAAGTCCGGCTGGTCGGGCACCGTGCCGACGGGGGCCGTCTCGACGATGGTGGAGACCGCCTCCACGGTGATCCCGTCGGTGGCGGCGAGGGCCCCGACGGCCGCGTTCAACGTCGCGGCGCGGTGCCCGACGTTGGCGCCGAGCGCCAGCACGGCCTCGACCGCCGGGCTCACGAGCGGCTCCTGCGGACGCACAGCTCGACGTCCGCGAACGGGACGGGCACGGGCGCCTGCGGCTTGTGGACGACGACGTCGACCGCGACCACCCGCGAGGAGGCGGCGAGGGCGACGTCGGCGAGGCGCTGCGCGAGCGTCTCCAGCAGCGCGACCGGCTCCCCCGTGAGCACCGCGACGAGGTCCTGCGCGAGCAGGCCGTAGTGGACGGTGGCATCGAGGTCGTCGCCCGTGGCGGCCTCACGCGTGTCGAGGTGCAGGGCGACGTCGAGCGCGAAGTGCTGCCCCAGCTCGCGTTCGGCGTCCAGGACGCCGTGCCGGCCCCGGCCGGACAGCCCGCGCAGGACGATGCGGTCCAGGGGGCGGCCGTCGGCGTCGAGGACGGGACCGGCGGTGTCGAGGGAGCTCACGGCACGCTCACCCGTGCGGCCTCGCGCCAGGCGCCGACGACGCGGACCGCGGCCACCGAGGAGGCGACGTCGTGCACGCGCACGCCCCAGACCCCGCGGTCGGCGGCCAGCCCGGTGACGACGGCCGTGGCGGCGTCCCGGTCCTCCGGCGGGGGCACGACGCCGTCCGGCCCGGTGAGGAGGGCACCCAGGAAGCGCTTGCGCGACGCCCCGACCAGCAACGGCAGCCCGAAGCGCTCGAGCTCGTCGAGGCGGGCGAGCAGGGTCCAGTCGTGCTCGGCGCGCTTGGCGAAGCCCAGCCCGGGGTCGAGCACGATGCGGTCGCGGTCGACCCCGGCCGCGGTCACCGCCTGCAGGCGGGTCTGGAGCTCGGCGCTCACCTCGGCCACGACGTCGTCGTAGGCGGCGAGGGAGTTCATGACGTCCGAGGCACCCCGCCAGTGCGAGAGCACGTACACGCAGTCGAGCCCGGCGACGGTGGCGGCCATGTCCGGGTCCGCCAGCCCGCCGGAGACGTCGTTGACGACGACCGCCCCGGCCTCGACGACCGCCCGGGCGGTCGCGGCGCGCATGGTGTCGACGCTGACGGGCACACCCGCGGCCACGAGACCTTCGACGACGGGCAGGACGCGGCGCAGCTCCTCGGCGGCGTCCACGCGCGTGGCGCCCGGGCGGGTGGACTCCCCTCCGACGTCGATGAGGTCGGCACCCGCGGCGTGCAGCGCGGTGCCGCGCGCGACGGGCTCGGCGGTGTGCCGGCCCCCGTCGGAGAAGGAGTCCGGCGTGACGTTGAGGACGCCCAGGACGCGCGTGGGGCCCGGGGCGAGGAGGGGGTTCACCGGTGGCCCGCGACGATGAGGCTCATGGCCTCGGCGCGGGTGGCGGCGTTGCGCAACGACCCGCGGACGGCGGAGGTGACGGTCTTGGCGCCCGGTTTGCGCACGCCGCGGTACGTCATGCAGGAGTGCTCGGCCTCGACCACGACGATGACGCCGCGCGGGTGCAGGTGCTCGGTGAGGGCGTCCGCGACCTGCGTCGTGAGGCGCTCCTGCAGCTGCGGCCGCCGGGCGTAGACGTCGACGAGGCGGGCCAGCTTCGACAGCCCCGTCACCCGGCCGTGCTCACCGGGGATGTACCCGACGTGCGCGACGCCGTGGAACGGCAGGAGGTGGTGCTCGCAGGTGGACTGGACCTCGATGTCCTTCACCAGCACGAGCTCGTCGTGCTCGAGCCCGAAGTCGGTGACGAGGACGTCGGCCGGTTCGAGCCACAGGCCCGCGTAGAGCTCGGTCGCCGCCTTCGCCACCCGTTGCGGGGTGTCGCGCAGGCCCTCGCGGTCCGGGTCCTCACCGATGGCGAGGAGGAACTCCCGGACCGCGTTCTCGGCCCGCACCCGGTCGAACGACCGACCGCCCGCGGCCGGCGTCCCCGTGCTGCTCACGACTGCTCGTTCGACCCGTTCTCGTAGTTCACCGGCGTCTGGAACCCGCCGGCGTGACCGTTGAGCTGCCCGGGGGTGCTCACCGGCGGGATGTCCGAGACGTGCCGGCGCTCGGAGGACAGCCACACCGGACGCTGCGGGCGCTTCACCACGGGGGCGAAGATCTCCGCGAGCTCGGCCTGGTTCAGCGTCTCCTTGTCCAGCAGGGCGACGACGAGCGCGTCGAGGACGGGACGGTGCTCGACGAGCACCTCCCACGCCTCGTCGTGCGCGGCTTCGATGAGCCGGCGCACCTCCTCGTCGACGATGCCGGCGAGACCCTCGGAGTAGTCGCGCTCGTGGCCCATGTCGCGGCCGAGGAACACCTCGCCACCGCTGGAGCCGAGCTTGATCGCCCCGACGCGTTCGCTCATGCCGTACTGGGTGACCATCTTGCGGGCCATCCCGGTGGCCTTCTCGATGTCGTTGCTCGCCCCGGTCGTCGGGTCGTGGAACACGAGCTCCTCCGCCACGCGACCACCGAGGGCGTACGCGAGCTGGTCGAGGATCTCGTTGCGCGAGGTCGAGTACTTGTCCTCGGTGGGCAGGACCATCGTGTAGCCCAGCGCCCGGCCGCGCGGCAGGATCGTCACCTTCGTCACCGGGTCGGTGTTGGCCATGGCGGCGGCCACCAGGGCGTGCCCGCCCTCGTGGTAGGCGGTGACCCGCAGCTCCTTCTCGTTCATGCGACGGGTGCGCTTCTGCGGGCCGGCCATGACGCGGTCGATCGCCTCGTCGAGCGCGCTGTCGTCGATGACCTTCGCGTCGGCGCGGGCCGTGAGCAGCGCGGCCTCGTTGAGGACGTTGGCCAGGTCGGCGCCGGAGAAGCCCGGCGTGCGGCGGGCGACGGCCTCGAGGTCGATGTTCGGTGCGAGCGGCTTGCCCTTGCCGTGGACCTGGAGGATCTTGTGGCGACCCTCCATGTCGGGGGCCTCGACGGCGATCTGGCGGTCGAAGCGGCCCGGGCGCAGCAGGGCGGGGTCGAGGATGTCGGGGCGGTTCGTCGCCGCGATGAGGATGACGTTCGTCTTGACGTCGAAGCCGTCCATCTCGACGAGGAGCTGGTTCAGCGTCTGCTCGCGCTCGTCGTGCCCGCCGCCCATGCCGGCGCCGCGGTGGCGACCGACGGCGTCGATCTCGTCGACGAAGATGATCGCGGGGGCGTTGGACTTGGCCTGCTCGAAGAGGTCGCGGACGCGGCTGGCGCCGACGCCGACGAACATCTCGACGAAGTCCGACCCGGAGATCGAGTAGAACGGCACCCCGGCCTCGCCGGCGACGGCCCGGGCGAGCAGCGTCTTGCCGGTGCCGGGCGGGCCGTAGAGCAGGACGCCCTTGGGGATCTTGGCCCCGACGGCCAGGAACTTGGCGGAGTCCTGGAGGAACTCCTTGATCTCGTGCAGCTCCTCGACGGCCTCGTCGGCGCCCGCGACGTCGGCGAACGTCGTCTTGGGGGTGTCCTTGGTCATCATCTTGGCCTTGGACTTGCCGAACTGCATGACCCGGCTGCCGCCGCCCTGCATCTGGCTCATGAGGAACCAGAACAGGAGGATGAGGAGCAGGATCGGCCCGACGGTGAACAGCAGCGACTGCAGGATGCCGGTCGTCGGCACCTCGTCGGTCACGCCGTCCGGCGGCGGGTTGTCGTCGAGGGCCTGGACGACGTCGACGCCGCGCTGGGAGATGTAGTACGAGCGGACCGACGTGGCGCCGTCGACCGTCTCGCCGGACTTCAGCGTGAGGTCGATCCGCTGGTTGCCGTCGGTGAGCGTGGCCTTCTGGACCTTGTCCTGCTCGATCAGCTGCAGCGCGCGGGTCGTCGAGACCTCAGCCGTCCCGCTGGACGCGAAGAAGGAGGCGCCGATCGCGACCGCCGCGATCGCCACGACGATCCACAGCCACGGGCCCCTGACGATGCGCTTGAGAGTGTTGGGCATCTGTGAGGGGTCGCCCCCCCGTCCCTCCTGCTCGTTCCTGCCTGACGTTCGACGGTACACCGCGCCACCGACACGCCGGTGACGCTCCTGGGAGCCGGCGACGTGACGGAGGCCCGGGCACCCTCGCCGCAGGTCCTACGCCGGTCGAACGGGCGGGACGGGGACGCTGTTCCGCCGGACTCCTGCCGTTTCGCTGTGAGCTGAGCGACAGCCGGCCGACCGTCGGGCAGGTGGGGGCCCAGCCGGCCCGGGCGCCTCAGCCGACCCCGAGCCGGGAGAACGCCCCGAGCACCGTGCGTTCGGACTCGGTCAGGTACTCCTCCAGCTCGCGCGCCGCCGCGGCCCCGCCGTCGGCGGCGAAGGTGTCGAGCACCGAACGGTTGCGGGCGACGAAGCGGCCGTGGAGCGTCTGCGGGTCCCCGATGAGCAGGAAGGCCAGGCGCAGCTCGGCGGCGAGCTGCCGGTACAGCCGCAGCAGGCGCGGGCTGTCCGCCAGCGAGACGAGGGCCTCGTGGAAGGCCATGTTCGCGGTGCCGACCGCCACCCAGTCACCCTCCGCGACGGCGACGTCCGCGGCGGCGACGGCGGCCCGCATCCGCTCGACGGCGGGGTGCGAGACGTCCGCGCGGGCCAGCACGCCGGTCTCGACGTGCCGCCGGACGCGGTAGATGTCGAGCACGTCGGCCACCCGGGGCGAGGTCACGGACACCCCGCGGTGCGGGACGTGCTCCAGCAGGCCCTGCTCGGCCAGGACGCGGAAGGCCTCGCGCAGCGTGTTGCGGGAGACGTTGAAGCTCTGGGCGAGGGCCGCCTCGGACAGGCGCTGGCCGGGGCGCAGCTCGCCGGCCACGATCCGCGCGCTGAGCAGCCGGGCCAGGGTGCCGCCGGCCTCGCCGCCCGTCGCGGCCTCCGAGCCGCCGTCGGGTGCAGGGGTCAGCGTGGCGGCCTCGGTCACCTCGCCATCGTAGGTCGCCGACCGCGCGCGACCGGCGGGACGCGGAGTTCACACGAACGCAACACGACGCAACGCGTTGTTCAACAATCTGCGCCATTGTGTTCTTCAACCAGCGGTGACAGAGTGCTGCCGTCCGGCAGCCCCGCCCGCAGCAGCGTCGCCACGTCCCCGGGAGCCCCCATGACCGAGCGCCCCGCCCAGGAGAGCGCCAGCACCGCCACCGACTCGACCTCGTCGCTCAGCACGACGCGCAGGAGGCCGGGCCGCGGGCCCGTCGTCGGCGCGATCTTCCTCATGGCGACGTCCGCCATCGGCCCGGGCTTCATCACCCAGACCGCGACCTTCACCGCCACGCTCGGGGCGGCGTTCGCCTTCGCGATCCTGCTGTCGATCCTCATCGACTTCGCCGTGCAGATGAACGTCTGGCGGCTCATCACCGTCACCGGCAAGCGCGCGGGCGACCTGGCCAACAGCGCCGTGCCCTACTCCGGCCACGTGCTGACGGTCCTCGTCGTCGTCGGCGGCCTGGCCTTCAACATCGGCAACATCGCCGGTGGCGGGCTCGGCCTCAACGCCCTGCTCGGGCTCGACCCGAAGGTCGGCGGCCTCGTCACCGGGCTGCTCGCGATCGCGGTGTTCCTCTTCAAGCGGGCGGGGACGGTCGTCGACCGCGTCGTGCTCGTCCTGGGGGTGGGCATGATCGTCATGACGGTGGCCGTCGCCATCGCCTCCGGTCCCCCGGTCGGTGACGCGTTCCGGCAGACGTTCGTGCCGGACACCGTGAACTTCGCGACCGTCACGACGATCGTCGGCGGCACGGTCGGCGGGTACATCACCTACGCCGGCGCGCACCGCTACCTGGCCTCCGGCCAGACCGGGCCCGAGCACGTGCGCGCCGTGCACCGCGCCTCGCTCACCGGCATCCTCGTCACCGGCGTCATGCGCTACGTGCTGTTCCTCGCCGTCCTCGGCGTCGTCGCCTCCGGCGTGGCCCTCGACCTGTCGGGCCGCGCGGCCAACCCCGCGGGCCAGGCGTTCGGCGCCGTCCTCGGCGACGCGGGCATCCGCATCTTCGGGGCGATCTTCTGGGCCGCGGCCATCACGTCGGTCATCGGCGCCGCCTACACGTCCTCGACGTTCCTCTCCACGTTCTCCCGCCGGCTCGCCGGCGGGTGGCCGCTGCAGCTGACGACGGTCGCGTTCATCGTCGTCTCGCTCGTCGTCTACCTGGCCATCGGCACCGCGCCGGCCGCGCTGCTCGTCTTCGTCGGCGGGTTCAACGGGCTGATCCTGCCGATCGGCCTGACGGTGTTCCTCTACATCGGGTGGTTCCGGCAGCGCGACGTCCTCGGCGGGTACCGCTACCCCGTGTGGCTGCTCGTCGCCGGGACGGTCGCGCTGGCGATCAGCTTCTTCATGGCCTCGCAGTCCGTCGGCCCCGTCTTCGACTTCCTGTCCGCCTGAACCCCGGAGGAACACCCGTGACGACCATCGACCTGAACTCCGACCTCGGGGAGAACACCCCCGACCGTCCCGTCTCCGACGACGCGGCGATGCTCGCCGTCGTCAGCAGCGCGAACGTCTCGTGCGGTTTCCACGCGGGCAGCCCCGAGGGCATCCGCGAGACCGTGCTGGCCGCGTCCCGGGCCGGGGTCGCGATCGGCGCGCACCCGGGGTACCGCGACTACGAGAACTTCGGCCGCGAACGCCTCGACCTGCCCGCGGCGACGCTGCAGGCCCAGGTCGAGTACCAGCTCGGGGCCGTCTGGGCGCTGGCCCGCTCGGCCGGCGACGCCGTGGTCTACGTCAAACCCCACGGCGCCCTCTACAACACCATGGCCGTGGACGAGGCCACCGCGGCCGTCGTGGTCGCGGCGGTCAGGGCCGTCGACCCCTCGCTGGTGCTGCTGGGCCTGGCCGGCGGCGTCGCCCTCGACGTCGCCGACCGCGCCGGGCTCGCGACGGCGGCCGAGGCGTTCGCCGACCGCGCCTACACCCCGGCCGGGCAGCTCGTCTCCCGCAAGGAGCCCGGCGCAGTGCTGCACGACGCCGACCTCGTGGCCCGGCGCATGGTGCGGCTCGTCGAGGAGGGCGTCGTGGAGGCGGTCGACGGCACGGACGTCCCCGTGCGGGCGCAGTCGCTGTGCGTCCACGGCGACAGCCCGGGCGCGGTCGCGATGGCGAGCGCCGTCCGCGACGCGCTCACCGGCGCCGGGGTCACGATCGCGCCGTTCGTCGCGCGAGCCGCCTGATGGTGCGGCTCGCCCCCGAGGAACTGCGCCGCGCCGCGCGGGACGCCCGCGCCGCCTACCGGTCCGGGCACGTGGAACCCACCAGCGGTGTCGCGCCCGGGTTCACGCAGGCCAACCTCGTCGCCGTCCCGGCGGACTGGGCGTTCGACCTGCTGCTGTTCGCGCAGCGGAACCCGCAGCCCTGCCCCGTGCTCGACGTCCTGGAGGTCGGGCAGGTGGAGTCGGCGCTCGCGCCGGGGTCGGACGCGCGGACCGACCTGCCCGCCTACCGCGTGTTCCGCGACGGGCGGGTGGTCGAGGAGGTCCGCGACGCGACGCCGTACTGGGACGGGCTCGTGGCCCTCCTCATCGGGTGCAGCTTCACGTTCGAGACGCCGCTGCTCGAGGCCGGGATCCCCGTGCGTCACCAGGAACTCGACCGGAACGTCCCCATGTACCGGACGGACCGGGCGTGCGCGCCCGCCGGCCGGTTGCGCGGCGACCTCGGCGTCTCGATGCGTCCCGTCCCGGCCGACCGGGTCGCCGACGCCGTGGCGATCACCGGCCGGTTCCCCGCCGTGCACGGGGCACCCGTCCACGTCGGGGACCCGGCGGAACTGGGGATCTCGTCCCTGGACTCCCCCGACTTCGGGGACCCGCCCGTCGTCCGCGACGGCGAGGTGCCGGTGTTCTGGGCGTGCGGGGTGACGCCGCAGGCCGCGGTGCTGGCCTCGCGCCCGCCGTTCGCGATCACCCACGCGCCGGGGCACATGTTCGTCACGGACGTCCTGGACCGCGAGTACGACACGGGGCTCCCGTCGTGAGGTTCCTGCCCGCCTCCGACACCGCCGTGGTGGTGGAACTGAGCGACCTCGACGAGACGACGCGGTTGTTCACCGCGCTGCTCGCCGCCGACCTGCCGGGGGTCCGGGAGGTCGTCCCGGCGGCGCGCACGATCCTGCTCGTGCTCGACCCGCGGGCCACGTCCCCCGCCGACGTCGTCGACCGGGTGCGGGCGGTGGAACCGTCGAAAGAACTCGTCGCCTCGGGCCGGTCGGTGACCCTCGACGTCCGCTACGACGGGCAGGACCTGGACGAGGTCGCGGGGTTGCTGGGGTGCTCCGGCGAGGAACTCGTCCGGCGCCACCAGGCCGCGACGTGGACGGTCGCGTTCACGGGGTACGCACCGGGTTTCGGGTACCTCGTCGGGGACGACCCGCTGTTCGACGTCCCGCGGCGGTCGTCCCCGCGCACCCGGATCCCCGCCGGTTCCGTCGGCCTGGCCGGGACGTTCTCCGGCGTCTACCCGCGGGAGAGCCCGGGAGGCTGGCAGCTGATCGGCCGCACCGACGCGGTCATGTGGGACATCGACCGCGACCCGCCCGCGCTGTTCGGGCCGGGCACGACGGTCCGGTTCCAGCAGGTCGAGCGGGACCTCGTGGTGCTCCGGGCGCCGGATCCGGAACCCGTCGCGTCGCCGTTCTCGGTCGACGTCGTCTCCCCGGGGGTGCAGCTGCTGCTGCAGGACCTCGGGCGCCCGGGCCACCTGGCCGAAGGGGTGGCCGCCTCCGGAGCGGCCGACCGGGGTGCGCTGCGGTGCGCGAACCGGGCCGTCGGGAACTCTCCGGGCACCGCCGTCCTGGAACTCGCCGGGGGCGGGGCCGTGCTGCGCTTCACCGGCGCCGGTGTGCTCGCCCTGGCCGGGGCGGACACCGACGCGTCGGTGGTGGCGGCGGACGGAACGCGTCTCCCCGTCCCGGCCGCGCAGCCCGTGGCCGTCGAGGACGGCGACGAACTGCGGCTCGGGGCGCAGCGTTCCGGGGTGCGCACGGTCGTCGCGGTCCGCGGAGGTCCCGCCGTCCCCGCCGCCCTCGGGTCGCTGGCCACCGACACGCTGTCCGGCGTCGGCCCCCGCCCGCTGGCCGCCGGGGACCGCCTCGCGCTGCACGGACCCGCCGCTGCCCCGCACGCCGTCGACCCCGGCCCGCACCCCGTCGCGGAACTCCCCCGCCGCGGGCAGGTCGTCGAGCTCGACGTCGTCCTCGGGCCACGCACCGACTGGTTCACCGACGAGGCGGTGGCATCCCTGCTGGCCCAGGAGTGGGAGGTCACGCCCCGGTCCGACCGCGTCGGCCTCCGCCTGGCGGGAACGCCGCTGGAACGCCGCCGCGCCGGGGAACTGCCCAGCGAGGGTGCCGTGACCGGCGCGATCCAGGTCCCGCCGGACGGGCAACCCGTCCTCTTCGGCCCGGACCACCCCCTGACCGGCGGGTACCCCGTCATCGGCGCCGTCGTCGACGCCCACCTCGACCTGGTGGGTCAGCTGCCCCCCGGCGCCCGCGTCCGCTTCCGCTCCCGCGCCCCCTTCGCCGACCTCTGACCCAGCCCCGACCCGCGTGGAAAACACTCCTTCCGCCCCTGTGGGGGCGTCCCGAGGGCGGAAAGAGTGTTTTCCCCGCAGCCCCGTGACCACCTGAACACCGGAGGTAGCTGTCGTGAAGACCGTCCTGATCGCCAACCGCGGCGAGATCGCCGTGCGCGTCGTCCGCGCCGCCGCCGAGGCGGGGCTGCGGTCCGTCGCCGTCTACGCCGACCAGGACGCCGGCGCCCTGCACGTCCGGCTGGCCGACGCGGCCGTCGCGCTGCCCGGCACCACCGCGGCGGAGACGTACCTGGACGTGGACGCGCTGCTGGCCGCGGCGGAGACGTCGGGTGCTGACGCCGTCCACCCCGGCTACGGGTTCCTGTCCGAGAACGCGGAGTTCGCGCGGGCCGTCGAGGCCGCAGGGCTGACGTGGATCGGGCCGGCCCCGGAGACCATCGAGGCCCTCGGCGACAAGGTGACGGCGCGCGCCATCGCCCGCGACGCCGGCGCCCCGCTGGCCCCGGGGTCGACGAGACCGCTGGCCGATGCCGCGGAGGCGGAGGCGTTCGCCGACGAGTTCGGGCTGCCCATCGTGGTCAAGGCCGCGCACGGCGGCGGCGGACGCGGGATGCGGGTGGCGCGCACGCGCGAGGAGATCCCCGACGCCTTCGAGTCCGCGACCCGCGAGGCCGTCGCCGCGTTCGGCCGCGGTGAGTGCTTCGTGGAGAAGTTCCTCGACCGCCCCCGGCACCTGGAGGTCCAGGTGCTCGGCGACGGGAGGGGTTCCGTCACGGTCGTCGGGGACCGGGACTGCTCGCTGCAGCGCCGGAACCAGAAGCTCGTCGAGGAGGCGCCCGCCCCCGGCCTCACCGCCGAGCAGCGCGAGACCGTCCACCGCGCGGCCCGCGACATCTGCGCCGCGGTGCAGTACCGCGGCGCGGGGACCGTGGAGTTCCTGCTCGGCGCGGACGGCACGTTGTCGTTCTGCGAGGTGAACACCCGCCTGCAGGTCGAGCACCCCGTCACCGAACTGGTCACGGGGACCGACCTGGTGCGCGAGCAGTTCCGCATCGCCGAGGGGTCCGGGCCGTCCTTCCTCACGACGCCCGAGCCGCGGGGCCACGCGTTCGAGTTCCGAGTCAACGCCGAGGACCCGGGCCGGGGGTTCCTGCCCAGCGCAGGCCGGGTCGAGGAGCTGCGGGTGCCCTCGGGTCCGGGCGTGCGGTGGGACGGCGGGGTCGAGGCCGGCGACACCGTCCAGGCCGCGTTCGACTCCCTCGCCGGGAAGCTGCTCGTCCACGCCGCCGACCGCGACACCGCGCTGGCCCGCGCCCGCCGCGCGCTGGCGGAGTTCCACGTCACCGGCATCGCGACCGTGCTGCCGTTCGCCCGCGCCGTCGTCGACGAACCGGACTTCTCGACCGACGGTTTCGCCGTCCACACGCAGTGGATCGAGTCCGAGCTCATGCCGCGACTGGAACCGCAGCTGCGCCCGGCGCCGGTCACCGCGCCGGCGTTGCGCCGCTTCCCCGTCGAGATCGACGGGCGGATGGCGACCGTCGGGCTGCCCGCGGAGTTCCTCGCCGCGCTCGGCTCCGTCGCCCCCGCCGCTGTGGAGGACACCGGTCCGGAGGAGGACGCCCTCACCGCCTCAGCCCCCGGGACGCTGACGAGCTGGCTCGTCGAGGACGGGGCGGAGGTCGCGGCGGGTCAGGACGTCGCCGTCGTGGAGGCGATGAAGATGGAGGCGCGTCTCACCGCCCACCGGGCGGGGACGCTGCGGCGGGTCACCTCGGAGGGCACCGCGATCGGCGCGGGTGAGGTGCTCGCGCGCATCGGGTGAGGTGCAGAGTGGGCGGCGTGATGTCCGTCGACCTGCACTCCGTGTTCCGCAACACCCGGGACATCGACACCACCCTGCGGACGTTCGTCCTGCGCGCGGCCGCCAGCGGCGAGCCGAGCGCGGAGATCATCTGCGGCAAGGGTGAGGGCAAGCTGCGCGCGCGGGTGCTGACGTACCTGCGGCAGCCGCAGATCGCGAAGCTCGTCACGGGCGCCGCCGTCGACCCGGACAACGAGGGGCGGGTCGTCCTGCGGTTCTGAGGGAGCGTCAGCGCCAGCCCAGCGCGGCCGCGACCTCGTCCGTGCCCACTCCCAGCACCGCGCTGCGCTGCTCCAGTCGATCGGGACCGGAGAGCACCTGGACCGACGACGTCTGTGGAGTGACGACCCAGACCTCGCCGACCCTCCGCTCGAAGTAGTACGGGACCTTGGCCCACGTCTCGTCGCCGGGGGACTCGAACTCCACGACGACCTCGACCGACGGGACGTAGAGGGTCGACTCCTCCAGGGGTGTGGACGTCCATCCCATGTCGGGCACCCGATAGTCGCGGTCCCCGGTTCCGAGGTTGAACTCCCCCATGGGGGACAGCCCCCGCTCGGCCGCCGGGGCGGCGAGCGCGATGCCGAGCCGGTACGCCAGCCGTCCGTGGCTGCTGTGCGCGTGCGGAACCACGTGGTAGACCCCGTCCCAGACCTCGTCGCGGCTGTCCTGCCCCAGCCGGCGCCGCTCGGCGAGCCAGTCGTCCAGCGCGTCACCGTGTGCCACGACGGTTCGGGGCGCAGACCGTTCGACGGTGGTGCTCATCGCTGCCTCCTCCGACGCTGTGGAGCCTTCGATCAGGATGCCACGGGAGCCCGACCGACCTCAGCTGTAGACGTGCGGCGCCAGGGTCGCGACGCAGTCCAGGTTGCGGTACTTGTCCGCGAAGTCCAGGCCGTAGCCGACGACGAACTCGTTGGGGATGTCGTAGCCGATGTAGGACACGTCGACCTCGACCTTGGCGGCCTCGGGCTTGCGCAGCAGCGCGCACACCTTGACCGAGGCCGGGCCGCGGGAGGACAGGTTCGCCAGCAGCCAGGACAGCGTGAGCCCGGAGTCGATGATGTCCTCGACGACGAGCACGTGGCGGCCGGAGATGTCGGTGTCGAGGTCCTTGAGGATCCGGACGACGCCGGAGCTCTTGGTGCCCGAGCCGTAGGAGCTGACGGCCATGAAGTCCATCGACAGCGGGATGCTCATGGCGCGCGAGAGGTCGGCCATGACCATGACCGCGCCCTTGAGGACGCCGACGAGCAGGACGTCCTTGTCGGCGTAGTCGCGGTCGAGCTCGGCGGCGAGCTCGGCGATGCGGGTCGCCACCTGCTCCCGGCTCAGCAGGACGTGCTCGAGGTCGGTCCCGGCGGTGGCGGCGTCCACGCAAGTCTCCCGTGGGTCATCTGTCTGGGTGGGGGGTGAGCACGAGCCTGCCACACGCGCGGGCGCCCTCCGCACCGCCCGGCAGGTGCACGGGCCCCTGCCCGCGCCAGTCCAGCAGCAGCGCCTCGAGCGCGTCGACGTGCCCCGCCGTGAGTGCGCTCGCGGAACACCCGACGGCGAGCGCCGCCGACCGCAGCCACCGCCGGCGCAGAGCGGCCGGGGCGGCGAGGAGGTCCTCGACGGCCGCCGACCCGTCGGCGAAGGGGTCGGCCTGCGCGGCCAGGGCGTCGAGCGCATCGGCGTCGTCGCGGGCGGCGCGGGCCGTCCGGGCCAGGGCGGCGGCGACCCCGGGACCCAGCGCGGACTCCAGCAGCGGCAGCACGTCGCGGCGCACCCGCACCCGCAGGAACCGGTCGTCGGCGTTGGCGGGGTCCTCCCACACGGGCAGGTCCTCGTCCGCGCAGGCCTGCCGGACGGTCTCGCGGGCCACACCGAGCAGGGGTCGGTGGAGGAGTCCGCGGGCGGCGGCCATCCCGGCCAGGGACCGCGTCCCGGACCCCCGGGCCAGTCCGAGCAGCACGGTCTCGGCCTGGTCGTCGAGGGTGTGCGCCAGCAGCACGGCGACGGCCCCCACGTCGGCGGCGACGGACTCCAGCGCGGCGTACCGGGCGGTCCGGGCGGCCGCCTCGAGACCACCCGTCCGGCCCACCGCGACCCGGACCGCGCGGACCGGGTCGAGCCCGAGCGCGTGCCCGAGCGCGACGACGCGGTCGGCGACGGCGGCCGAGTCCGGGTGCAGGCCGTGGTCGACGGTGACGAGCCCCGCCGGGCGTCCGGCGGTCCGCGCCTCGAACGCCGTGGCGGCGGCCAGGGCGAGCGAGTCGGCCCCGCCCGAGCAGGCGACGAGCACCGGCCCGGGCGGCAGGTCCCGCAGGCAGTGCCGGACGGCGACCCGCACGGCCGCGACGGCCGCCGGGGGTCCGCTCACGGCTCAGCCGTGGACGCGGGTGACCCAGGCGGCGGGGTCGGCGATCTCGGCCGGTCGCGGCAGCTGCTCGGGCCCCGTCCACACGGCGTTGAGCCCGTCCCAGCCGACCCGGCCGACGACCCCGCGGACGAACTTGGCCCCGTCGGCGTACTGGCGGGTCTTGGCGTCGAGGCCGAGCAGCCGGCGCAGGACCTGGTCGAGGCTGCCACCGCCCTTGCGGCGCTGGGTGAAGCGGGACCGGATGGTCGCCACGCTCGGCACGACCTGGGGACCGACGTCGTCCATGACGACGTCGGCGTGGCCCTCGAGCAGCGACATGACGGCGACGAGCCGGGACACGCGTTCGCGCTGGGCGGGCGTCTGCAGGAGGTCGGCCAGGCCGATCCCGGACCCCTCCGCCGTGCCGCGCAGGACGTCCGGCAGCGACTGCAGGACACCGGCGAGGCGTTCGGTCAGGTCGCGCGGCTGGGCCAGCAGCTCCCCGGACAGCCCGCGCGCCTCCGCGGTGACGTGCTCGCGCAACCACGGGTGCGCCCCGAACTGCAGCCGGTGCGCCTCCTCGTGCAGGCAGACCCAGCGGCGGAAGTCGTGCGGGTCGACGCCGAGGTCGCGTTCGACCTGCACGACGTTGGGCGCGACGAGCAGCAGCCGACCCGGTTCCACCCGGCCGTCGGGGGCGTCGAGCCCGGCGAAGACGTCGAACTGCCCGAGGACGCGGCTGGACAGGAACGCGATGAGGCTGCCGAGCTCGGCGCCGGTCGTGCGCCGCCCGACGGCCGTGGTGGCGCGGTCGACGGCCTGCCCCGCGCGGCCGGGGGGCGAGCCGGGACGGTGCGGGACGACGACGGGCGCCAGCAGCGCGCGGAAGGCGTCGACGTTGGCCTGCGCCCACGAGGCGCGGTCGACGACGAGGGCCGGCGGCATGGGCTCGGGCGAGGGCAGGTGCGCGGTGCTCGCGACGGGTCCGGCGGCCTCGGCGGCCGCGGTGCGCAGCTCGGCGACGACGTCGTCGATCTCGGTGCGGCTCAGCTTCGGGCCGGGGCCGACGAGGCGGCCGGCGACCTGGGCGGCGAGGTCGAAGTCGACCAGGTCCACGACGGACCGGCCCTCGAGCTGGACGTCCGGACCACCGTCGTCGACCCCGGTCCGGAGCTGGGTCACCGCCGGCCCGTCCCCGACCGCCTCGTCACCGCGTGCGTGCATGCCCGCACCGTACGCGGCGGCGGCCCGCGCGCGGGACCGGGCACGGGACAGCCGCCCACGCACGTTCGGGCACGGGGCCACCCTGTGCCCGGTCAACGGGCGCAGGGTCACCCCGTGCCCCCACCGACCGGCGGGACGGCGCCTAGCGGCAGCCGCACCCCGCGAGCGCCGTCGCGAACCGGTCCTGGGCGCGGCGGGCGAGGACGGAGCCGCCCGGGGCGACGCTGTCGGACATCACCGCGAAGGCCAGCAGCCGCCCGTCGGCGTCGCGCAGGAACCCGGCGAGGCTGCTCACGCCGGTCAGCGTGCCGGTCTTGGCGCGGACGACCCCGGCGGCGGCGGTGGAGTCGGGCTGGTCGTAGCGGTCGTGCAGCGTGCCCGTCACGCCGGCCACCGGCAGCCCGGCCGCGACGGGTCCCAGCTCGGGGTGCTCGCCGGCGGCGATGAGCGACAGGACGTCGGTGAGCGCCCGGGCCGTGATGCGGGTGTCGCGGCCGAGCCCGCTGGCCCCCTGCAGCTGGACGCCGGTGACGTCGACGCCGAGGGCCGCGACCTCCTCGACGACGGCCGCGGACGCGTCGTCGAAGGTGCCCGGCCGGTCGGTCGCCAGCGCGACGCGGCGGGCGAGGACCTCGGCGAGGGTGTTGTCGCTGGCGGTGAGCATGAGCTCGACCTGCTCGGACGTGGTCGCCGACGCGACGGAACCGAGCACCGTGGCGCCCGGCGGGGCCGCGGCCCGGACGACGGGACCACCGCCGGGGTCCAGGACGGTGATGCCGTCGGCGGCGAGGGCCTGCGCGAACGTGCGGGCCGCGGCCATCGCCGGGTCGGCCGCGCGCGGGGCGTTCTCGGCGTCGGCGAGCCGGGCCTCGTCGACCGCGAGCGGCGCGATGGGCATGACGAACCCGGCGCCGACGTCGCCGGCGCCCCAGCCGGGCGACGTCGTGGGACCGGTGAACAGCCCGTCGTCGAGGCGGACGGCGACCGTCGTGCGGCCCGCGGCGCGCAGGGACGCGGCCGTCTGCGCGGCGAGGTCGCCGAGGCCGGCGTGACCGTCGACGGCGTCGGGGTCGCCCGCCCCGGCCGCGAGCAGGACGTCCCCGCCGGCGACGAGGACGACCTCGTCGGGCGTGGCGCCGGCGACGACCCGGGTCTGGACGCGGGTCGTGTCGCCGAGGGCGCGCAGGGCAGCGACGGCCGTGAGGATCTTCGTCGTCGAGGCGGGGGTGCGCGGGACGGTCTCGGCGGTGGCCAGCAGGGCCCGGCCGGTGCTCGCGTCGACGACGCGGGCGGAGACCGACGCGCCCAGGGCGGGGTCGGTGAGCAGCGGACCGACCGTGCGGGCCAGGACCGCCGGGTCGGGGACGGGGGCGTCCGCGCCCAGGGTGGGCAGGACGGGCGTGGGGGACGCGGGGGGCCGCTGCGCGCCGGGGGCCGTCGGCAGGGGGCTCGCGGTCGGGGCCGGGGTGGTGGTGAGGGGGCCGGGCACGGCACCGGCGACGTCCAGACCCGCGTACCCGGCGGCGAGGACCACGACGGCGACGCCGGAGACCAGGACGGTCCGGACCCTGCGCACGCCGCTCCCCCGTCGTCCTCCGGCTCGCCCGCTCGTCACGGGCGGCGCACAGCGCGTCGCACCCGGTTCGTTCCAGAGCCCCTGTCTGCGCGACACTAGCGCGGTCCGTCGGCCGGGAGTCCTCCGGCCGACCGCGAACCACACCGTGACGGACGGGGTCGGGCGACCCCGGTCGAGAGGAGCCACGTGAGCACCCCAGCCGAGTTCGACGCGACCATCGAGATCCCCAAGGGTCAGCGCAACAAGTACGAGGTCGACCACGAGTCGGGCCGGATCCGCCTGGACCGCATGCTCTTCACGTCGACGCGGTACCCGCACGACTACGGCTTCATCGAGGGCACGCTGGGCGAGGACGGGGACCCGCTGGACGTCCTCGTCATCCTCGAGGAGCCGACGTTCCCCGGTTGCCTCATCAGCTGCCGCGCCATCGGCCTGTTCCACATGCGCGACGAGGCCGGCGGCGACGACAAGATCCTCGCCGTCCCCGCGGGTGACCCCCGCTGGGCGAACATCCAGGACCTCGCGGACATCTCCGAGTTCGACCGCCTGGAGATCCAGCACTTCTTCGAGACCTACAAGGACCTCGAGCCCGGCAAGAGCGTCGAGGGCGCCAACTGGGCCGGTCGCGAGGAGGCCGAGAAGGAGATCCAGGCGAGCTTCGAGCGGGCCAAGGGCACCTCGTACGAGCTGGGCGCTTCCGGCCACTGACGCCGCTGCGGTGGGATGTCGTTGACGCGACGGGCCGGTAGGTTCGGCCCTTCGCGTCAACGAGCCCGACCCCCGGGCCGCGCGCGACGACGACGAGGTCGGCGCGCGGGGACCGCGGGTCAGGAGGGGCGGGTCCCCAGGGACATGAGCCCCGAGCGGTAGATCGAGCTGGTGCGCACGTTCGCGCCGGTGTGCGGCGCCTCGACCATCGTGCCCGGCGCGATGACCATCCCGACGTGGTGGATGGTCGAGGGGTTCGAGGTGTCGGTGGCGTAGAACACGAGGTCGCCGGGGGCGAGGTCGGCCAGGTCGACCTTGGCCTGGCCGGAGTACTGCATCCGCGAGGAGTGCGGCAGCGAGACGCCCGCCGCGGCCCAGGCCTGCATCGTCAGGCCGGAGCAGTCGAAGGAGTCGGGGCCGTCGGCGGCCCAGACGTACGGCTTGCCGAGCTGGGCGAGCGCCCAGTCCACCGCGGTGCCCGCGCCCGCCGTCGGGGCGGCGGCCCGGCGGACGGAGGCGGCCGACCCCCCGCCGGCGGAGGAGGCGCGCGCGGCCGCCTGCGCCGCGGCCTGGGCGGCGGCGGCCGCGGCGGCCTGACGTTCGGCCTCCAGACCGGCCTGCCGCTGCTGCTCGAGCTGGACGGTCGTCTGCTGCAGCGTCGCGAGCTGGGCGAGGAGCGCGTCCGTCTGCTGCTGCGTGGACGCGACCACGCTGTTGGCGGCGTCGGCGGCCTGCTGGGCGACGGCGCGGGCGGCGGCGGCCTTCGTCGTCGCGTCCTCCTGCGCCGTCTTGGCGGCGGCGGCCTGCGCGGCGGTGGACTGCGCGAGCGCCTTGGCATCGGCGGCCTCCTGCTGGACGTCGGCGCGGTTGCCCGCGACGTGGTCGAGGGTGGCCTGGCCGTTGACGTAGCCCTCGATGTCGCCGGTCGTCACGACGGTGGCCAGCGGGGACCACCCGTCGGAGACCCCGCGGTACTGCTCGGAGGCGACGCGGCCCAGCGCGGTGCGGGCCTGGGCGTAGGCGGCGGCCGCGCGGTCGGCGGCGGCCTGGGCGGCGGTGGCCTCCTCGGTGCGCTGCTGCAGGAGCGCGCGGGCCTCGTCGTAGTCCTCGGCGGCGACGGACAGCTTCGTCTGCGCGGCGTCGAGCGCGTCCTGCTGAGCGGCCAACTGGGCCTGGAGGGAGGCGACCTGGGCGGCCTTGGCGTCGGCCGCGGACTGGGCCGCGTCGACGTCGCCCTGGCTGGGGTAGACGGGGTCGGCGGCCGCGGACCCCTGCAGTCCCGCGAGGGCGGCGACGGGGACGGCGGAGGCGAACGCCAGCAGCAGCGTCCGGCGGGTGGTGCGCTCAGTCACAGTCGTCACCCAGAGTAGTCAGACCCGTCACAGCGTGAAGAGTAGCCACCACCCGCCCCGCTGGGAACACCTGGCGCGCGGTCGGTTGCGCGAACGAACGGGTGAGACGACGCCGAGGGTGCCGTCCCGACGTGCCCCGACCGTTACGATCGACTGTCGTCGTGACGACGACGGGCCGACGAGCAGGGGGTAGTGGTGTCGGGACTCATGCAGATCGGCGAGGTCGTCGAGCGGGTCGGGTACAGCTTCCGCACCATCCGCTACTACGACGAGATGGGCCTGGTCACCCCGACCCAGCGCACGCCCGGCGGGTTCCGCCTCTACACCGAGATGGACGTCTACCGGCTCCTCGTCCTCAAGCGCATGAAGCCGCTGGACTTCTCCCTGGACGAGATGCGGGAGCTGCTGTCCGTCCTCGACGCCCTCGACGGCCGCGTCCCCTCGCAGACGCCCCGCGAGGAGCTGTTCGCCAAGCTCGACGAGTTCCGGCAGGCCGCCGAGGCGCGCGTGGAGAAGCTGCGGGACCGGCTGATGATGGCCGAGGAGTTCTCCCAGCGCCTGCGCGACGAGGCCGAGGGACGCCACGACGGCGGGTCCCCCGCCCCCGAACCGCCCGTGCGCGAGGCGCACACCCCTGCCTGACCCGGGGCCTGACTCCGCGGCCCGACCTCAAGCGGGTCGTCCCAGGGGTCGATGACCCCATGTGCACAAGCGCAGGCTCGGTCGGGTGGTGCCCGTCCTCGTGATGGCCGCGCTCGTCGCGTTCGCCGGGACGGTCCTGCTGCGCCAGCCCGCACCGACGACGACCGCCGGCACCGTGACGAGCGCCCGCACCGACGAGGTGTGCCTCACCACCTCCGGGCACGACGTCTGCCTGGACCGCGAGCACGTCGAGCACCTCGCCCTGGCCGGGCTGCGCCCCGGCGACTGCGTCGACGTGACGAGGACCAGCGACCTCGTCGTCGCCGAGTCCCTCGTCCGCGTCGTCCGCTGCTGAACCCCCGGGGACGCCGTCAGCCCGCGTAGGGCAGCGCCGGCATCCCCTGCACGCCCGGCACGTACCGGAAGATGCTCCCGGCCGCGGGGTCGTCGTCGTCCGCGAGGCCCTCGCGCGACGTCGTGATGAACAGCTCGGAGTAGTCGTCCCCGCCGAAGGTGCAGGCCGTGACCTGCCGGGCGCCGACCTCGACGACGGCGTCCAGCGTGCCGTCGGGGGCGTAGCGGCGGACGGCGGACCCGCCGAACAGGCCCATCCACACCCCGCCCTCGGCGTCGACGCACAGCCCGTCGGGGCGGTTGGTCCCGCTCTCGTCGTTGACCTGGGCGAACGGGCGGCGGTTCGTCAGCCCACCGTCGCGGGAGTAGTCGAAGACGTCGGTGCGGCCGGTGGCGGTGTCGTTGTAGTACGCCAGGGTCCCGTCCGGGCTCCAGCCGAGGCCGTTGGAGATCGTCACGTGCTCGACCACGACCTCGACGTTCCGGTCGGCGTCCATGCGGAAAACCGCGCCGCGACCCTCGCCCTTCCCGTCGGCCTGGTCGTAGGCCATGTTCCCGGCGTAGAAGCGGCCGTCGGGGTCGCAGCCGCCCTCGTTCATGCGGATCCGCACGCGCGGACCCCACAGCTCGGGCAGGCGGGTCAGCTCGCCGTCGGCGTCCTCGAGGACGATGCCGCGCTCGACGGCGACGACCGCTCCCCCGCCGACGCGCGGCCGGGTGATCGCGACGACGTCCCCGTAGTGCCTGCGCGACGTGCTCCCGTCGGGGCCGAGGGTCACGATGTCGCCCTCGTAGAGGTCGACGAAGCGCAGACCTCCCCACGTCGGGGACCAGCAGGGCCCCTCGCCGTGTCCCACGAGCCGGTCGGTGATGCGCTCCGCTGCTGCCACGCCCCGCACCCTAGGCCACCGGTCCCGGAACTCGGGGCCCACGGGAGTCGATACCCTCATCGCCGGGGCGAAAGGCCGTTCGCGCCGGGGTCGACCGGAGGGGAGTCGACCTCGGCGGGGCCGTCGCACCGGCGCGGGGTCTCAGAGCGCGGGCGTCGGGTGGTAGGCCAGCTCGGGCCGCCCGGACCCGCCGTAGCGCGGTTCGCGCCGGGCCCGTCCCGCCGTCGTCAGGTGCTCGAGGTAGCGGCGGGCCGACACGCGCGACAGCCCCGTCCCCGCCGCCACTTCCGCCGCGGAGAGCCCCTGTCCCGCAGGCGCTTCCCGCAGCGCAGCGACGACGGCCTGCAGCGTCGGCCCGGCCACCCCGCGGGCCGGGACGGCGGAGGTGCGCAGCTGCGAGAGCGCCTCGTCGATGGCCTGCTGGTCGATGCCGTGGTCCCCCGAGGCGGCCGCGACGTCGGCGCGGAACCGCGCGTAGGCGCGCAGCCGCTCCTCCAGGGCGGCGGCCGTGAACGGCTTCAGCAGGTACTGCACGACGCCCATCGACAGGGACTGCCGGACGACCGCGGGGTCGCGCGCGGCCGTCACCGCGATGACGTCGGCGGGCACCGCCGCCGCCCGCAGCGCCCGCAGCACCTGCAGGCCGTCGACGTCGGGCAGCGTCATGTCGAGCAGGACGAGGTCGATGGGCGTCCGCTCCCCGGCGGCCCCCACCGCGGCGAGCGCCTGCCGCCCGGAGTTCGCCACGGCCGCGACGGTGAACCCGGGCACGGCGGAGACCTTGTCGGCGTGCCCGGCCGCGAGCAGCGGGTCGTCCTCGACGACGAGGACGCGGATCACCGGGTCACCGCGACCCGGACCGGCAGGTCGACCACGACCGTCCCGCCGCCGTCGTCGAGCGTCACGGGTTCCTCCACGCGCACCGTCCCACCGTGCCGCCGGACGACCTGCCCCACCAGCGCGAGCCCGAGACCGTGCGCCCCCTCGGGGGACAACCGGTGCTCCTTGCGCGACCAGCCGCGCTGCATCGCGCGCTCGAGCCCCGCCGCGCCGAGCCCCTCGCCGGAATCGGTGACGCGCACCTCGACCCGGCCGGCCGGGGCGGTGATGCGGACGCGGACCCAGCGCGGTCCGGGGGCCTCCAGCGCGGCCTCGACGGCGTTGTCGACGAGGTTGCCGACGACCGTCACGAGGTCGCGCGCCGGGAGCAGCCCCTCGGCCAGGGCGGTGTCGGGTTCGACCTCCAGCTCGACCCCCCGCTCGGCCGCCTGGGCGGACTTGCCGATGAGGAGCGCCGCGACGGCCGGATCGGCCACGTCCGCGACGACGAGGTCCGTGAGCTGCTGCGCCGCAGCCAGTTCCGCCGTCGCGAACTCGACGGCACGGTCGGGCTGCCCCTGCTCGACGAGGGTCACGACGACGTGCAGCCGGTTCGCCGACTCGTGGGCCTGGGACCGCAGCGCCTCGGCCAGGGCGCGCACGGCGTCGAGGTCGCGCGTCAGGGCCTGCAGCTCGGTGTGGTCGCGCAGCGTCACCACCGTGCCGACCCGGCGGCCCTCCCAGTGCGCGTCGAGCCGGCTGACGACGAGGACGCGGTCGTCGGTCACCTGCACGTCGTCGACGACGTCCTCGCCGGCCTCCAGCAACCGGGTGAGCGCGGGACCGAGCTCCAGCTCGCCGCCCTCACCGGTCGGCAGCAGCCGCCGCGCCTCGTCGTTGGCCACCTGCACGTGCCCGGAGGGGTCCACGACGACGAGCCCCTCGCGCAGGGAGTGCAGGACGGCGTCGTTGACCTCCCACATGCGGGTCAGGTCGGCCGGTTCGAGGCCGTGGGTGCGGCGGCGCACCCACCGCGACAGTGCCCAGCTGCCGACGAGGGACAGCGCGAGGGCCAGGGCCAGGGCCAGCACGAGGACGGGCAGCCGGTCCACGAGCGCCTGGGTGACCGACCCGGTCGCCACCCCCGCCGCGACGGCGCCGACGACGGTGCCGTCGGGCCCGCGCACCGGCAGGACGGCCCGCACCGACGGCCCGAGGGTGCCCGTGTAGGTCTCCACGACCTCCCCGCCGGCCAGGGCCGCGTCGGCGTTGCCGACGAACGTCTGCCCGATGCGGGAGGGGTCCGGGTGCGTCCACCGGACCTTGTCGCGGTCCATGACGGTGATGAAGTAGACGCCCGTCGCCCGGCGGACGTCCTCGACGTGCTGCTGGATGCCCGCCCGGTCCGCCGTCGCGGGATCGGCGAGCCCGTCGCGGACGTCCGGGGCCTGCGCCACGGCCGCGGCCACGTCGGCGACCTGGGTCGTGGCGTCGCGGCGGGTGTCGGTGCGCAGCTGCCAGCCCAGGGCCGCCGTCGCCGCCACCAGGACGATGCCCACGACGAGCAGCTGCAGGACGAGGACGCGGGAGGCGAGCGTCCAGTGCCGGCGGCGCCGCGGGCTCCCCGTCCCCGCGGCCGCGGGGACGTGAACGAAACGACCGGAAGCGCGACCGGTCCGACCACCTGTGAGCACCATCACCCCAGTCCTTCAGCCAGCAGTTCCCGGACGTCACCGAGAGGGTCCCATGAGCACAGGCGCTCAGAACTCCGCTTCGCCGTTCTCCACTCCGCAGGTCGCCAGGAAGCGCGACCGCACGCACTTCCTGTACATCGCCGTGATCGTCGCGGTGGCCGCCGGCATCGCCGTGGGGCTGCTGGCGCCCGACCTCGGCAAGGAGCTCAAGCCGCTCGGGACGGGCTTCGTCGCCCTGGTGAAGATGATGATCGCGCCGGTCATCTTCTGCACCATCGTCCTCGGCATCGGCTCGGTCCGGCAGGCCGCGCAGGTCGGCCGGGTCGGCGGGGTCGCCCTGCTGTACTTCCTCGTGATGAGCGGTTTCGCGCTCGTCATCGGCCTCGTCGTCGGGAACCTGCTGCCGACCACCAACCTTCAGCTGACCGACGCGCTGCGCGGCCAGGGCGCTGAGCTCGCCGAGAAGGCGGGCGAGAGCGGCGGCACCACCGAGTTCCTGCTCGGCATCATCCCGACCTCGCTGCCCTCGGCCCTCACCGACGGCTCGGTCCTCGAGGCGCTGTTCGTCGCCCTCCTCGTCGGGTTCGCGATCCAGGGCCTCGGCGAGACCGGCCAGAAGGCCCTCGTCGCCATCGAGGCCATCAAGAAGATCGTCTTCAAGGTCCTCGCGATGGTCATGTGGGCCGCGCCGGTCGGGGCGTTCGGCGCCATCGCGGCCGTCGTCGGCGAGACGGGCGTCGAGGCGCTGAAGGCGCTCGCGATCGTCATGATCGGGTTCTACCTGACCTGCGCGCTGTTCATCTTCATCGTCCTCGGCCTGCTGCTGCGGGTCGTCGCGAAGATCTCGCTGTTCAAGGTCCTGAAGTACGTGGCCCGCGAGATCCTGCTCATCGTCTCCACGTCCAGCTCCGAGACCGCGCTGCCCCGCCTCATCGCCAAGATGGAGCACGCCGGCGTCTCGAAGTCGACCGTCGGCATCGTCGTCCCGACCGGGTACTCCTTCAACCTCGACGGCACCGCGATCTACCTGACGATGGCCTCGCTGTTCATCGCCACCTCGCTCGGCGACCCGCTGTCGATCCCCGAGCAGGTCTCGCTGCTGCTGTTCATGGTCGTGGCCTCCAAGGGCGCGGCCGGGGTCTCCGGCGCCGGGCTCGCCACGCTGGCCGGCGGTCTCGCCGCCCACAAGCCCGCCCTGCTCGACGGCGTCGGCCTCATCGTCGGCATCGACCGGTTCATGTCCGAGGCCCGCGCGGTGACGAACTTCATCGGGAACACGGTCGGAACCCTCGTCATCGCCACCTGGAGCCGCACGCTGGACCGCGAGCAGCTCTCCGCGGTCCTGGCCGGGAACCGTCCGTTCGACGAGACGTCGATGGACCCGGCGCACAACGCCCCGGCGCAGCAGGAGCAGAAGACGCCGGTCACCGTCCCCTGACCCGACCGGCCCCGAGGACCCGGACGCCCCGACCCTGCAGAAGGGTCGGGGCGTTCGGCTGTCCCGGGGAGCCGTCGCCGCAGCCGGGGGTCCTAGACGCGGAAGCGGGCGACCTGCTCGCGCAGCTGCACGGCCATGCTCGACAACTCCGAGACCGCGGCGCGGGTCTGGGCGACGCCCTCGCTCGTCACCGACGCGGCCTCGGCGACGGAGCCGACGTTCTCGGCGATCTGACCGGACCCCAGGGCGGCGTCGGCGACGTTGCGGTTCATCTCCGCCGTCGTCGCGGTCTGCTCCTCCACGGCCGAGGCGATGGTGCCCTGGTGGTCGGAGATCTGCGTGATGACGTCGACGATCTCGCCGATGGCGGACGCCGCGGACGTCGCGTCCTCCTGGATCCGCTGGACCCGGCGGGCGATGTCCTCGGTGGCCTGCGCGGTCTGCACCGACAGTTCCTTGACCTCGCCGGCGACGACGGCGAAACCCTTGCCGGCGTCGCCCGCGCGGGCCGCCTCGATGGTCGCGTTGAGCGCCAGCAGGTTCGTCTGCTCCGCGATCGCGGTGATGACCTTGATGACGTTGCCGATCTCGCGGGAACTCTCCCCCAGCGCCGACACCGTGCTGTTCGTGGAGTCCGCGATCGCCACGGCCGTCCCGGCGACGCGGGCGACCTCGGTGGTGCCGCCGGAGATCTCGGCGATCGAGGCACCCATCTCCTCGGCGCTGGCCGCGACGGTCTGCAGGTTCGTCGACACCTCGTGGGCGGCGGAGGCGACGACCTGGGCCTGCGTGGACGTCCGGTGGGCGGAGTCGGCGATGCCGGCCGCGGTCGCGGTCATCTCCTCGGCGGCCGCGGACACCGCGGTCGAGGAGTGGCCCACGGCGCTCAGCAGCGAGCGCAGGTTCCCCAGCGCGGTGTTCAGCGCGCCGGCGGTGACGCCCAGTTCGTCGCGGGAGTCCACGGTCACGTCGTGGGTGAGGTCGCCCTCGGCCAGCGACAGGGCGGACTCGCGCAGGCGGTGGATGCGGCGCACGATCGTCGACCCGACGACCGTGGCGAGGACCCCGCTCAGCAGCAGGCCGAGGACCCCCACGACGACGATGACCGTGACGGCCGTCCCCGCCGCGCGGTCGGCGCGGGCGACGGCCGCGTTGCCCAGCTCGGTCTGCTTGTCGAGCTCCGCGGCGACGTCGTTGAGGAACGTCGTGGTGATGCCGCGGACCTGCTCGATGTACGCGGCCTCGTAGGCCAGCGGGCCCTGGTCGGCGACAGGCTTGATGGCGTCGAACGCGGCCCAGTAGGCCGTGAGCTGCTGCTGCGCGTCGGCCATCGAGGCGCCGTCGACGACGAACGGCTGGTAGGCCGCGAGGGACGCCTCGAGCTTGGCGCGGTACTCGTCCTGCTCCTGCAGGATCTTCGCGCGGTCGGCCTCGGCGACGGGCCCGTACTCGATGACGCGGGTCTTCGTCGCCTGGAACCAGCGCTGCGCGTCGGTGAGGTGGGTGCGGGGTGCGACGTGCAGGCGCTGGGTGTTCGCCATGTCCGAGCGGAGCTCCAGGACGCGGGACACCCCCACGGCGCCGATGACGACGGAGACCACCGCCATCAGGGCGATGAGGGCGAAGATCTTGGTCTTGACGGGGAGGTCCAGCACTGTGCGCACGAACGTTCCATCGGCGTGATCGCGATCGGCCTGACCCGGCCGTGGGAACGTGACCCGGTGCACACCCCGAGGATCCCGCTCGTCCTGCTGACGGTCGCCGGGGCGGTGCTGCTGGCGGCCGGCGCCGCCGTCCTGCTGCGGCCCCGGACGTTCGACTTCGGCTGGATCGCGGCGCCGGGCTGCCCCACCCCGTTCCAGGGCGGCACGGTGCTGCTGACCTCCGGTCAGGGGTGGGGGCTGCTCGCGGCCGTCGCCGGGCTCGTGCTCCTCGCCGCCGCGGCGGGCTGCGTCGTCGGGGTCCGCCTCAGCCGCGGCGGCCCAGCTCCAGGGTCTCGGTGACGACCGGGGCGATCTGGTCGGCCTCGAGCAGGAACCCGTCGTGGCCCGACGTCGAGGTGACGACGCGCAGACCCCCCACGACCGACGGGGCCGCGTCGACGATGCGACGGGAGTCGGCGACGGGGTAGAGCCGGTCCGAGTCGACCGCCACCACGACCAGGGGCGTCCGCAGGGCCGCGAGCGCCGCCTCCGTCCCGCCGCGGCCCAGGCCCACGTCCCACGTGTTCATGGCGTCGGTGAGCGCGACGTAGGAACCGGCGTCGAAGCGGCGGACCAGCTTGTCGGCGTGGTGGTCGAGGTAGCTCTGGACCGCGTAGCGTCCCGGCGCGCTCGGGTCCAGCGGGTCCTCGCCGAACTGGGCGTCCCGGCCGAAGCGGACGTCGAGCTCCGCGGCCGTCCGGTACGACAGGTGCGCGAGCCGCCGGGCCAGGCCGAGGCCGGTGTGCGGGCCCTGCCCGTCGGGGGCGTCGTGGTAGTCGCCCCCGCGCCAGCCGGGGTCGGAGACGACGGCCGTGATCTGGGCGGACTGCCCGCCGATCTGGTCGGCGCTGGAGGCCGCGGCCGAGGCCAGCACGAGCGCGGCGCCGACGCGGTCCGGTTGCGCCGCAGCCCACTCCAGCGACCGCATGCCGCCCATCGACCCGCCCAGGACCGCGGCGAACCGGGCGATGCCGAGGTGGTCGGCGAGGCGGACCTCGGCCGCGACCTGGTCGGCGACCGTCAGGCGCGGGAAGGCCGACCCCCACGGCCGGGACGTGCCCGGCCGCGGCGAGGACGGACCCGTGCTGCCCTGGCAGCCGCCGACGACGTTGGCCGCGACGACGAACCAGCGGTCGGTGTCGAGCGCCCTGCCGGGGCCGACGAGCGCCGACCACCAGCCGGCGGTCGGGTGGCCCGGTCCGGCCTCGCCCGTGACGTGGGAGTCCCCGGTCAGGGCGTGCTCGACGAGGACGGCGTTGGACCCGTCCGGCGCGAGCGTGCCCCACGTCTCGTACGCGAGCCGGACCTGGGGCAGCACCCCGCCGAGCTGCAGCGGGAGGTCACCGACGTCGGCGAAGCGCCGGTGCCCGACCGGGTCCCCCTCGCGCCACGCGCCGGTGGCGGGCGGTGCGGCGGGCGCCAGGGCGCGCGACACCTGCCCCGGCACGTCCGCAGCCAGTTCCCGTGCACCCACGTTGCGACCCACTTCAGCGACGACCACGCGCGTTCGCACCCCCTCGACGTCCCCAGTGTCCCCGACCCCGGAGGGTCAGGCGGACACCGCGGCGCCCCGGGCGGCCTGCGCCGCCGCGAACCCGACCCGCAGGTCGGCCAGGACGTCGTCGATGTTCTCGACCCCGACGGCGAGGCGGACCAGGCCCGGGGTGACGCCGGAGGAGCGCTGCTGCTCCTCCGTCAGCTGGCTGTGCGTCGTGGACGCCGGGTGCACGACGAGCGAGCGGACGTCGCCGATGTTGGCGACGTGGCTGTGCAGGACGAGCGCGTCGACGAAGGCCCGGCCCGCGGCGAGGCCGCCGGCGATCTCGAAAGCCAGGACGGCGCCGGACCCCTTGGGTGCGTACTTGCGCGCCTGCGCGTGCCACGGCGAGCTCGGCAGCGAGGCCCAGTTCACCGACAGGACGTCGTCGCGCTCGGCGAGGAAGGTGGCGACCTTCCCGGCGTTCTCGACGTGCCGCTCCATGCGCAGCGACAGCGTCTCCAGGCCCTGAGCGATGAGGAACGCGTTGAACGGCGCGACGGCGGGACCGAGGTCGCGCAGCAGCTGCACGCGCAGCTTGATGAGGTAGGCCAGCGGACCGACCGCGTCGGTGAAGACGACGCCGTGGTAGCTCGGGTCGGCCGTCGTCAGGCCCGGGAAGCGGCCCGAGGCGGCCCAGTCGAAGCGGCCGGAGTCCACGATCGCCCCGGCGATGGTCGTGCCGTGGCCGCCGAGGTACTTCGTCGCGGAGTGCACGACGATGTCGGCGCCGTGCTCGAGCGGGCGGACGAGGTACGGCGTCGCGATGGTGTTGTCGACGACGAGCGGGACGCCGTGCTCGTGCGCGACCCCCGCGACGACCTCGATGTCGAGGACGTCACCGGCGGGGTTGGAGATCGTCTCGCCGTAGAACAGCTTGGTCTCGGGGCGGACGGCCGCGGCCCACGACGCCGGGTCGTCCGGGTCCTGCACGAAGCTCACGGTGATGCCCATCTTGGGCAGCGTGTGGTGGAAGAGGTTGTACGTGCCGCCGTACAGCCGCGGGCTGGAGACGACGTGGTCGCCGGCGGAGGCGATGTTGAGGATCGCCAGCGTCTCGGCGGCCTGGCCGGAGGCGACGAGCAGGGCGCCGACGCCGCCCTCGAGCGCGGCGATGCGCTGCTCGACGACGTCCTGCGTCGGGTTCATGATCCGCGTGTAGATGTTGCCCATCTCGGTCAGGCCGAAGAGGGCCGCCGCGTGCTCGGTGTCGCGGAAGGCGTAGCTCGTCGTCTGGTAGATCGGCAGCGCGCGGGCGCCCGTCGTGGGGTCGGGGGTCTGCCCGGCGTGGACCTGGAGGGTCTCGAAGCTCCAGGTCGCGGGGTCGACGGCAGGGGTGTTCTCGGTGCTCACGGTTCGTCCTTCGGCTGGGCGGGGTGGGGTCGGGGCGCGTCAGGAGCGCCGACACAGCCCGTCGAAGAGGTACGCGCGCCGGCTCGGCCAGAACGGGTCGAGCACGACCAGCGGCGGGAGCACGCTCCGATGGTGCCGGTGGGGGTGACCCCCCGGCAACCTGCGGGACGCCGGATGTGTGCTCAAGATCAACGGAGAGTGTTCTAGCGAACACTCCGCGAAACCGCCGAACGTCTGGCAGGCTGGCCCAGCAACTCTGTGCGACGCCTCCTTCACGTTCAGCAGTACTTCTTGACGCCTACTTCTCAGTTGTGGAGCCTCGATGGACGACCAGCGCACCCCCGCGGCCAGCCCCTCGCAGGTCGCGGACGACTCGGTCCAGGTGATCCGCTGGGACGCGCCCAAGTGGGCCTCCCGGGGCCTGGAGGTCGAGGGCGGGTGGCTGCACAGCTACGAGGCCCGCGTCGTCCCGCTCGAAGGCGACGAGGGCGCCGAGCGTCCCTGCCCCGTGCGCCTGGAGTCCACCGACCTCGCCTACGCCGAGAACGGCCAGACCGTTCTGCGCCGCTTCGGCCCGCGCGTCTTCATCGGCGACATCGCGCAGCTGTCGCTGCCCGAGGCCCAGCGCCTCGTCGCCGCCCTCACCGAGGTCATCGAGCGCGCCGAGGGCCAGAGCGCCTGACGCCGCACCCCGCGCCGCGGGTTGGGGCTCGTTGGCCCAACGGTGACGGTCATCGGCCTCGTGGGGCCAACGAGCACCAACCCAGCCGCGAGAACGCCCCGACACCCGGCGGACGGGACCGACCCCGAGGACCGGATACGTTGCGCCCATGACCCAGCGCACCGGCCGCGCCGTCCGGATCACCGAACCCGGCTCCCTCGAACTCGTCGACACCACCCACGCCGAACCCGGCCCGGGCGAGGCGCTCGTCGAGGTCGCGTACTGCGGCATCTGCGGCTCCGACCGCGAGGTCTTCGCGGGCACCCGCCCGGCGGAGTTCGTCCGCTACCCCGTCGTCCCGGGCCACGAGTGGTCCGGCACGGTCCGCGCGGTGGGCGCGGGCGTCCCCGAGCAGCTCGTCGGCCGCGGCGTCGTCGGCCAGGGGATCCGCACCGCCGAGGGCACCCCGGCCTCGGTCGAGGGCGACACCGAGGGCTGGCCGCAGGACTACGAGGAGACGGGGTTCACCCTCCCCGGCGGCTGGTCGACGTGGCTGACGCTGCCGGCGCGGTACCTGCACCTGCTGCCCGAGGGCGCCGACCTGCGCGCGGCGGCCGGCATCGAACCCGCCGCGTGCGTCGCCGAGGCCGTCCTGCTGGCCGACGTCACCGCGGGCTCGAAGGTCGCGGTCGTCGGCGCCGGGACGCTGGGGCTGCTGTGCGTGCAGCTGCTCGAGGGCGCCGGCTGCGAGGTCACGGTCGTCCACCACAACGACGAGCGCCGCGAGCTCGCCGAGCGCTGCGGCGCCGCGCACTACACCGGCGACGCCTCGACGCTGGGCGCGACGTTCGACGCCGTCATCGAGGCCGCGGGCGTCCCGGGCATCGCCCGCACGTCCGTCCGCCTGGCCCGCCGCGGGGGCCGCGTCGTCCTGACGGGCATCCCGGCCCAGGACGCCGACGACCTGTCCTCCCTCGAGCTGGTCTCGCGCAACGTCCACGTCCTGACCGTCTTCGGCGCGCCGACGCGGGCCTGGGCCTACGCCGTCCGGGCGTTCTCCGCGGGGATCCTGGACCCGACGCCGCTCATCACCCACGAGTTCGACCTGGCCGAGGCGAAGGACGCCCTCGACGAGCTCGCCGCCCGCCGCGGGGCGCTGAAGGTCCTCCTCAAGCCCTGACCTTCTAGAAGCGGAACCCCTTGTCTTCCAGGGGTTCCGCGGCAGACGGGTGGTTGCGCGCGGAACGGCTCAGGTCCGTTCCCGCGCGGGACGAGACGCCCCTCGTGACCCCTGCGCGCACCCGCCTCCCCCGCCGACCGCGCCGCAGCCGACCCCTGCAGAGCACCCTGCTCGCCCTGGTCCTCGTGCCGGTCGTCGGGCTGAGCGCGGTCGCGGTCGTCGGGGTCGACGACCGGCTGGGCCACGCCCGGGACGCCGAGACGGCGCTGCACGAGGTCCGCACCGCCGTGGCCCTCGACGACGTCCGCAGCGCCGTCGGCCAGGAGGTCGTCCCGGTCCTGGGGGCGGCCGCGCTGCGGCAGCCGCGCGTCCTGGCCGCCTTCGGGCTGACCCCCGAGGCCGCGGAGCGCATCCTCAGCGAGCGGACGACCTCCGGCTCGGCCGGCAGCACGGCCGCCACCGACGCCGCCGTCGCGGCCGCCCGGACGGGGGACGCGGCCCGGGCCGCCGTCGTCGCCGCGCTGCCGGAGCGGCTCCTGCAGGCCCGGACCATGACGGCCGGTGACGTCGACACGGGGCTGGCGCTCTACGACCATCTCCTGTCCGACCTCACCACGCAGGTCAACGCGCACCTCAAGGAGGCCCGCAGCCTCGGCCTCGAGGGCGACCTCGCCTCGGCCCTGGCCGACCTCCAGCGCGTGTCGCGCGCCTCGGCCCTGGCCAGCCACGAGATCACCGCCTACCTGGGCACGGTCGCGGACGCCCAGACCGTCCACCGGCGGGACTTCCTGCGGGTCTGGGGCGCCTACCAGCAGGCCTCGGCCGACGTCGTCGCGCTGACCGACCCCGCCATCGCCGCCGACTGGTCCGCGGCGGAGGAGTCCGTGAGCTCGCAGCGGCTCGACGAGGTGCTCGCGGCGACCACCGACCGCGACGCCACGACCACCCTCGCCGGGCTGACCGTCGTCGGCATGGGCTCGGCCGACCGCGACGCGGCCCTGCGCGCGGTGCTCGCCCGGGCGGCCGCCGTCGTCGTCGACGAGGCCCAGGCGCAGGCCGACGTGGCCCGCCGCGAGCTGCAGCAGCTGCTCGTCCTGTGCGGGCTGGTCGTCGCCGCGACCCTCGTCGGGACCCTCGTCGTCCGGCGGGTGATCGCCGGGCCGCTGGGCCGCCTCGCCGAGCAGTCCCGCTCGGTCGCCGCCGGCGAGCTCGTCGACGTCCAGGAGCAGGGGCCGACGGAGGTCCGCGTCGTCGCCCAGGGCCTCGCGGCGGCTGTCGACACCCTGCGCCGCGTGCAGGTCCAGGCCGAGGCGATCGCCGCCGGCGAGCTCGACTGCGAGGTCGTCCGCACGCCCGTGCCCGGTCCGCTGGGCCAGATCGTCCACGCCTCGGTGACGCAGGTCCTCGCCGCCTTCCACGAGCGCGAGCAGCTGCAGGCCGACCTCGCCCACCAGGCCGCGCACGACGCCCTGACCGAGCTGCCCAACCGCGCGCAGACCCTCGTGCTCACCGAACGCGCCCTGCACCGCGCCGCCCGCCAGGGCAGCCGCGTCGGCCTGCTGTTCCTCGACCTCGACCACTTCAAGGCCGTCAACGACAGCTTCGGGCACGCCGCCGGCGACGAGCTGCTGCGGACGGCCGCGGCCCGGATGCACGCCACCGTGCGCGGGGGCGACGTCGTCTGCCGACTGGGGGGCGACGAGTTCGTCGTCCTGGTCGAGGGCGTGGAGGACGAGAAGGGCCTCGTCGACCTCGGCGAGCGCCTCATCACCGCGCTCAGCGCCCCCGTCGCCCTCGCGGGGCTGCCGCAGGCCCAGCACGTGCGGGTCGGGGCGAGCGTCGGCGTCGCGGTGAGCGTGCCCGGCACGTTGGACGCCGAACGCCTCGTCCGGGACGCCGACGCGGCCGCCTACCGCGCCAAGGGCGCCGGTCGCGGTGTCGTGGAGGTCTTCGACGACGAGCTGCGCGCCGAGCTCAGCGCCCGCACCGAGCTCGAGACGGCGCTGCGCAGCGGCCTGGACAGCGGCGAGCTCGTCCTCTACTACCAGCCGGTCCTCGACCTCGAGACCGGCCGGACCAAGAGCGTGGAGGCCCTCGTCCGCTGGATCCGCCCCGGGCACGGGCTCGTCCCGCCGGACGCCTTCATCCCCGTCGCCGAGGCGTCCTCGCTCGTGTGCGACCTCGGCCGCTGGGCCCTGGCGGAGGCGACGGCGCAGCTCGTGCGCTGGGACGCCGAGGGCGGTCACCGCGGCGGGCTCGACGTCGCCGTCAACATCTCCGGTCGGCACCTGGCCCAGGCGCACCTGCTCGACGCCGTCACCGACGCCCTGACGGCCAGCGGGATCCACCCGAACCGGCTGACGGTCGAGATCACCGAGACCGTCCTCGTCGACGAGCCCCTCGCGCTGGAGCACCTGCGGTCGCTGCGCGAGCTCGGCGTGCGGGTCGCCATCGACGACTTCGGGACGGGCTACACCTCGATCGGGCAGCTGTCCCGGCTGCCCGTGGACGTGCTGAAGATCGACCGCAGCTTCGTCTCCTCCCCCGAGGCGGGCAACGCCGACCTCGTGCGGCTGCTCATCAGTGCGGCGCACAGCTTCTCGCTCGGCGTCGTCGCCGAGGGCGTGGAGGAGGACGGGCAGCTGTCCGCCCTGCTGGCGGCCTCCTGCGACGCGGCGCAGGGCTACCTCTTCGCCCGTCCGGTGCCCCCGTCCGAGCTCCCGGCCGCGGAGCTGCCGGCGACGCCCGTCCTCGTCACCGAGCCCCGGACGTGACACCCTCTGGGTGACCCCCTGTGACCAACAGGTGACCCCCCGCCTTCGAGGAGCCCTCGTGACGCTGCCCAGCGCCCGCACGCGCCGGCCGTCACGCAGGGTCGCAGCGCTGCTGCGGGGACGAGCAGGCACGTTGCGGCGCAGCCTCATCGCGCTCGTCCTCGTCCCCGTCCTGGGGCTCGTCGGCCTGATGGCCTACGCCGTCGACGAGCAGGCCCGCCGCGCGCAGACGGCGGAGACCGCCGCCGACGACGTCGCCGCGGCCGTCGCGCTGGACGCCGTGCGCGCGGCCGTCGCCCGCGAGGTCGTGCCCGTGCTCGGCCAGGCCGTGCTCGACGACCCCCGCACGGCGGCCTCCGTCGGCGTCGACCAGGACGCCGTGACCTCCCTGTCCTCCCTCGCCCGCCCCACGCTCGCCGGTCAGGCCCTCACCGTCAGCCGCGACACCGACGGCGCCCTGGACGAGGCTCGTCGGAACGAGGGCTCCCGGGCCCTCGCCGAGAGCACGGCGGCGACCGTGGCCCAGCTGCGGACCGGCGCCCGGGGTGGGGACCTCGACGCCGTCTTCGCCGGCTACCAGCGCGTCACCGACGAGCTCGCCACCCGCGTGAGCACCCTGCTGCAGTCCGCCCGCGCCCAGGGCCTGGACGAGGAGGGCACCCGGGCGCTCGCCGACCTGCAGCTCGTCTCCCGCGCCTCGGCGCTGGCCGGCGTCGAGGTCCCGCTGTACTTCGCGGCCACCGCGGGCGACGGAGCCGAACGGACCGCCAACCGCGAGGCCTTCCTGCAGGCCTGGGGCGGCTACCGGGCGGCGTCGGCCGACGTGCTGTCCCAGGGGTCCCCGGGCCTGGCCGCCGCGTGGCGCGCGGCCACGACCGGCGCCGCGGCCCGGGCCGTCGACGACCCCCTCGACGAGGGGGCCCGCCAGGTCACCGACGCGTCCCTGGAGAGCTTCGTCGGGCTCGCCGCCGCGAACACGGCCCGCGACACCGCGGTCCGCGCCGTCGTCGAGGAGACGGGGGAGACCGCCCGGGAGCTCGCCGTCGGCCCCGTGGACCGGGCGCAGGCGACATTGCGGCTGCTCGTCGGGGCCTGCTCGGTCATCGTCCTCGGCACGCTCGCGGCGGCCCTGCTGCTGCGCCGTTGGATCGCCCTGCCGTTGAGCCGGCTGGCCGAGCAGGCGCGCGCGGTCAGCGACGGCGAGCTCGTCGACGTCGAGGAGGGCGGCCCGGTCGAGGTCAGGACGGTCGCCCGCGGGCTCGCCGTGGCGGTCGCGAACCTGCGCCGCGTCCGGGACCAGGCGCAGGCCGTGGCCGACGGGGCGCTCGACGCCGACGTCGTCACCCGCCCCGTCCACGGTCCGCTGGGCGAGGTCGTCCACGCCTCGGTCCGGCAGATGGTCGTCGCGCTGCAGGAACGCGAACGGCTGCAGGCCGTCCTGGCCCACCAGGCCTCCCACGACGCCCTCACCGAGCTGCCCAACCGCGCGCAGGCCTCCGAGCTCATCGACGCCTCCCTGCACCGGATGGCCCGGCACGACGGCCGGGTCGGGCTGCTGTTCGTCGACCTCGACCACTTCAAGGCCGTCAACGACACCCACGGGCACGCCGCCGGCGACGAGCTGCTGCGCGTCGTCAGCGCCCGGATGGCCGGCTGCCTGCGCGGCGGGGACGTCGTCGCCCGGCTCGGCGGCGACGAGTTCGTCGTCGTGGTCGAGCAGGTCGAGGACGAGGGCGGGCTCGTCGACCTCGGGACCCGGCTCATCGACGCGGTCTGCACGCCCGTCGAGCTGTCCGGCCGGCACACCGGTGTCCGGGTGCGCGTCGGCGCGAGCGTCGGGGTCGCGATCAGCCCCGTCGGCGGCTGCTCGGCCGAGCGCCTGCTGCGGGAGGCCGACGCCGCCGCCTACCGGGCCAAGGCCGCCGGCCGCGGGACGGTCGAGGTCTTCGACGACGCCCTGCGCCGCGACATCGCCCACCGCACCGACCTCGAGCACGCCCTGCGCGCCGGGCTCGAGGACGGCGAGCTCGTCCTGCACTACCAGCCGGTCCTGGACCTGCGGACGGACTCCGTGCGCAGCGTCGAGGCCCTCGTGCGCTGGGACCGCCCCGGTGCCGGGCTGCTCGGGCCGGACGCGTTCATCCCCGTCGCCGAGGCCTCCGACCTCGTCTGCGACCTGGGGCGCTGGGCCCTGATGACGGCGGCCGCGCAGCTCGCCGCGTGGGACGCCGAGGGCGGCGACCTCGCCGGGATCACCGCGGCCGTCAACGTCTCCGGCCGCCACCTCGCCCAGCCGCGGCTGCTCGGCGACGTCGCCGTGGCGTGCGCCGGGGCGGGGATCGCCCCCGACCGCCTCACCATCGAGATCACCGAGACCGTCCTCGTCGACGAGCCGACCGCGCGCGAGCACCTGCGGGCGCTGCGGGCCCTCGGCGTCCGGGTGGCGCTCGACGACTTCGGCACGGGCTACACCTCGATCGGGCAGCTGTCCCGCCTTCCCGTGGACACCCTGAAGATCGACCGCAGCTTCGTCGCCTCCCGCGACCAGGCCCACGCCGACCTCGTCCGCCTCGTCATCGGCGCGGCGCACAGCTTCTCGCTCGGTGTCGTCGCCGAGGGGGTGGAGGAGGACGACCAGCTCCTCGCGCTGCGCGACGCCCACTGCGACGCCGCGCAGGGCTACCTGCTGGGCAGGCCCCGGTCGGCGGTGGAGCTCAGAGCGCTCGCCACCGCCGGACGAGGCTGACCGCGCCGGAGGCCAGGACGCCGAACCCGACGGCCACGACGACCGAGATCCACGGGGAGTCGCTCACCCCGCGGCCGGCCAGCCCGAGCGCCCCGTAGGCCAGCGCCCAGCACACCGCCGGGACGACGTTGGCGACCGCGAAGCGCACCACCGGGTAGGACGTCGCCGCCGCCGCGGCCATCACCGGGATGCGGGCGCCGGGCAGCAGGCGGGACGTCACGAGCGTCCCGACGTCGTGGCGGGCCAGCCGCTCCCCCAGCTCGTCGAGGTGCCCGTGCGCCTCGGCCTGCCGCTGCAGCCGTCGCCCGGCCCGCGTGTGCGCGCCGCGCAGCAGCAGCGTGTAGAGGACGAGGTCGGCCGCGTACGCCGCCGCGGCGCCCACGACGACGACCTCCCCGAACGAGAGCCACGAGCGGTGGTGCCCCAGCGCCGCCATCGCCGAGACGACGGCCCCCGTGGGCAGGACGGGCAGCAGCGCTCCCGTCACGACGGCCGCGAGCAGGACGACGAGCGCCCACAGCCAGTTGTCGGCGTGGGACGTGGGGTCGAGGAGGCCGCTGAGCGACCCGGTGGGCGACCCGCTGAAGGAGGTGGTGAGGGCGGTGGTGAGCACGGTCGGACCAGGATGGCAGCCGCGCGGCGGGCGCCCCACCGCGCGGACCGGCACCCGTCGGGACACCCATCGGTGTCACCACGTGGAGTGAGGCGTGGGTGTCCCGGTCCGGTCGCCCCGACGACGTCCGGCGGACACCCACGGGTGGTCCCATGCCCGGTCCCACGTCGGACCGGGGGTGGGACCGACGCGGACGTCGTCCCCACGACTGGGGGCCCGTTCCCACGGCCGGTCCCACCACGACCCCGCCTCCAACCGGCGCGCCTTGGCCGGGCGCCGCCGTCCGGGTCAGCCGGAACGCCGAAGGGCCCGTCCGGATCGGACGGGCCCTTCGCGGTGGAGCCGCCTCGGGGAATCGAACCCCGGACCTACGCATTACGAGTGCGTCGCTCTGGCCGACTGAGCTAAGGCGGCAGTACCAGCGCCCTCTCGGGCACGGACAGTGAGCTTACAGGACGTCGGCCCCTGCTCCCACCACGGCTCAGGCGGTCCGCACCGCGTCCTCGACGACCGCCCGCACGAGGTCGGGCCGCTCGAGGGACGGCAGGTGCGCGACGCCGGGCAGGTCGGCGCGGCGGGCGCCGGGGATCCGGGCGAGCAGCTCCTCGGTGCGGTGCTGGAGGTAGCCGCAGTCCAGGTCGCCGGTCGCGAGCACGACGGGCAGGTCCAGGTCCCCCAGCCGAGACCAGGCGTCGCCGTCCCCGTTCCCGGCGGCGAAGGCGCGGTTGCGGTGGACCGTGGCGTCCATGGCGCGGAACAGCTCGCGGGCCGCCCCGCCGACGCGCCCGGCCGGCGACGTCGGCCCGTCGAGCCACAGCTGGGCGTCGAGCTCGACGGCGGTCTCGAGGTCACCGGCCTCGGCGGCCGCGTCGGCCCGCGCGTCGAGGTCGAGGGTCCGGGGGTCGTCCTCGACGGGGTCGGGTGCGCCACTCACGGCGGGGGCGAGGAGGACGAGGCCCGCGACGAGGTCGGGGGCGGTGACGGCCGCGTCGAGGGCCAGCCCGCCGCCCATCGAGTTCCCGACGAGCCAGGCAGGCCCGGTGGCGAGGTCGGCCAGCAGCGCGAGGAGGTCGGCGAGGTGGGTGAACTCTCCGTCGGGCGAGGGCGGCGAGGCCCCGAACCCGCGCCGGTCGTACGTCAGGGTCGCCGCACCGGACGGCAAGGCGTCCGTCCAGCAGCGGCGGTCGGCGACGCCGGCGTGCAGGGCGACGACGAGCGGGCCGGGTCCGGGGCGGTGGTCGACGGCGAGGGGGAGACCGGTGGGCACCGGCCCATCCTGGCGGGGGCGCCCGCCCCTCGCACCGGATCACGCGACGAGCGCCCGGACGTCCTCCTGGACGAGGTCGCCGTGCACGGCCACCCCGGCCAGCACCCCCGCGCCGGTCGCGGCGGCAACCACCGCCCCGGGGTCGGTGACGTTCCCGGCGGCCCACACCCCGGGGAGGCTGGTCGCGCCACCGGGCTGGACGGGCACGAACTGCCCCACCGCGTTCGTGGCGAGCTCGCCGCCGAGCTGGGCGAACACCTCGCCGCGTGCGCGGAACCACGGGGCGACGACGAGGGCCTCCACCTCGACGGGCCGACTCCCGACGTCGACCCGGAGCGCGCCGGGTTCCCCGCTCACCCCGCGGGCGGCGCCCTCGACGACCTCGACCCCGAGTGCCCGGAACTGCGCAGCGCTCTCGGCGGGCACGTCGAGGTCCTGCCGGAAGAACGTCACCCGGTCGGTGAGCGCACGGAACAGCAGGACCTGGTGCAGCGAACTCGGGCGCGACCCCAGAACCCCCACGTGCTGCCCGCGCACCTCGTACCCGTGGCAGAACGCGCAGTGCAGGATGCCGGCCCCCCACCACCGCCGCAGCCCCGGGACGTCGGGCAGTTCGTCGACGAGACCGGTCGCCAGCAGCAGCCGGCGCGACCGCACCGCCGACCCACCGAGCAGTCCCAGACGGAACCCGGGACCCTCGCGGTCGGCCGTCACGACCCGGTCGGCGAGGAACCGCACGCCGTACCCGCGGGCCTCCTCCCGGCCGGCGGCCAGCAGGTCGAGCGGGTCGATCCCCTCGCGCCCCAACACGTCGAACGCGTGCGCCGCGGGGGCGTTCCGGGGTTCTCCCGCGTCGACGACCACGACCGAGCGCAGGGACCGGCTCAGCGCGACCGCGGCCGCCGGGCCCCCCGCGCCGCCCCCGACGACGGCGACGTCCACGGTCGCCGAGGGGTCGATCGCGGAGTTCACCGGGCCACCCACACCGCGCGCTGCGCGCGGGGTTCCAGTCGCAGGTCGCCGTCGAGCAGGGCCTGCAGCGCCGGGGCCTCGTCGAACCCCGGCACGGCGAGGTAGCGCGGCAACCACGCGCGGGCGAACTCCTCGGCGGCCGCGGACGGCGGGACGTCGAGGACGAGGTCGTGCCGTTCGACGGCGAAACCCGCCTGGCGCAGGTGCGGGGTCCAGTCGGGGTGGTGGTTCCACCCTGCGGCCCGGGCCGCGGCGCGCGCCCGGTCCTCGACGGGGTCGGCGGTGAACCGGGGCAGGTCCTCGAGTTCTACCACGACCAGGACACCGCCGGGCGCGAGGGCCGCCCGCACGTCGGCGAGCAGCTGCGGGACGTCGCCCACGTGGTGCAGGGAGGACGCGGCCCACACGAGGTCGGCGCCCTGCAGCTGCGCCGGGAAACCCTCGTCGAGGTCGGCCGCGACGACGGCGAACCCCTGGTCGGCCAGCACGTGCAGCATCCGCGGGTCGCTGTCGACGGCCGTGACCGTCGCGACGGGGAACCGCTCGCGCAGCAGCCGACTGCCCGTCCCGGTGCCGGCGCCGAGGTCGACGACCCGACGCGGCGGGACCGTCGACGGGAGCAGGTCGACGACGGCACCGAGCTGGGCGCCGAAGACCTCGGCGTCGAGGTCCAGGGTGCGGCGGTGGGCGGCACCCTCGTCGACGTCGCCGTGCTGGGCCTCGTGGTCGTGGGAGTGGTCGTGGGAGTGGCCGCGGCTCATGACGTCCACGCTACGACGTGTCGTGCGCCGGTGGCATACCCTCTTGCGCATGCAGCAAGAACCGCCCGAGGTGGACCTCGACGCCGTCATCCGCCAGCGCATCCGCGGGCTGCGCCTGGCCCGCGGCTGGTCGCTGGACAACCTCGCGGCCCGCTGCTTCCTCAGCCCCTCCACGCTCAGCCGGATCGAGACCGGCCACCGCCGCATCGCGCTCGACCAGCTCGTCCCCATCGCCCGGGCCCTGGACACCACCCTTGACGACCTCGTCGCCACCGCCGAGGAGGAGGACGTCCTCATCCGCCCCGAACCGCAGCACCGTCCCGGCGTGACGTCCTGGCTGCTGTCCCGCGACCGGGCCGCGGCCGGCGTGACCGTGGCGAAGATGCGGTTCTCCGGAGCCCTGTCGGACGACCTCGGCGTGCACCCCGGGAGGGAGTGGTTCACCGTCCTGTCCGGCCGCGCCCGCCTGGAACTCGGGGGGAGGGTCGTCGAGGTGGGTCCCGGTCAGGCCGCGGAGTTCTCGACGATGGTGCCGCACCGGATCAGCGCAGCCCCCGGGTCGGGGGAACTGGAGGTGCTGTCCATCTTCGACCGCGACGGGGAACGCGCGCACCTGAACGACTGACGTCAACGCCCGGGTCAGCGGCGTGGCCAGGGCAGCTTCGCCGACACCTCGAAACCGTCGCCCACCCGGTGCGCCCGCACGGTTCCGCCCACGAGTTCCACCCGTTCGCGCAACCCCACCAACCCGAAACCGGAGGCCGGGGCACTCCCGCGCCCCCGCAGCACCGACCCGTCGGGGGAATCGCGCACGACGACCCGCAGCGACCGGCCCCGCCGGCCGTCGACGAGCACGTGCGCCGAGTGCCCGGGCGCGTGCTTGCGGACGTTCGTCAGACCCTCCTGGACGACCCGGAACGCCGTGCGCCCCAGGGCTTCGGGCACGGTCTCGGGGTCGGTGACCGACAGGTCGAGCTCGACGGGGGTTCCCGCCGCGACGACTTCGGCCACGAGGACGGGCAGGTCGGCCAGCGTGGGCTGCGGGCTCGTGGACGAGCCGGTGGACTGCTCGCGCAGGATGCCGAGGATGTCGCGCAGGTCCTCCAGCGCCGCGTGCGCGCTGCGTCGGATCGTCTCGGCCGACCGGACGACCTCCTCGTCGGCGGAGGACTCCAGCCGCAGTTCCAGCGCCCCCGCGTGCATGCTGACGAGGGAGATCCGGTGGGCCAGGACGTCGTGCATCTCCCGCGCGATGCGGGCCCGTTCGACCGACCGGGCCTGCTCGGCGCGCAGTTCCTGCTCGGCGCGGGCGCGTTCGGCCGCCTCCCGCCACGACGCCGTCAGCAACCGGCGGGCCCGCACGTACATGCCCCACGCCAGCACCCCGACGGCCACGACGACGAACACGAGACCCGCCGCCCACCACGGCAGCCCGGGTTCGGGCCACACGACCGCCTGCACGACACCGGAGACGACGGACGCCACGCCCACCCAGACGGCCACCCCGAACCGCCGCCGCACGGCGACGGTGAACAACGTGACGAGCGAGGCGAGCGCGAGCGCCGTCGAGACCGTCGAGGTCACCGTCACCACGGCCGCCACCGCGACGGGCCACCGGCGGCGCGCGAACAGCAGCGGGGTGAGCAGCACCCCGAGCAGGACGTCGAGGAACACCACGACGTCCGAGCGCTGACCGGGGGTCTCCTCCAGCGTGATGCCCACGACGACGAGACCGGCGGTCCAGCACAGCAGGACCAGGGCGACGTCGCCGGTGATCCGCAGTGCGCGCCGGCCCCGGGGTCCCAGCGGGCCGTCCGGGACCGTCACCTCGCGCACGGGCCCCACCGTACGGTGATCACGAGCCCTCGGGCGTCCCCCCACCGGTCAGCGGCAGGTGGTCCCCTCGGCGGGTTCGGTCCCGCTCAGCAGGTAGGTGTCGACGGCGTCGTCGATGCACGAGGACCCGGTGGCGTAGGCGGTGTGCCCGTCGCCGTCGTGGGTCAGCAGGCGCCCGGACGACAGCTCCCCCGCCAGGCTCTTCGCCCACGCGTAGGGCGTCGCGGGGTCGCGCGTGGTGCCGACGACGACGATCGGCCCGGCGCCCTCGGCGTGGACGGCGCGCGCCTGCCCGACGGGGGCGATCGGCCAGTCGGTGCACGCCAGGGCCCCCCACGCCAGGTAGGGCCCGAACGTCGGGGACTGCGCGGTGAACTCCCGCACGGTGTCGGCGACCTCGGGTTCGGTCTGCGCGTCGTCGCGGTCGAGGCAGTTCACGGCGTAGATGACGGTGCTGGAGTTGTCGGTGTACTTGCCGTCCGCGCCGCGGTGGGCGTAGGCGTCGGAGAGCGTCAGCAGCGGCGCCCCGTCCCCGCGCAGCGCCGCCGTCAACGCCTTGGACAGCTCCGGCCACAGCGAGGCCGAGTACAGCGGGTAGGCGACCCCGAGGTAGGCCAGGCCCTGCACGAGCGGTCGGTCGGTGCCGGTCGGCAACGGGGTCGCGTCCAGGCGGTCCAGCAGCGCGCGCACCTGGGCGACGCCGTCGTCGACGCTGCCCGTCAGCGGGCAGTCGTCTCCCTGCAGGCACGCCGAGACGTAGGACCGCAGCGCGACCTCGAACCCGGCGGCCTGCCCGGCGTTGACCTGCTCGCTCGTCAGGGCCGGGTCGATGGCGCCGTCGAGCACGAAGCGGCCCACGCGCTGCGGGAACTGCTCGGCGTACCAGGCGCCGAGGTAGGTGCCGTAGCTCTTGCCCAGGTAGCTGAGCTTGCCGTCGCCGAGGGCGGCGCGCAGGACGTCCATGTCCTTCGCGGCCGACAGCGTGTCCACGTGGGCGGCGAGCGGACCGGCCGCCGCGCAGCCCCTCCCCAGTTCGTCGGTCTGCTGCTGCAGGGCCCGCACCTCGGCGGCGTCGTCCGGGGTCGGGTCCGTCGCGAGGAAGGTGTCGACCTGGGTGTCGGTGAGGCAGCGCAGCGGGTCGGACTCCCCCACCCCGCGCGGGTCGAAGCCGACGACGTCGAAGTGGTCGCGGACGTCCTGGGAGACGACGTTCTGCGCGGCCCGGGCGTACTCGACGCCCGAGGCACCGGGCCCGCCCGGGTTGAGGACGAGGGACCCGAGCCGGTCCTTCCCCGCGGCGCTCGTGCGCAGCCGGACGACGGCCAGGGAGGTGACCGGACCGGAGGGGTCGGCGTAGTCGACCGGGACCTCCAGGCGCGTGCACTGGAACCCGCCGGAGCAGTCGGCCCACTGCAGCCGCTGGGAGTAGAAGGACGCCAGCGCCGGGTCCGTCGCGTTCTCGCTCGCCACCGCGCGGGCCGTCCCGACCGGCTCGGGGTCGGGGCTGGACCCGCCGAAGGCCGAGCAGCCGGAGAGCAGGAGCGCAGCCGCGGCCAGGCCGACCACGGCACGCGAACGGGAGGGTCGGCGGAGGGAGCGCATGGTGCACCCCACGCTACGGGACGTCACGACGGGGCCGCGGTCCTCAGTCGTCCCGGCGCGCGGGCCGCAGGCTGAGGGCCAGCGCCTCGATGGCCAGCAGGGGCGCGACGTTCTGCGCCAGCCGTTCCCGCGCCAGCTGGACGGCCTCGGCACGCGCCAGCGTCTCCTCCGGCGTGCCGGCCCCGGCCATCGTGCGCACCTCGGTGGTCATGTCGGAGTTCACGAGCTCCACGGGCGCGCCGAGCTGGACGACGAGGACGTCGCGCAGCAGCGCGAGCAGGTCGACGAGGGCGCGGTCCAGGACGTCGGTCTGGTGGCGGCGGGCGCGGCGCTTCTGGTCCTCCTCGAGCTGGCGCACCTGCGCCCGCACGGCCGGCGGGACCGTCGCCGAGCCGTCGGCCCCGAGCGCCCGCAGCAGCTCGGCCTTCTCGCGGGCGTCCCGCTCGACCGTCGAGGCCCCGGCCTCCTCGGCAGCGATGTCGACGAGCTCGCCCGCGGCGATGACCGCATCGCCCACCCCACGCACGCGCTGGGGCAGCCGCAGCACCTCGCGACGGCGGATGCGGGCGCCCTCGTCGCGCGCGAGGCGGCGGGCCAGCCCGACGTGGGACTGCGCGGCCCGCGCGGCGAAGGCCGCCATGACGGGGTCGACGCCGTCGCGCCGCACGAGCAGCTCGGCGACGGCCTCGGCGGGCGGGATGCGCAGCGGCACGTGCCGCGCGCGGGAGCGGATCGTCGGCAGGACGTCGTCGACCGCGGGCGCGCAGAGCAGCCACACCGTCTGCGGCGGCGGCTCCTCGATGGTCTTCAGCAGCACGTTGCCGGACGTCTCGTTGAGGCGGTCGGCGTCCTCGACGACGATGACGCGCCAGCGTCCGACCGAGGGCCGGCGCTGGGCCGTGGCGATGAGCGGTTCGACGTCGACCCGGCGGATCCAGGTGTGCTCGGTCGTGAAGAGCGTGACGTCCGCGTGCGACCCGGCGAGCGCCGTCCGGCAGCCGCTGCAGCGGCCGCAGCCGATCGCGGTCGGGTCCTCGCAGGCCAGGGCGGCGGCGAAGGCGCGCGCGGCCGTGGACCGGCCCGACCCGGGCGGCCCGGTGAGCAGCCAGGCGTGGGTCATGCCCGTCGTGCCGCGGCGGGCGGCCGTCGCGGCACGGGTGAGCACCCGCACGGCCGGTTCCTGGCCGACGACGTCGTCCCAGACGCTCACGAGCGGACCGGGCCGGGGACCGTCACGGGCTCGGGAGCCGTCCCGGGCACCCCGGTGGCGGCGGGCAGCAGCGGTTCGAGGTGCTCGCGCAGCTTGGCGTGCACCGTCTCCGGGCTCGTCGTGGCGTCCAGGACGAGGTAGCGGCGCGGATCGCGCCCGGCGAGCAGGAGGAACTGCTCGCGCACGCGGGCGTGGAAGGCGCGCGACTCGGCCTCCATCCGGTCCTCGGCCGCGCGTCCGGCGCGGCGCTGCGCCGCCGTCACCGGGTCGACGTCGAGGACGACGGTGAGGTCGGGCAGCAGCCCCTGCGTCGCCCACGTCGACAGCGTCTCCACCTCCGACGCGGGCAGGTCACGGCCGGCGCCCTGGTAGGCCAGGGAGGAGTCGACGTAGCGGTCGGTGAGGACGACGGCGCCGCGGCGCAGGCCGGGCTGGACGACCTCAGCCACGTGCTGGGCGCGGTCGGCGGCGAACAGCAGCGCCTCGGCCCGCGGGCTCAGCGGCGAGGCGTCCCCGCGGTGGGACAGCAGGACCTCGCGCAGCTCCCGTCCGGTGGCCGTCCCGCCGGGTTCGCGGGTGACGACGACCTCGTGGCCCCGCTGCGTGAGCCAGTCCGCCAGGAGCGTCGCCTGGGTCGTCTTGCCGGACCCGTCGCCGCCCTCGAAGGCCAGGAAGAAGCCGCTGGCCGGAGGACGCACGGGAGCAGGGTCCTCCGCCGCCTCCCCCCGGCGGGTGAAGGCGCGGACGAGGTCGGAGCGCAGGCTCGTGCCGCGCCGGTCGTCCATCTGCCGGAAGGACACGACCCCGGCGACCCCCGTGATGACCCCGGCCACGACCATGGCCAGCGCCGACCCCGCGTACGTCACCGACCAGTGCTCGCTCGGGGCGATCGTCCGCTCGCCCAGGGCGTTGGCGACCCACGGCGCCACGAGCATGACGGCGATGATGACGACGCGGGTGCTGGAGCCGACGAAGGCGAAGGTCCGGCCGCGGACGTCGTCGTCGACCTCCAGGCCCAGCAGCGTGTACGCCGAGACGTAGGCCAGACCCGTGCACAGACCCAGGGCCACGACGAACAGGCTGGCGACGACGATGTTCCCGACGACCGCGACGAGGACGAGGGAGACCCCCGCCAGGGACAGCGCCAGCCCGAAGGTGCGGCGGCGGCTGAGCCCGGACAGCCAGCGCGGGCCCTGCCAGACCCCGAGCGCGACCCCGGCGAAGACGGCCATGACGACGACGCCGTACCCCGGGTCGCCCGCGCCCAGGCTCGTCACGAACGCGCGGCCGAGGCCCAGGACGACCCCGCCCGCGGCGAACGCGACGAGCATGCCGAAGACGAGCCCGCGCAGCAGCGGCGAGCCGCCGACGAAGCGCCAGCCCTCGACGATGTCGCGGCCCAGCGTCGGGGCGAGCCCACCCTCGCGCGGGCGGACCTCGCGCGGGGGGATGTCCAGGCGCCAGATGACGGCGGCGGCGACGAGGAACGTCACCGCGTTGACGTACATCGCGAGGTCGGACTGCCCGCCGCGCAGGAACGGCAGGAGGTTGTCGAGCACCCCGGTGAGCAGCGTCAGCAGGATGAAGGCGAGCCCGGCCACGGGGGCCGAGCCGTACGTCGCGACGAGGCTGATCTGGTTGGCGACCTCGAGCTTGCGGGCCGGGACGAGGTTGGGGACGGTCGCGTCCTTGGCCGGTCCCCAGAAGAGCGTGACGAGCTCGATGAGCAGGGTCGCCACGAACAGCCAGGTGAGGCTGCCGGCGATGGGGATGGAGATGAACAGGGCGAACCGCAGCAGGTCGCCCACGACCATCGTCAGGCGGCGGTCCAGCCGGTCGGCCAGGGCCCCGGCGAGCGGCCCGAGGAGGGCGGCCGGGGCGAGCTGGAGGATGAAGACCGTCGAGACCGCGACGGACGTCTGGGTGGCGTCGCCGACCGTCAGCCCCGCGGCCGTCCCGAGCTTGGCGAGCATGCCCAGCCAGTCCCCGAAGCTGGACAGCATGAGCGAGAGCCACATGCGGCGGAAGTCGGGGTGGTCGCGCAGCAGGGCCCGCACGTCGTGGTCGGGAGCGGCGGCTGCGGTCACGACGTCAGGGTAAGGGGCGCCTCCGACAGGCCCGCCGCACGCGCGACGGGCCTGTGCACGGAGGTCACGACTGCGCGGGAGCGGCCGTCTTCTTGGCCGCGGTCTTCTTCGCGGTCGTCTTCTTGGCCGTCGTCTTGGCCGTCGTCTTCTTGGCGGCGGCCTTCTTGGCCGTCTTCTTCACCGGCCCCTTGGCGCGCTTGTCGGCGAGCAGCTCGGCCGCGCGCTCCAGCGTGATCGTCTCGGGGTCGTCGTCCTTGCGCAGCGTGGCGTTGGTCGTGCCGTCGGTCGCGTACGGGCCGAAGCGGCCGTCCTTGACGACGATCGGCTGACCGGACTCGGGGTCGGGCCCGAGCTCCTTCAGCGGCGGCTTGGCAACCTGACCGCGCCGCGTCTTGGGCTGGGCGTAGATCGCCAGCACCTCGGGCAGCGTGATGGAGAAGATCTGGTCCTCGGACTCCAGCGAGCGGGAGTCCGTGCCCTTCTTCAGGTACGGCCCGTAGCGGCCGTTCTGCGCGGTGATCTCGTCGCCGGTCTCGGGGTCGGCGCCGACGACGCGGGGCAGGGACAGCAGCTGCAGGGCCTGCTCGAGCGTGACGGTGTCGACCGACATGTCCTTGAACAGCGAGCCGGTGCGCGGCTTGACCTTCGCGGCCTTCTTGGCCGTCCGCTTCTTCGGCGCGGCCTGCTCGGCGCGCTCCTCCACGGCGGTCTTGGGCGCGTCCTCGTCCTCGATGAGCTCGGTGACGTACGGACCGTAACGCCCGACGCGGGCGACGATCGTGCGTCCCGTCTCGGGGTCCTGCCCCAGGACGTTGTCGCCCTCGGACTGCGAGGTCAGCAGCTCGTAGGCCTTCTCGACGGTCATCTCGTCGGGCGCGACGTCCTCCGGGACCGACGCCTTGAGCAGCTCACCCGTCTCGCGGTCGGGGCCCTCGAGGTACGGGCCGTAGCGGCCCACGCGCAGGACGACGCCCTCGCCGATCGGGACGGTCGAGATCTCGCGGGCGTCGATCGCGCCGAGGTCGTCGGCCAGGCCCTTGATGCCGTCGAGCTCGGCGGTGGCGCCCTCCCCCGACCCGTCGGGGCGCGGCGCGTCGGCGACGACCGCGCCGTTGGCCGGGCCGTCGGCGCCGAAGTAGAAGCGCGTCAGCCAGTCCACGCGCTCGGCCTCGCCGCGGGAGATCGCGTCGAGGTCGTTCTCCATCTCGGCGGTGAAGTCGTAGTCGACGAGCTTGGGGAAGTGCTCCTCGAGCAGCCGCGTCACGGCGAACGCGAGCCAGCTCGGGACGAGGGCCGAGCCCTTGTACCAGACGTACCCGCGGTCGACGATGGTCGAGATGATCGACTGGAACGTCGAGGGGCGCCCGATCCCCTTCTCCTCCAGCGTCTTGATGAGGCTGGCCTCGGTGTACCGGGCCGGCGGGGTGGTCTCGTGCCCGTCGGCGGCGAGGTCGCGGGCCGTCAGCGGGTCGCCGGCGGTGACCTGCGGCAGGCGGCGGTCCTCGTCGCCCGAACCCTCGTCGTCGCGGGTGGCGTCGCGGCCCTCCTCGTAGGCGGCGAGGAACCCGCGGAACGTGATGATCGTGCCGGAGGCGGAGAACTCGACCGCGCGGCCGTCGGCCGTGGTCGCGCCGAGGCGGACGGTGGCGGTCGTCCCGCGGGCGTCGTGCATCTGGGAGGCGACGGTCCGCTTCCAGATGAGGTCGTAGAGGCGGTAGTCGTCCCCACGCAGCTCACCGGACACCTGCGCCGGCGTCCGGAACGTCTCCCCCGCCGGGCGGATGGCCTCGTGGCCCTCCTGCGCGTTCTTCGTCTTCGACGTGTAGTTGCGCGGGGAGTCCGGCACGTACTCCGGGCCGTACAGCTCCCGGGCCTGGGCCCGGGCCGCCGCGAGCGCCTGCGAGGACAGCTGGATGGAGTCCGTACGCATGTACGTGATGTAGCCGCGCTCGTAGAGGCCCTGCGCCGTGCGCATGGTCTGCCGTGCGTTGAGGCGCAGCTTGCGCGAGGCCTCCTGCTGCAGCGTGGAGGTGATGAACGGCGCGGCCGGGCGCCGGGTGTACGGCTTCTCCTCGACCCCGCGGACGGCGAACTGCGACTGGGCGAGCCCGGCGACGATCGCCTCGGCCGCGGCCACGTCGAGGTGCGCGACGTTCGTGGACTTCAGGGTGCCGTCGTCGGCGAAGTCGCGGCCGCTGGCCACGCGCTTGCCCTCGACGCTCGACAGCTTGGCGCTGAACGCCGAGTCGCCCTCGGGTTGGAAGGTGCCCGTGATGTCCGCGTAGCCCGCGGCGACGAACGCCATCCGCTCGCGTTCGCGCTCGACGCACAGCCGGGTCGCCACCGACTGCACGCGGCCGGCGGACAGGCCCGCGCGGACCTTGCGCCACAGCACCGGGGACAGCTCGTACCCGTACAAGCGGTCGAGGATGCGCCGCGTCTCCTGCGCGTCGACCATCCGGTTGTCGATGTCGCGCAGCTCGCGGGCGGCCTGCTGGATGGCCTCGCGGGTGATCTCGCCGAAGACCATCCGGCGGTACGGCACGCGCGGTTCGAGCGCCTGCACGAGGTGCCAGGCGATGGCCTCGCCCTCGCGGTCGCGGTCGGTGGCGAGGATGAGCTCGTCGACGTCCTTGAGGGCGCGCTTGAGCTCGGAGACCTTCTTCTTCTTGTCGCCGTCGACGACGTAGTACGGCTCGAAGCCGTGCTCGACGTCCACCGCGAACTTGCCGAAGGGGCCCTTCTTGACGTCGTCGGGCAGCTGGGAGGGCTGGGGCAGGTCGCGGATGTGGCCGTAGCTCGCCTCGACCTGGTAGCCCGGGCCGAGGTACGTCGAGATCTTGTCGATCTTGCTGGGCGACTCGACGATCACCAGCCGGCGCAGTCCGTCACCGGACGACTTCGTTGCCTGGGACTTGCCCGCCACTGGTCCTGCCTCTCACCTTCGACTCGCTGTCCGCCCCGCGGAACGTCCGCTGCGGTCCCCCCGCCGGCCCGTTCCCGCTGTGCACTCTCGCACGTCACGGCGACACGGCGTGCACCTGCGCACACCCGGGGCTGCTCTGGTCGTGCGCTGCCAATGTGCCACGGCGGGCCCCGCGGCACGCAACCGGCGGGTCCGCCGGGCCCGATCCCCCTCACCCACCGTCACCACCGCGCGGCGCCGGGGGTCCGGTCGTTGGCCCCTCGCCACCGGTGGACGACAGCGAGGGGCCAACGATCCGTCCCCCCGGCCGGCCGGTGGTGACGCAGGGTCAGGGCAGGAGGAGGAAGCCGTCCTCCACGAGCGACCGGACGCGGGGGTACAGCCGCGTCCGCACGTCGCCGACGGCCTCGTCGCCGAGCACGGCGAGGCCCGCGGTGATCTGCCCGACCGTCAGCTCCCCGTCGCACGCGCCGACGAGGCCGGCGAGGTCGCCGTCCACCTGCGCGAAGCGGCGCAGGCCGCCGCCCTGGCGCAGCAGGACGATCCGCGGGTCCGGGTCGCCGGGGGTGTGGAAGCGCTCGTCGGTGACGTCGGGGGCGACGGTGACGGTCAGGTCACCCAGGTCCTCCACCGCCGCCAGGCGGTCGTGCGTGGCCAGGCCGCGGGCGAACACCTCGCCGAGGGGGTCGCTGAGCGCGGCGAGGTTCTCCTCGAACCGGCGCAGCGGCGCACCCGGCCGCTCGGGGCGGCGCAGCGTGACGACGCCGAAGCCGACACCGGTCACACCGCGCGCGTCGAAGTCGTCCAGCCAGGCGGCGTACAGCTCGTCGAAGCGGGGCCCGGCCTTCTGCCCGCCGTCGCGGATCCACGTCTCGGCGTACAGCGCCGGGTCGGCGACCTCGCGCTGGACGACCCACGCGTCCAGGCCGGTGCCCTCCAGCCAGCCCTCCAGGCGCTGGGACCAGCTCTGCCCGTCGTGCAGCTCCCAGTTCCCGAGCAGCTGCGCGACGCCGCCCGGAGCCAGCACCGCGCCGACCTCACCGACGAGACGGGCGACGAGGGAGTCGCCCGCCATCCCGCCGTCGCGGTACTCGTACGTGGGCACGCCCGAGGTGCGCGGGGTGATGACGAACGGCGGGTTCGACACGACGAGGTCGAACAGCTCGCCGTCGCGGACGGGCTCGAAGAGCGAGCCGTGGCGCAGGTCGAGGGTGACCTCGTTGAGCGCGGCGTTGACGGCGGCGAGGTCCAGGGCCCGTTCGGAGGTGTCGGTGGCCGTGACCCGCCGCGCGTGCCGGGAGGCGTGCAGGGCCTGGATCCCGCAGCCGGTGCCGACGTCGAGGACCCGGCCGACGGGGGTGCGCACGGTCGCCGAGGCCAGCGTCAGGGACGCACCGCCGACGCCGAGGACGTGGTCGGCCGACAGCGCCTCACCGGTCGCGAGCTCGCCGAGGTCGGACACGAGCCACCAGCTCGCGTCGCCGTCGAGGGCGTCGGCCACGGAGTAGGGGCGGAGGTCGACGAGCGGGCGGACCTCGTCGTCGGGTCCCTCCCCGGCGGCGGCCACGAGCCCGAGGGCGACGGCCCCCGCGGTCCGGGTGCGGGGCAGGGCGGCGTCGAGCTCGGCGCGCGTCACGCTCCGGCCGAGGGTGGCGCACCGCAGCAGGACGGCCGCCGGTTCACGCGAACCAGCCGTCGCCCGCAGGGCGGGCAACGGCTGTTCGCGGTCCAGGGCCGCCGAGGCGACGTCGCCGACGAGGGCACCGACCCCGTCCACGGTGTAGTGCGCCGCCCGCAGGTCCGCGCGCAACCCGGCGAGGAGTTCCAGCGGGCCGGCGGGGTTCTCGGCGGTGTTCTCGGCGGTGTTCTCAGCGGTGTTCTCGGTGGGAGGCACGTCGGACGTCACGTGCGCCGAGTCTGCCCCACCTCAGGGCAGCCGCTCGACCCCCTCCTCCGTGCGCAGGTCGACCCCCGAGGGTCCGGAGGTGGGGGCCGCCATGTCGACCCGGCGGTTCTTGCTGACGACGACCGCCGCGACGATGACGACGGTGGCGACCGCGGCGATCCCGTACCGCAGCCACTGGTTGGAGTCCGGCCCGATCGACAGCGTCACGACGGCCGGGGCGACGAGCAGCGCGACGAGGTTCATCACCTTGATGAGCGGGTTGATCGCCGGGCCCGCGGTGTCCTTGAACGGGTCCCCGACAGTGTCGCCGATGACCGTCGCGGCGTGCGCCTCCGACCCCTTCCCGCCGTACAACCCGTCCTCGACGAGCTTCTTGGCGTTGTCCCACGCCCCGCCCGCGTTCGCGAGGAACACGGCCATGAGGACGCCGGCCCCGATCGCCCCGCCGAGGAACCCGGCCAGCGGCGCGACACCCAATCCGAACCCGACGGCGATGGGCGCGAAGGCGGCGAGCAGGCCCGGGGTCGCGAGTTCCCGCAGCGCGTCGCGCGTGCAGAGGTCGACGACGCGGCCGTGGTCGGGCTTCTCGGTCCCGTCCATGATCCCCGGGTGGTCGGCGAACTGCCGGCGCACCTCCAGGACGACGGCGCCGGCCGACCGGCCCACCGCGTTGACCGCCAGACCGGAGAACAGGAACACCACGGCTGCCCCGAGCAGGACGCCGACGAGGGTCGTGGGCGTGGAGATCTGGAAGTCGCCGAGCGTGGCCAGCACGTAGGCCGAGGGCCGTTCGATCCCGACGGCCACCTGCTGGATCCGCTCGGTGACCGCGTTCTGGTAGGACCCGAACAGGGCGGTCGCGGCCAGGACGGCGGTCGCGATCGCGATGCCCTTCGTCACGGCCTTCGTGGTGTTCCCGACGGCGTCGAGTTCGGTGAGGACGGCGGCGCCCTCCCCGTCGACGTCGCCGCTCATCTCGGCGATCCCCTGCGCGTTGTCGCTCACCGGGCCGAACGTGTCCATGGCGACGATGACGCCGACCGTCGTCAGCAGCCCGCAGCCCGCGAGGGCGATGAGGAACATGGCCAGGGCCAACACCCCGCCCGCGAGCACGAACGCGAGGAACACCGCGCCCGCGATGACGATGGTCGTGTAGACCGCCGACTCCAGACCCAGGCCGATCCCGGACAGGACGACCGTCGCCGGCCCCGTGACCGACGCCCCGGCGACGTCGCGCGTGGGCCGCGCCTCCGTCCCCGTGTAGTGGCCCGTGATGAAGAGGATGAGGACCGCGAGCAGGATCCCGAGGAACACCGCCGCGAAGGCGATGAGCCGGGGGTCGCCGTTCAGGGAGGCGACCGTTCCCGCGGCGCCGCTGAACCCCGCGAACGTGGAGGGCAGGAACGCGAAGCACGCGACCCCCGAGCCGACGAGGGCGATGACGGCCGAGAGGAAGAACCCGTTCTGGATCGACGTCAGCCCGCTGACGCCGGCGCGAGCGCGGACGAGGACGACGCCGAGGGCGGCGGTGATGGCGCCGATCGCCGGGATGAGCAGCGGCAGGACGAGCCCGTCCTCACCGATGGCGGCGCTGCCGAGGATGACCGCGGCGACGATCGTCACCGCGTAGGACTCGAACAGGTCCGCCGCCATGCCCGCGCAGTCGCCGACGTTGTCCCCCACGTTGTCGGCGATGGTCGCGGGGTTGCGCGGGTCGTCCTCCGGGATGCCCTGCTCGATCTTCCCGACGAGGTCGGCCCCGACGTCCGCGGCCTTGGTGAAGATGCCGCCGCCGACGCGCATGAACATGGCCAGCAGGGCGGCTCCGAAACCGAAACCCTCCAGCACGGTCGGGGCCTCGCGCCCGAACGCGACGACCGCGATCGACGCGCCGAGCAACCCCAGGCCGACGGTCGTCATGCCGACGACACCACCGGTGCGGAACGCGATCCGCATGCCCTCCTCGCGCCCCCCGGCGGGTTGCCGCGCGGCCGCGGCGACGCGGACGTTCGCCCGCACCGCCAGCGACATGCCCAGGTACCCGATGGCGGCGGAGAACCCGGCGCCGACGAGGAACGCGACGCTGCGCGCGGCCCGCAGGTCCCAGCCGTCGGCCGGCAGCGCGAGCAGCAGGATGACGACCGCGACGGCGAACCACGCGAGGGTGCGGAACTGGCGGCGCAGGTAGGCGGCGGCCCCGCTCTGCACGGCCCCGGCGATGGACTGCATCCGTTCGGTGCCCTCGCCCGCGGCGAGGACCTGTCGTCGGAACACGAACGCGGCGACCAGCGCCAGCAGCGAGACGACCGCGACGGCGACCGCGATCCCCTGGGCTGAACTCGACAGTTCCTCGGGCACGGGCATCCGTCCTCCTCGACGTGTGCTGACCTCTGCACGCAGCGTAGGACAGCGGTGCCCGGAGTGGCTACGCAGTGGAACTGCGCAGGACGCTGCACCGAACCCCGACGGGGGCTGGGGACGTCAGAAGGAGCGGGTGTCCGCGCTCGCCGGCTGCAGGTTCCAGGACAGGGTGACCCCGCCGGCGGAACTCGTCTCGGCGCTGGAGTCGGCCATCCCGGCCATCAGGGCCAGGGAGAGCGGGTCGGCGGTGGCGAGCGGACCGGGCCCGTCGGGGACGGGTCCACCGTCCGGGCCGCACTGGCTCACGGTGACGTCGAGGCGGTCGTCGTCGTCGCACAACCGCATGTCCACGAGGGAGACCGGCGGGCCGGCCGGGGCCGCGAGGACCCCGCCGGCGACCGCCCGCGCGCACGCCTCACCGATGGCGATGCGGATCTCGTCGAGCTGGTCCTCCCCGAAACCGGCCCGGCGCGCCACCGAGACGGCCACGAGGCGCGCGGTGCGCACGTGCTCGGCCATCGGGGAGAAGCGCAGGGTCACGGTGGGCACGGTTCCGGTCTTCCTGGTCGATCGGGTGGGACCGCGAGGTCCCGGGGCGGGGCTCAGGAGGTGGCGTTGGCCTCGTCCGAGGACGCGGAGGCGGCGATCGCGTCGGCCACCGTGTCGTGGATGGGAAACACCTTCGTCAGACCGGTGATGCGGAAGACCTTGAGGATCTTCTCGCGCTGGCACACGAGGTGCAGCGACCCGTCGTGGGAACGCACGCGCTTGAGGCCGCCGACCAGGACGCCGAGACCGGTGGAGTCGAGGAACTCGACACCCTCCATGTCCACGACGAGGTGGTGGTGGCCGGCACCCACGAGTTCGTTGAGACGCTCGCGCAGGGTGGGCGCGGTGTACACGTCGATCTCGCCGGACACCTCGACGACGGTCCGGCCGCTCTCCTCGCGGCTGGTCACCGACAGGTCCACAGGGACCCCTCCTCGCTGCTGGTCTGCTGCCCGCTCGTGCGCGCAGGTGTGTGCAGTGGACTGCGAGAGCACCGCTGTGCCCTCCCTGGGCATTCAACCACCACGCTGCGTGAGGGGCCTGCCCAACGTGTGCCCGGTCCGGACCCGCGGCGCCGAGGGGTCCCGTGCGGGGCAGCCGCGGGGGGACACTGGACACGTGAGCGGCGGGGTGCGGGGAGCGGGTCCGGCCGGCGGCGACCCCCGCTGGCAGCGACTGCTCGACGCCGGCCTGCGCTCCGACCGCGTCCGCCACGTCGAACGGCTCCCGGCCCGGCCCGGCGTCCGCCTCCCCTGGCCGGAGTGGGCCGATCCCGAGGTCGTCGCCGCCCTCGAACGGGGCACCGGGGGCAGCCCGTGGCGGCACCAGGTGCAGGCCGCCGAGGCGGTCCGCGCGGGCCGTTCCACCGTCCTGTCGGCGGGCACGGCGTCGGGCAAGTCGCTGGCCTACCAGCTGCCGGTCCTCACGGCCCTGCGCGAGACGGCGCTCACCTCCCCCAACGGCAAGGGCGCCACCGCGCTGTACCTGTCGCCGACGAAGGCGCTGGCCGCCGACCAGGACGCCCGGCTGCGCGCCCTGGGCCTGGACCGGCCCCTGACCAGCACGTACGACGGTGACACCCCGCCGGAGGTCCGGCGCTGGATCCGCGAGCACGCCGCCCTCGTCCTCACCAACGTCGACATGCTCCACCGCTCGGTCCTGCCCGGCCACGAGCACTGGGCCAGCTTCCTGCGCCGCCTGCGGTACGTCGTCGTCGACGAGCTGCACACCTACCGCGGCGTCTTCGGCTCGCACGCGGCGGCCGTCCTGCGCCGGCTGCGGCGACTGGCCGCGCGCTACGGCTCCGACCCGGTCTTCGTGCTGGCCTCGGCGACGGTCGCCGACCCGGCGACGACCGCGCGCCGGCTCACGGGCCTCGACGTGCACGCCGTCACCGAGGACGCCTCCGCCCGCCCCGCCGTCTCCGTCGCGCTGTGGGAACCCCCGCTGCGTCCCGGCGCTGCCGAACCGACCGCCGCGCCGGGCGCGCGGACGGAACGGCGCACCGCCACGGCCGAGGCCTCCGACCTGCTCGGTGACCTCGTCCTCGAGGGGGTGCGGACGCTCGCCTTCGTCCGCAGCCGCACGGGCGCGGAGTCCGTCGCGGCCGGGGCCCGCCGGCGCCTGGCCGACGTCGACGAGGACCTCGCCGGCCGCGTCCTGGCCTACCGCGGCGGGTACCTGCCCGAGGACCGGCGCGTGCTGGAGGAGGGGCTGCGCTCCGGTCGGGTCGTCGGCATGGCCACGACCAACGCCCTGGAGCTCGGCGTCGACGTCGCCGGCCTGGACGCCGTGCTCGTCGCCGGCTGGCCGGGGACGCGCGCCTCCTTCTGGCAGCAGATCGGGCGCGCGGGACGCCGCGGGACGCCGGCGCTCGGCGTCTTCGTCTCGCGCGACGACCCGCTGGACACCTACCTCGCCCACCACCCCGAGGCCCTGTTCGGCAAGGGCGTCGAGGCGACCGTCCTCGACCCCGACAACGTCTACGTCCTCGCCCCGCACCTGGCCGCCGCGGCCCAGGAACTGCCGCTCACCGAGGCCGACCTCGAGCTGTTCGGGCCGGTCGCCGCCGACGTCGTCGACCTCCTGGTGCAGCGGGAGATGCTGCGGCGCAGGGCGAACGGGTGGTACTGGACGCGCCGGGACCGCGCCGTCGACCTCACCGACCTCCGCGGCGCCGGCGGCAGCGTCCGGATCGTCGAGGACATCACCGGCCGCATCCTCGGCACGGTCGAGGCGTCCTCGGCCGACTCCGCCGTCCACGAGGGCGCCGTCCACGTGCACCAGGGCCGCACCTACCTCGTCGACCGGCTCGACCTCGCCGACTCCCTCGCCGTCGTCCACCTCGAACCCGACCCCGGCTACACGACCCACGCGCGGTCGGACTCCGACGTGCGGATCCTCGGCGTCGACGGCACCCGCACCGCCGGTCCCGTCACCGTCTCCTCCGGCATCGTGGAGGTGACCAGCCGCGTCACCGGGTTCCTGCGCCGCCGGACCGGCACCGGGACGGTCCTGTCCGAGCAGCCGCTGGACCTGCCCGAACGCCGGCTGCGCACCCGCGCCGTCTGGTGGACCCTCGACGTCGACGTCGCCGAGGGCGTCCGGGGCGACGTCCTGCGCCTGCCCGGGGCCCTGCACGCCGCCGAGCACGCCTCGATCGGCCTGCTGCCCCTGCTCGCGACGTGCGACCGCTGGGACCTCGGCGGCCTGTCCACCGCCCTGCACCCCGACACCGAACTGCCGACCGTCTTCGTCCACGACGCCGTCCCCGGCGGGGCCGGGTTCGCCGACCGCGGCCACGAGCGGTTCCTGGAGTGGACGACCGCGACGCGGGACGCCGTCCGCGCCTGCGCGTGCGAGGACGGCTGCCCGGCGTGCGTGCAGTCCCCCAAGTGCGGCAACGGCAACGAACCCCTCGACAAGGCCGGGGCGCTCGCCGTCCTCGACGTGCTCCTCGGTGCCGTGCAGGCTCACTGGACCGCCACCCCGGCCGGCACCGCCTCCCCCGACGTGGCCTGAGCACCCGCCTGACCCGCGCGGGCCGTGGCCCGGGCCGGTCCCAGCAGGCCCGCGAGCCCGGCCGGGGTCACCGCGGCCGTCACGGTGACCACGCCGTCGGCGTCGACACCGCACGCCAGCGCCGCCCCCTGCGCACGGGCGACCGCCGCCGCGCGGGTGCAGGCGTCGCCCGTGGCGCGGCCCACGACGACGTCCGCGCCCGCGAGCGCCGCGAGGTCGGCCGCCGACTCCGCCCGGTGCCGGGCGACGACGGCGGTGGCCAGCGAGAGCACCACCAGGAGCAGCGACAGCAGCGCCGCGCACACCCCGACGGCGACGACCGATCCGCTGCCGGTGTCGCCTCCGGCCCCGCGGCGACGTCCGCTCACGGCGCCTCCACGGCCGCCGTCGCCGACCCACGGGCCAGGACCGCCCCGCCGACGGGTCCGGCCAGCCGCTGCTGGACGCTCACCTCGATGCGGACCGTGCCGGCCCCCGCCACCGGAGAGCCGGCCCCGGACCCGACGTCGACACGGACGACCGCCCCGGCCGGACCCGCCGCCCGCGCGACCCGCTGGACGACGTCGAGGGACTCCCCCCGCGCCGCGACCCGGGCGGCGGCGCGGGCCGCGTCGACGCACTGGACCTGCGTCACCACGACCCGCACGGCCCCGAGCGCGAGGGCCAGGAGCACGACGACGGCGGGCAGCAGGAGCGCGAACTCCGCCGTCACCGACCCCGCGTCCCGGCGCCGCCCCGATCCGGCGTTCACCCCAGCGTCAGCGCCTGCCGGACGACGCCCAGGAGCATCCCCCGCACCTCGTCGCTGCGGAGCACCGCGATGAGCAGGCCCGCGAAACCGCAGGCGGCGAGCGTCGCCATGGCGTACTCCGCCGTCGCCATCCCCGCGTCGCGGGGTTCCGCCTCCTCGGGGTTCCCCGTCCCGACCGCCGCGCGCCCATCCTCCCCGTCGTGCCCCAGTTCCCGTTCCGCCACCGTTCCTCCTCCTCCGCAGAACACCGGGAAACCCCGGTGCGCAACCACTCTCACCGCCGGGGCCCGCCGCCGGAACCGCGTCCGGCCGGCCTGTGGAGAACCCCACCGGAACCGCCCCCTGTGGATCCCGGGACGTCACGACAGCACGTCCCCGGCCAGGCTGAGGACGACGGGCACGACCCCGAGCAGCAGGAACGCGGGCAGGGTGCACAACCCCAGCGGCAGGACGAGCGAGGCCGACAACCGGGCCGCGGCGGCCTCGGCCTCCCAGCGCCGGCGGTCCCGTCCCGCGGCGGCCGCCGACCGCAGCAGGTCGGCGACGGGCGCCCCGGTCCGCGCCGACAGCAGCAGCGGATCGGCCAGTTCGTCCCACCGGCCGCCGTCCTGCGCGAAGGCCGCGGCCGGGCCGTCCGGACCCGACCCCCACGACAACCTCACGGCGGCCTGCTGCAGGGCCGGTTCGGCGGCGAAACCCTCCTCGGCGAGCGCGTCGAGGACGGCGGTCAGGGCCCGCCCGGGCGGCATCCCGGCGGTGACGGCCGCGGCGAGCAGGTCCGCGACGAGCGGGGCCTCGACGGCCGGCACCCGGTCCGCGGCGCGCTGACGCCGGCGCCGGGACAGGCCACGGAGGTCGGTGAGGAAGCCCCGGTGCCCGCGGTGCGGGCCGCTGTGCGCCGTCCGGCCGGGGACGAGGACCGCCGCGGCGAGCAGCGTCGCCACGACGGCGGCCGCCACACCGGGACCGGGGCTCACGAGGGCCTCACCGGCCGGCCGCCGCGGCGCGACGGACCAGCCGGGCGCTCCAGCGGTGACCGGCCACGAGCAGGACGAGCCCGGCCACGGCGCTCGCGCGACCCGCGGCCGACGCCGCGAGCACCTCCCAGGGGCGGGCTCCCAGCAGCGCGCCGAGCACCACCCCGAGCAGCGGCAGGGCGGAGACCGTGCGGGCGCTCAGCCGGGCGCCGGCCAGGGCGGTCCGCACGGCGGCCCGGGCCGCCGCGTCCGCCCGCAGACCCGCCGCGCACGCGTCGAGCGCCTCGGCCGCCGGCGCCCCGGTCGTCGCGACCAGCCGCCTCACGACGTGGACGACCCGCTCGCCGGGCGCGACGCCGGAACTGGCGCCGGGCGCGACGACGGGGGACGGGACGGACCCGGCCGGGGCCGCGTCGAGCAGCGCCCAGGCCGTCGCGGGGGCGACCCCCGCCCGCAGCAGGGCCGCCACCTGTTCGGCGCGGGCGGCCGCCTGCAGCTCCGGGACGGAGGGACCGGCCCGGGGACCGGCGGTCCGGCTCCTGCCACGACGGCGCCGGCGCCGGGGTGAGCGGGGCCAGGCTCCGCGACGGCCCGGCCCGAGCAGACCCGCGGCGAGGAGGAGCCCCGCGACGAGGAGCGGCGACGCGGTCGCCACGCCGCCCACGGGCCCGCTCACGACGGCTCGGTCCCGGCGCAGGCCGCCTCGCCCAGGAGCGCCCGGAGCCTGTCGAAGCCCCGTGCCCGGCCCTGCCCGCGGACCAGGGCCGGCACCACGACGGCCCGTCCCCGGTCCTCCCCGACGACGCCGACCTCGGCCACCCCGCGACCGCCGGCGCCGTTCCGGTCGACGTGCACGACCACGTCCACCCCGGCGAGCAGCTGGGCGTCCACGACGGCGGGCGCGACCCCCGCGGTCGCCGCGAGGGCGTGCAACCGCACGGGCACGTCCGCCGCGGCGTTGGCGTGCAGCGTGCCCGCGCCGCCGGCGTGGCCGGTGTTGAGGGCGGCCAGCAGGTCACGCACCTCGGCGCCGCGGCACTCGCCCACCACGAGGCGGTCGGGCCGCATCCGCAGCGCCTGCCGGACGAGGACGTCCAGGCCCACGGCGCCGCGGCCCTCGACGTTGCCGTGGCGCGCCTCGAGGCGGACGACGTGCGGGTGGTCCGGGCGCAGCTCGCCCGCGTCCTCGACCAGGACGATCCGCTCCCCCGCCGGCACGAGCCCCAGCAGCGCCTGCAGCAGCGTCGTCTTGCCGCTGCCCGTCCCCCCGCTGACGAGCAGGGACCGCCGCTGCGCCACGACCGCGCGCAGCACCGGACCCCAGCCCGGTGGCACGGCGCCGGACCGCTCCAGCTCCTCGAAGCCGAGGCGCCGCAGCGCGGGCACCCGCAGGCTCAGGTGGGTGCCGTCGGGGGCGAGCGGCGGCAGGACGGCGTGCAGGCGCGTCCCGTCGGGCAGCCGGGCGTCCACGAACGGGCTCGCGTCGTCCAGCCGTCGGCCGGCCCCGGCGGCCAGCCGCACGGCCAGGGCCCGCACCTCCTCCTCCCCGGCCAGGCCCACGTCGGCGCGACGCAGCCCGGCACCGTCGTCCACCCACACCGCTCCGCCGCCGTTGACGAGCACGTCGGTCACGCCGGGCACCTGCAGCAGCGGCTGCAACCGGCCGGCCCCGACGAGTTCGGCGCCGACGCCGTCGAGCAGCCGCAGCAGGTCGGCGGCCCCCAGGACGACGCCCTCGGCCCGGGCCGCGGCCGCGACGGCCGACGGTTCGGGGGCTGTCCCGTCGCGGGCCAGCCGCTCCCGGACGGCCTCGACGATCCCGTCGAACTCCCCGCCGGGCCTCCTCACCGCCGGACCCCGTCGAGCCCGGCGGCGGCCCAGTCGCGCGCCAGGGCGGTGGCGAGCACCCGCAGGCTGCTGCGCCGGCCTCCCGGGACGCCCTCGCCCCGTTCCAGCGCGGCATCGAGGTCCCGGTCGGGGCGGACTGTCCCGGCCAGCGGCGCCCCCGCGGCGTCGGCGACGTCCTCGGCGTCCAGGCCGGCGCCCACGTCCCGGACGACGAGGCGCGCCCCGGTCGTCCCGGCCTGCCTCAGCTCGTCGAGGACGGCGCACGCCGCCGCGGCTCCGCGGGTCGTGCCGGGGGTCACGACGAGGAGTTCGTCGCACGCGCCGAGGACGGGCCCCAGGTCCGCCAGACCTCCGCGGGGCAGGTCGACCACGGTGGCGGCGAAGGCGCGCCGGGCCGCGTCGAGCACCGTCCAGACGGCGTCGGCGTCCGGTCCGCCGCCACCACGCCGGTCGGCGGGGAGGACGTGCAGCCCGGCCCCGAGGTGGACGGCCGAACGCAGGACGTGCGGGCCGAGCCGCCCCTGGACGCCGGCGAGGTCGCCCCAGCGCAGCCCGGGCAGCGCGTCGCCGCCGACGAGCAGGTCCAGCCCTCCGGAACGCGGGTCGGCGTCCAGGAGCAGGCAGCCTCCGAGGGCCTCCGCGAGGGCGCGGCCCAACCCCGCGGCCAGCACGCTCGCGCCCGCTCCGCCGGTCCCGCCGACGACGCCGAGCACGGGACCGCGGCGACCCCGGCCGTCGGCCACGTCGGACAGCCGCTCGAGCAGCCAGTCCTGGGCCTCGGGGAGCACGACGGCGTGGTCGGCCTCCAGACCGGCGGCGACCTGCCACCACGGCGGGTCCAGCGGAGCACGGCCCACGACGACCAGCGGGATCCCCGGCCGACGCACCGCGGCGAGCCGCTCGGGGTCGGCGTCGACCCCGGCCAGGACGAGGGTCGCCTCGCGCCCCCCGTCCCGGTGCAGGTCCGCTCCCGCCGCCGCGGCCAGGCGCACGCGGGCGGCGGCGAGGTCCTCGTCGTCGGTCAGGAGCAGGGCCGCGCCGGGGGACGGCGCGGACGCCCCCCGGTGTCCGCGGGCGCCGTGCGTCCGGGAGCGCGGTCGGTCCGGGTGCCGGGCGGGGTGCGGCACGGCTCTGCGGACGGGGTCTCGGACGTCTTCATGGGCGGGCACTCCGGGCTCCTCGCGTCGGTGGGAGGACAACCCTGGTCGCGAGGTGGGGCGGCTCCCCGCCGTCGATCCGCGCCTGTGGACGCGCAGCACCTGTGGAGACCGGGACGACACGGTCGCGCCACCACGGGCGGCCCCGTGGACGGACGGGGACGACGGACGGGGACGACGGACGAGAACGACGGACGGGAACGACGGACGGGAACGACGGACGAGGACACGTCGAGGACCCGGCGCGTGGGCGACCGGAAGGAGGAGGGGGAATGAGAGACGGCCCCCGCTGGGGGGGAGCGGGGGCCGTCCACGGTCCGGCTCGGGGGGGATGAGCCGGGCCCGCATGTAGCCCACAGGGCGTACTGAAGCATCCTCACCCCTGGCGGGGGCCGTTGGCAATTCCTCCACGCCGACTGACGGAGATTTCGTGGTGAGGCTGAGCCCTTCCGCCGCAGCCCGGTCGCAGTTCCCGCACCGGACCTTCACAGGAAGGGATCAGGAACCGCCCGAGTACCCGCCCGCCGCGGACAACCGGGTGAGGAAGTCGGCGGCCAACGGCGCCGCGACGGTCCCGCCCGAGGCCCCGTCGGTGACGAAGGCGGCGAACGCCAGACCACCCTGGTACCCGATCGTCCACGCGTGGGTGGCGGGCGGCACCGCGGTGCCGTACTCCGCCGTCCCCGTCTTGGCGTGGACCTCCCCGCCGGGCACGCCCGCGAGCGCCGTCGCGGTCCCGCTCGTCACGACGTCGCGCATGAGACCGGCGATGGTCCCCAGCAGCTCCGGTTCGGCGGCGCCGGGGGGCGCCGAGGGTTCGGCGGGCGCGGGGTCGACGACCACCTGGGGCCGGCGCAGTTCACCTGCGGCCACCGACGCCGCGGCCACCGCCATCGCCAGCGGGGAGGTGAGCGTGCGGCCCTGCCCGAAGCTCGCCGCGGCGAGGTCCACGGGCGACTGCGCCGCTGGCACCGAACCGGCGAACGCGTCCACACCGGTGGCCCACTCCGCCCCGACGCCCAGAGCGGCCGCCGCGGCGGGCAGGTCGTCGTCGCCCAGCCGCGGGCTCAGGCTCGCGAACGCGGTGTTGCACGAGCGCGCGAAGTCGGTGCGGAAGGGGACGTCGCCGAAGGCCTCGTCCTCGAAATTCGAGAACGACCGGCCGTCGACCGTGTAGGTCGGGATGCAGGGCACGTTCTCGGCGACGTCGAGCCCGTGCCGCAACAGGGCCAGGGTGGTGACCACCTTGAACGTGGACCCCGGGGGGAACCGGCCCGTGAGCGCGCGGTCCCCCCCGTCGACGGGGTGGTTGGCGACGGCGACGACGGCGCCGGTGGCGACGTCCACCGCCACGAGGGCGGATTCCGCGGCCCCCGCGGCGAGCGCGTCGTCGGCGGCGCGCTGCACGGCGGCGTCCAGCGTCGTGGTGACGGCCTGGCCGGGGGCGGGGTCCACGCGGAACAGTTCCGAGGAACTCGCGTCCGCCCCGCCGGTGGCCTGGACCGCGATGCCGACGCGGCCGGCGAGGCGTTCGTCGTAGGTCCGCTGCAACCCCGACAACCCCGCGAGGTCCCCCGCCTCGTACCGGCCGCCGGACGCCTCGACGACCTCCGCCGTGGCCTGCCCGACGCTGCCGAGCAGGGCCCGGGCGAAACCCCGGGTGGGCGCCAGCGGTTGCGTTGACTCGGCGAAGACAGCCCCGGGGACGGGTTGCAGGACGGCGCGCTGGGCGTCGTAGTCACTGCGTCGCAACGTGATGACGTCCACGAACGCGTCGGGCGACGCCTTCTGGATCCGGGCGGCGAGGGCGGCCGGGTCGACCCCGAGGGCCGCCCCGAGGGCGTTCGCCGTGGCCACGGGGTCCTGGGTGCGGGAGGGCTGGACCCCCACCCGGACCACGGGGGTCGCCGTCACGACGGCCGACCCGTCACGCCCCAGGACGTCCGCGCGGGCGGGGGCCGTCCGGTCGACCCGGAACACCGAACCCCCGGCCAGCGCCGGGTGCACGAGGGCGGGTTCCCACAGGGGCCGCCACGTGTCCTCGGAGCGGGCGAAGCGGACGGTCGTGGCGTAGGCGAACCGCGCACCCGGCGGGGCGCCGTGCGAGGCGGCCAGGTCGAACACGACCTCCAGGGCGGCGCTCGCCGTGCGGGGATCCTGCTCGTCGACCGTGGTCGAGGTGACGGACACGGCCGGCGCGGGCTGCGCGAGCTCGGTGGTCAGCCGGGCGTACTCGGCGCCGACGTCCGCGGGCAGCTGCGCACCGGGAGCCGCCTGGAACCGGACCGACCCGAGCGTCCCGCCCGACCACGCCGTCGCGAGGGCGTCGGCCGCCGCCCGGAGGCCGTCCGCCGGGTCCTCGCGCCCCGAGACCAGCCACCACGCGCCGACGCCGGCCCCCGCGACGAGGACGGCGGACCCGGCGACCACGACGGCCCGCCGCCCGAGGTGCGGCGACCCCTGCCCCGGTGACCCCGTCGCGCCCGGCGCACCGCCGGCGGGGCCGGAGGGGGGTCCGGACGACGAGGGCGGCTGCGCGCCCGCGGGCGAGGACTCGGGGTCAGGTCCGTTGTCGGTCATTGCCCGTGATGCTCGCACGTCACGGGCTGCTAGCCTGCTGTGCGTTGGAGGCGTCGCATAGTGGCCTAGTGCGCCCGCCTGCTAAGCGGGTTGAGGGCTAACACCCTCTCGCGGGTTCAAATCCCGCCGCCTCCGCCAGGGTCGAGGGCCCCGGTCGCACCACGCGACCGGGGCCCTCGCTCGTCCCCGGCGGCGCACCACACACGCCGGCCGGGCGCCAGACGCGTTGCGCGGCAACCGATTGGTGAGCGCGGCGGAAGCCCGCTACAGTAGGTCCAGTCAGCGCGTCACGGCGCGCCGGACGCGCCCGTAGCTCAACGGATAGAGCATCTGACTACGGATCAGAAGGTTAGGGGTTCGAATCCCTTCGGGCGCACACAGCAGGACGAGAGGCCCTCGGGACACCCCGGGGGCCTCTCGCCGTTCCGGGCGTGTCACCGCCCCTCCCCGCCCGCACCCCTCCCGCCCGGTCCGGCCCGTCCGCCCCGTCCACGTGACAGCCCCGGGTGCGCACGAGCGACCTCGGCACCGCGCAGCACCCGAACCCGAAATACCTGTGGCCCCGCTCACAGGGCGCACCCACCTCGCCAGCCGGCTCCAGGAATGGATCCCCGCGCATTCCCCCGCTGCCGGCCGGCGCCCCTCAGGAACCCTTCCGCACGTTCCTCCACCAGGCCGCGGAGAACCCCGGAGAACGCCCCGGGGAACCCCGGCGGGAACTGGGGACGGAGAACCTCCGTGCGGGGGACACCGGGCGAACGCGGCCCACCGGGCCACAACGGTTCTCGGGACCTCCGGGTTCAGCGCCTAGTTCGGCCGCTCCCGGAACCGCACAGTTCCTCCGCAGCTCTCGCGCGCAGATCCCGGGAGATGGGATGTCCCGGGGGTGGGAACTGCGCCGGTAAACGGGTCGTTCGATGCGCGAACTCACGGAGAACTGTGGTTTCATTGCAGACGCCTGAATCCAGCCACTTCCCCCGGGAGCCCAGCATGGCAAGTCACGACGTCGCACTGAAGGTGGCCACCGAACTGCCCGTCGGTGCCGTCGACCTCGAGATCCCCGTCAAGCGGAACGGTCGCAAGATCGGCACCTTCACGGTGAACGCGAACGGTGTCTCGTGGAACCCGGCGACGGCCAAGGCCGCCACCACCGTGACGTGGGAGGACCTCCCCGCCGCGCTGGCCGGCACCCCCGCCGCCACTGCCCCGGCCGCCGCTCCGGCGAAGAAGGCCGCTCCGGCCAAGAAGGCCGCCGCGAAGAAGGCGACCGCCAAGAAGGCCGCCCCCGCCCCGGTCGAGGAAACCCCGGCCCCCGTGGCCGAGACCCCGGCGCCCGCGGCCGCCCCGGCCAAGAAGGCGACGACCAAGTCCGCCGCCAAGTCCGCCGCGAAGACGACGGCCGCGAAGTCGACCGCCGCCTCGACCACCACCACCAAGAAGGCCGCCGCGAAGAAGTCGACCCCCGCGTCGTCCTCCGGCGCCGTGGACGCCCGAGCCGTGCGCGAGTGGGCCGCCGCCAACGGGATCGCCGTCGCGCCGCGCGGCCCGATCTCCTCCAGCATCATCGACCAGTTCAAGGCCGCTCAGTGAGCTGAGCTCGACTGGCACGCAGAGGGGGCGGGATCTTCGGATCCCGCCCCCTCTCGCACGTCCACCGGTTCCCGCCGCCGGGGAACCGTCAGCGGAACCGCGGTGGCAGCGCCTTGCGGGCGATGCGTCCCACCCGGGTCCCCCGGCGTCGTGGCAGGTCCACGGCGCCCACCTCACCGAACAGCTGCTCGCAGATGCGCACGTAGACCTGGTCGGGCATCGGCAACCGGTCCACGTCGCTCAGCGCCTGGTCCTGGCCGGCCGATTCCATCACCAGCTCGCCGTACCCGAGGAAGCGCCCGAGCAGCGAGCGGTTGTAACTCATGTCGGTGACCTTCGACAGCGGCATCATCGCGACCTGCCGCTTCACGACGCCGTACGTCAGGAGCAGCCGCTTGTCGGTGGCGATGAACCAGTCCCCGCGCCACTGCAGCCACTTCCAGACGGCCCGGCCGAGCAGCACCAGCCAGCCGAGGAACGTCACGTTCGGCAGGTACGGGACGTCCCCCGCACGGACGACGAGCCACAACCACCCGCCGAGCCCGGCGACGCAGCTGAGCACGGGTTCGGCCAGCACGACGAGGTGGCGCCGCAGGCAGACCAGCCGCTTCTCGGTGCTCAGGACGTAGCGCCGGACGCGCTTCGGCGGCCGCTCCCACAACGGGTCGCCCGCCCGGCCGACGTCGCGCCGCGAGCCCCCCACCGCGCCGTCCCGGTCCTCGTCCAGGTCCTCGTCGTCACCGTCGAGCTCACCGGACGGCAGGGGGTCGTCGTCGTCCAGTTCCGGCAGGCGCGACGCCCCGCCGCCCGGGCCGTCCGGCCCGTCCTCGCCGTGCACCACGCGCCACGTGCCGTCCCGCCGGGACTTGCGCAGCCGGGTGCCGGAGTACATGACGAGTTCCCGGCCCTCCTCGTCGAGGTCCGGCTCGTCGCGGTGCCGGTCGTGCTTCAGCTGAGCAACCCGTTGAAGAAGCTCATGATGCTGTTGACGGCCCGGCCCAGCCATTCCCCGACACCGCGGACGAAGTCCGCCGCCTGCTCCGGAGAGCGGTAGACCGCGTACAACGCGAAGACGACCAGGACCCACCACAGAACTCGGCGCCACTTCACGGGCCGGCTCCCTTCCGGCGTTCTCCGGGAACGCCCTGCTGCTCACCGATCGAGGACACGACTGCGCTGATCGGGGGACATCCTGCCGGAAAGGCCCCGGCAGCACGAAGCCCCGCGCCGCAGGACCTGCGGCACGGGGCTCGGGTGGGCGGGAGGAGCGTCTCAGACGACGCCGTAGAGGCGGTCCCCCGCGTCGCCGAGACCGGGGACGATGTACCCGTTCTCGTCGAGGCGTTCGTCCACGGCGGCGGTGACGACCGTGACCTGCGCGTGCTCGTCGAACGCCGTCCGCACGACCTCCAACCCCTCCGGGGCGGCGAGCAGGCACAGCGCCGTCACGTCCTGCGCGCCCCGCTCCAGCAGGTACGTGATGGAGGCCACGAGGGTTCCGCCCGTCGCCAGCATCGGGTCCAGCACGAAGCAGTGCCGGCCCGTGAGGTCGTCGGGCAACCGGTTCGCGTAGGTCGTCGCCTGCAGCGTCTCCTCGTCCCGGATCATCCCGAGGAAGCCGACCTCGGCGGTCGGCAGCAGTCGCACCATGCCGTCCAGCATCCCCAGGCCCGCCCGCAGGATGGGCACCACGATGGGTTTGGGGGAACGGATGCGCACCCCCGTCGTGGGACCCACCGGGGTCGTGATCGGGTGCGGTTCCACCGCGACGTCCCGGGTGGCCTCGTAGGCCAGCAGCGTCACCAGTTCGTCGGCGAGGCGGCGGAACGTCGGGGAATCGGTGCCGCGGTCCCGCAGGGCGGTCAGTTTGTGGGCGACGAGGGGGTGGTCGATGACGGACAGGCGCATGAGGCCCCAAAGTACGCCGCTCCGGCCCCGCCCGACGAGCCGCGGGCGTCCCACCAGCACGGACACCACCCGCAGCGGTGGCCCCGGCCCGCCTGCTCCTGCCACGATGGGGACGTGGCGTACTTCACCGCAGTCCTTGCCCCCGAGGGTTCCGGCGACGACCGCGACTGGCGGTCGGTCGACATCGACCTCGAGGCGGGTTCCCCCGACGAACTCGGCGACGCCCTGCGCGGTGCCGTCGACGACGACCGTCCCGTGCTGGCCGTCCTGGAACGCGAGGACGAGTGGTTCGCCCTCGTGCGCACCGAGGGCGACATCGACGTGAAGGTGTTCGTCTCCGACGCGGTCGCCGCGGCCGAGAGCGCGTACGCGCCGCTGTTCGCCGAACTGCCCGCCGCGACGGGCCGTCCGGTGCACGCCGCCCGGGACGAGGACGGCGAGGCGGACGGCGAGACCGGGCTCGAGGAGGACGGCGACGCCGACGAGGGGACCGCCGAACCCGCTCGCTCGGAGTCCGGTGTGGCCGAGGACGTCTGGGCCGGCGACCCCGAACTGCTCGGCGACCTCGGGGTCTCCGCGGAGGTCCTCGTGCGCCTGGCCACCTCGAGCGCCGACCCGGCGGAGGCGACGGTCGAGATCGGTGAACTGCTCGGCTTCGCGGACGTCCTGGAGTCCCTGCGCTGAACGGCCCCGCCGTCCCCCCGCAGTGGTCGACGTGGGTGGGCGAGGCCCTGGACGAGGCGCGCCGGTGCCTGGACAGCGGTGACGTGCCCGTCGGCGCCCTCGTCGTGGACGCCACCGGGCAGGTCCTCGGCCGCGGCCGCAACGAACGCGAGGCGACCGCCGACCCCACCGCCCACGCCGAGGTCCTCGCCCTGCGCGCGGCGGCCCGGGCCCGCGGGGAGTGGCGCCTGTCCGGCTGCACCCTCGTGGTCACCCTCGAACCGTGCGTCATGTGCGCGGGGGCGACCGTCCTGTCCCGCGTGGACCGGCTCGTCTTCGGCGCTTGGGACCCGCGCTTCGGGGCGGCGGGTTCCCTCCGCGACGTCGTGCGCGACCCGCGGCTGAACCACGTCGTCGAGGTCGCCGGCGGTGTCCGGGAGGTCGAGTGCCGGGCGCTGCTCGACGACTTCTTCGCGCAGCGACGGGCCTGACGCGGGTGTGACGCGGGCGTGACGGAGGGCCCGTCACGCCGTGTAGGGTGGTCCCGCGACGCGAACGCCGGTGCCTGCACCAGCGGTCCGCGACGTGAACAGGGTGATGTGTCCGAGCGGCCTAAGGAGCACGCCTCGAAAGCGTGTGAGGGGGCAACTCCTCCGTGGGTTCAAATCCCACCGTCACCGCGTCACGAGAAGGGCCCCGGAACTGCGGTTCCGGGGCCCTTCCTCGTCGCTGGGGTCCCTCAGCAGGTGGGCGAGCCCGGCGGCAGCGGCGTCACGAGGGCGCCCTCGCCGAGCATCTGCTGGTAGCCGTCGCCGAGGCTGACGGTGACGGCCGTCGCCGCCGGGTCCGCGACGAGCTGGACCTCGGGGAAGCGCGCCGCGACCGTGACGGCCTGCTGGACGGCGGCCTCGGGGTAGGTGACGACCGCGGTGGCCGGTCCCGTGGGGGTGCCCGCGTTGCCGACCGTGCCCACGACGAACCCGCGCGTGCGCAGCTCCCCCGCCACCGACGCGGCCAGACCCCGGCGGCTCGTGCCGTTCAGGACGCCCACGGTCACCTGGCCGGGGGTGAGCAGGGCCGGCGGGGTCGCCGGGACGCAGCTCGTCGAGGGTGCGGCCGAGGGGGTCGTGGTGCGGCTGGGCTGCCACCGGTCGCTGTACACGAGGTAGGCGCCGCCGCCGACGGCGAGCACGAGCACCACCACGACGGTGAACACGATGCGCTGGCGGACCAGCCGGGCCCGCCGTCGCCCCGTCAGGCGCTCGTAGGACTCGACGTCGAGGTCGTCGTCGACGTCGGGCAGCACGTGGTCGTCCCGGTCGTCCCCTCGCGCGTCGTCCCGGCCGCCGCTGCTGTCGTCACGTTCGCGTGCCACTGCTCCCCCTCGTGCCCCGTGTCCCCGCCCCTGCGCTCAGTCCGGCCCTCAGTCCGGCAGGGTGAGGACCCGCGCGTGCAGGACCTGGCGCTGGTGCAGCGCGGCCCGCACGGCCCGGTGCAGGCCGTCCTCGAGGTAGAGGCGGCCGCGCCAGGAGACGACGTGGGCGAACAGGTCGCCGAAGAAGGTGGAGTCCTCCGCGAGGAGCGCGTCGAGGTCCAACGTCCGCTTCGTGGTCGTGAGCTCGTCCAGCCGCACCTGCCGCGGCGGCACCTCGGACCACTGCGCGACGGTCTCGTACCCGTGGTCGGGGTACGGGCGCCCTTCGCCGACGGCCTGGAAGATCACGGTGCTGGAGTCTAGGGGTGAGGTGGCGGAGCGCTGCGGCACCGCGCCGAGGGGCCCGGAGAACCAGCGAGGCCCGCCCCGGAACGTGTCCGGGACGGGCCTCGCGCGGCGGAGGATAGGGGATTTGAACCCCTGAGGGCGTTAACCCAACACGCTTTCCAAGCGTGCGCCATAGGCCACTAGGCGAATCCTCCAGTGGCTCCAGCGTAGCGCGCCGTGACGGGTGCTCGTGACGGCCCCCGTGTCCCGCACCCCTGCGGGAGGGCGGTTGGACCCGGGGCCGGGAGCTGTCGTACGGTGGTCGCAGACCCCTCGTGCGGCGTCACCCCGTCAAACCCCCCCAGGGCCGGAAGGCAGCAAGGGTAGATGGGCTCTGGCGGGTGTGCGGGGGGTCCCTTCGTTCCCGCAGCCCCCGTCCTCAGCCCTGTCCACACCCCCGGACGACGACGGCGGGGCGTGTCGGAGGGGCGGGTTAGCCTCGGACCCGTGACGACAGCGCTCTACCGCCGGTACCGGCCCGAGGCCTTCTCCGAGGTCATCGGCCAGGAGCACGTCACGACCCCGCTCATGCACGCGCTGTCCAAGGGCCGCGTGACGCACGCCTACCTCTTCTCCGGGCCCCGCGGGTGCGGCAAGACGACGAGCGCCCGCATCCTGGCCCGCTGCCTGAACTGCGCGCAGGGCCCGACCCCGACGCCGTGCGGGACGTGCGACTCCTGCCTGGACCTGGCCAACGGCGGCCCGGGCAGCATCGACGTCGTCGAGATCGACGCGGCCTCCCACAACGGCGTCGACGACGCCCGCGACCTGCGCGAGCGCGTGTCCTTCGCCCCCGCGCGCGACCGCTTCAAGGTCTACATCCTCGACGAGGCCCACATGGTCACGGCGGCGGGCTTCAACGCGCTGCTCAAGACGGTCGAGGAGCCGCCGCCGCACGTGAAGTTCGTCTTCGCCACGACCGAGCCGGACAAGGTCCTGACGACCATCCGCTCCCGCACCCACCACTACCCGTTCCGGCTCGTGCCCCCGGCCCAGCTCACGACGTACCTCGGCGAGCTGGCCGAGAAGGAGGGCGTGCAGATCGGCAAGGGCGTGCTGCCCCTCGTCGTCCGCGCCGGCGGGGGGTCCGTCCGCGACACCCTGTCGGTCCTGGACCAGCTCATCGCCGGGGCGGGCGAGGACGGCGTCACCTACGACATCGCGGTCGCCCTCCTGGGGTACACGCACGCGTCCCTGCTCGACGACGTCGTCGAGGCGATCGCGGCCGGGGACGCCGCGACGGTCTTCCGGGCCGTCGAACGGGTCGTCGACACCGGCCAGGAACCGCGCCGGTTCGCCGACGACCTGCTGCAGCGCCTGCGGGACCTCGTCATCGTCGCCGCCGTGGGTGACGCGGCCGGGGACGCCCTGGCCGTCCCCGAGGACGCCCTCGAACGGCTGCAGGCGCAGGCCGCCCACCTGGGGCGCAACGAGCTGTCCCGCGCCGCCGACGTCGTGGCCGCCGGGCTGGAGCAGATGACGGGCGCGACGTCGCCGCGGCTGCAGCTCGAACTGCTCTGCGCGCGCCTGCTGCTGCCGGGTGCCGACACCGACGGCGGCCTCGGGACGCGGCTGGACCGGTTGGAGCGCCGCATCTCCGCCGCCGGCGGCGTGCCGGCCGCCGTGAGCTCCGCCGCCCCCGCACCTGCGCCCGCCGCCACCCCGGCACCCGCGCCCGCGCCCGCCCCGACGCCTACCCCCACCGACCCCGCGCCGACGCCGACGCCCGAACCGGCGACCACCGGGGGCGGCTGGCCGGCCGCCCGCACCCCTGGCTCCCCCGCCCCGGAGGCACGTCCGACCGCCGAGCCACCGGCCCCCACGACGGGCGGGCTGCCCGGCTCCCCCGCCCCGACGCCCGTCCCCGTCGACGCCCCACCGCCGTCCGCACCCGCGGCCGGGGGCGACGCGGAGACGGTCCGCCGCCTGTGGACCGAGGTGCTCGGTGCCCTGTTCACCGTCAAGCGGCTCACGTGGTCCCTCGTGGCCGAGAACGCGACAGTCGCGGACTTCCGCGGGGGCGTCCTCAGCCTGCAGTTCCGCTCGCCGCAGCTCGCGGCCCGCTTCGCGCGCGGCAACGACGCCGGGTTCGTCGCCGAGGCGCTGTTCCAGGTCACGGGCATCGAGGCCAAGGTCGTCGCCGTCGGCGGCGAGGCAGCCGGGGGCGGTGGGGGTGCCCGCGGCGGGGGCCAGCGCCCGTCCCGGGGTGGGTGGTCGGCCCCGGCACGTCCGCCCGCCCCCGCCGCCCCGGCCCCGGCCGCCCCCGCCCCGACCGGCGCGCAGCCCTCCCGAGGGCCGGCCGGCGGTCAGCAGCCCCCCGCGCCCCCGTCGCAGCGGTCCACGCCTCCGGCGCCGGCCCCCGCGGGCAACGACTACTACGCCGACGTCCCCCCGCCGGAGGAACCGATAGAGGACCCGGGCGAGGAGCAGCTGTCCCGCCCCCGCCGCGCGGAACCGGCCGCACCCTCGTCCGCGCCGTCACCGACGCCGGCGGCGTCTGCTCCCCCCGCACCGGCGGCGGTCGCCGTCGCGCCGGAGGACGACACCCCCAGCCGCGACGACGAGGACGCCGAGGACGCCGGGCTCGTGGGGATCGCGGTCGTCGAGCAGATCCTCGGCGGCCGGGTGCTCAGCGACGACACGTGACGACGTGCGACGGCACGAGGCGGCGCCGGACCACACGCGGTGACGCTCGGTGGTCCGGTCCTGCCCGGACGGCCACGTAGGCTCGGGACGTGTACGAAGGAGTCGTCCAGGACCTGATCGACGAGCTCGGTCGGCTCCCCGGCGTGGGACCCAAGAGCGCCCAGCGCATCGCGTTCCACCTGCTCGCGGCCGACGCCGACGACGTCAAGCGCCTCGCCGAGGTGCTCACCGAGGTCAAGAGCCGCGTCCGGTTCTGCACCGTCTGCGGCAACGTGGCGCAGGAGGAGCTGTGCCGGGTGTGCCGCGACCCGCGCCGCGACCCGAGCGTCATCTGCGTCGTCGAGGAGGCCAAGGACGTCGTGGCCATCGAGAAGACGCGGGAGTTCCGCGGCCGCTACCACGTGCTCGGCGGTGCGATCAGCCCCATGGAGGGCATCGGCCCGGACGACCTGCGGATGCGCGAGCTGCTCTCCCGCTTGTCCGACGGCGAGGTGACCGAGACGATCATCGCGACGGACCCCAACCTCGAGGGCGAGGCCACCGCGACGTACCTGGCGCGGCTGCTGAAGCCCATGGGGATCAGGGTGACCCGCCTGGCCTCCGGCCTCCCGGTCGGTGGTGACCTGGAGTACGCGGACGAGGTGACGCTCGGACGGGCGTTCGCCGGACGGAGGTCCCTCGATGGCTGACCAGACCCCCGAGTCCGACGAGCTCACGGGGCTCGCCGACGCGACGGCGGCCGAGGTCCGCGCCTACCTCTCCAGCGTCACCGAGGTCGCGACGGGCCGCATGGACTCCACGGCCCTGTCGGTCCTGCTGCTCGCGGTGAGCCAGACCCTCCTCACCGGGGCGCGCCTGGGGGCCGTCGACGACATCGTCCCCGCGCGCCGCTTCGAGCCGGACGCGGGCCCGGACCCCGACGTCGACCCCGTGCGGACCAGCCTGGCCAACGTCCTGGAGGGCCTGGACGACTACGCCGACGTCGTCGACCCGCTGACCAACGCCAAGCTCGTGCGCGGCGCGCTGTCGGACGACCTGGCCTCGATCGCCGCCGACCTCGAGCACGGCCTGCGCCACCACGAGCGCGGCGACGTCACCGAGGCGCTGTGGTGGTGGCAGTTCTCCTACCTGTCCTCCTGGGGCCCTCGGGCCACCGCGGCGCTGCGCGTGCTGCAGTCGCTGCTGGCCCACCTGCGGCTCGACGTGGACGCCGAGACGGCCGCCGACGCCGAGTTCGACGCGCTGCACCCCTGAACCGACGGACCGGCCGCTGCCCGCTGGACACATTGCCCAGCAGGTCAGCCCGCGGTTGAGCACGGCCCGGAGCACCGTGAGCGCTTCCGTAGAATCCCGCTCGTGGCTCTCGTGGTGCAGAAGTTCGGCGGTTCCTCGGTCGCTGATGCCGACGGCATCAAGCGTGTCGCGAAGCGCATCGCCGCGACCAAGCGCGCCGGCCACGAGGTCGTCGTCGTGGTCTCGGCGATGGGTGACACGACGGACGAGCTCATCGACCTCGCCGAGCAGGTCAGCCCCATGCCGCCGGCGCGCGAGCTGGACATGCTGCTGACCTCGGGCGAGCGGATCTCGATGGCGGTCCTCGCCATGGCGATCTCGAACCTGGGCCTGGAGGCGCGGTCGTTCACCGGCTCGCAGGCCGGCGTCATCACCGACTCCTCGCACGGCCGGGCCCGCATCATCGACGTCACGCCGGGCCGCATCCGGTCCGCGCTCGACGAGGGCGCCATCGCGATCGTCGCCGGGTTCCAGGGCGTCAGCCAGGACACGAAGGACATCACGACGCTCGGTCGCGGTGGTTCGGACACGACGGCCGTCGCGCTGGCCGCGGCACTGAAGGCCGACGTCTGCGAGATCTACACCGACGTGGACGGCGTGTTCACGGCCGACCCGCGCATCGTGCCGACGGCCCGCAAGATCAGCCGCATCGCCAGCGAGGAGATGCTGGAGATGGCGGCCTGCGGCGCCAAGATCCTCATGCTCCGCTGCGTCGAGTACGCACGGAACTACGACCTGCCGATCCACGTGCGCAGCTCCTTCAGCCCGCACGAGGGGACCTGGGTGACCGACTCCCCGATCCCCGAAGCCTTCAGGACCCACCAGACCGGGGAGGAACCCGTGGAGCAGCCGATCATCTCCGGTGTCGCGCACGACCGCAGCGAGGCCAAGATCACCGTCGTGGGGGTGCCGGACAACCCCGGGACCGCCGCCGCGATCTTCAAGGCCGTCGCCGAGGCCGAGATCAACATCGACATGATCGTGCAGAACGTCTCGGTGGGTGCCTCGGGCCGCACGGACGTCTCCTTCACGCTGCCCAAGTCCGAGGGCGCGACGGCGACCGCCGCACTCGAGAAGGTCAAGCCGGCCATCGGCTTCGACCGCCTGGAGTACGACGACCAGATCGGCAAGGTCTCGCTCATCGGCGTCGGGATGCGCTCGCACCCGGGCGTCTCGGCGACGTTCTTCGACGCCCTGGCCAAGAAGGAGATCAACCTCGAGATGATCTCCACCTCGGAGATCCGCATCTCCGTCGTGACGCGCGCCGACCAGCTCGACGACGCCGTCCGCGCTGTGCACACCGCCTTCGGCCTGGACGCCGAGGGTGAAGCCGTGGTCTACGGAGGTACCGGACGATGAGCACCCGCAAGCCCACCCTCGCGGTCGTCGGCGCCACGGGCGCCGTCGGCACGGTGATGCTCGGCATCCTGTCCGAGCGCCCCGACGTGTGGGGCGAGATCCGTCTCGTCGCCTCCGCCCGCTCGGCCGGCAAGGTCCTGCAGGTGCGCGGCGAGGACGTCGTCGTGCGCGAGCTGACGCCCGAGGTCTTCGACGGCGTCGACGTCGCGATGTTCGACGTCCCCGACGAGGTGTCCGCGGTGTGGGCGCCGATCGCCGCCGAGCGCGGCGCGGTGGCCGTCGACAACTCCGGTGCGTTCCGCATGGACGACGAGGTCCCCCTCGTCGTGCCCGAGGTCAACGGCGCCGCCGCCCGCAACCGCCCCAAGGGCATCATCGCCAACCCGAACTGCACGACCCTGACGATGATGGACGCCCTCGGCGCCCTGCACTCGAAGTGGCAGCTCACCGAACTCGTCGTCGCCAGCTACCAGGCGGCCTCGGGCGCCGGGCAGCCCGGTGTGGACCGGCTGTACGACGAGATCGAGGTCATCGCCGGCCAGCGGACGCTCGGGTCGACCGCGGGCGACACCGCGAAGGTCGTCTCCGAGAAGCTGGGCGACGACTCCCCGTTCCAGACCCACCTCGCCCTCAACGTCATCCCGGTCGCCGGGTCGCTTAAGGACGACGGCTGGACGAGCGAGGAGCTCAAGGTCCGCAACGAGTCCCGCAAGATCCTCGGGATCCCCGACCTCAAGGTGTCCGCGACCTGCGTCCGCGTGCCCGTGCAGACGACGCACTCCCTCGCCGTCCACGCGACGTTCGCGCAGCCGGTCACGGTGGCCGAGGCGACGGCGGCGCTCGAGGCGGCGCCGAGCGTCGACGTGCAGGACGACCTCGCGAACGGCGTCTTCCCGACGCCGGCGCGCACCGTGGGCGGGGACCCGACCGTCGTCGGCCGCCTGCGCCAGGCGCTGGACTTCCCGAACACGCTCGACCTGTTCGTCTGCGGCGACAACCTCCGCAAGGGTGCCGCGCTGAACACCGCGCAGATCGCCGAGCTGATCGCGGCCGAGCTCACCGCCTGAGCCGCGCTGCCGCGAAGGCCCCGACCGCCATCGCGGTCGGGGCCTTCGTCGTCCTGTGCTCAGAGCCCCCGGATCCCCAGGGCCGCGTTGTGGGCCTGGCAGCGGGCGTACCCGGTGGCGGCCGAGACGGCGAAGGCGGCGATCCACACCGGAACCGTGAAGAACAGGGAGAAGCCGACCGTGACGGTGGCGAGGAGCGCCGCGATCGGCGCGCAGACGACCTGCGCGACGATGAAGGCGACGCCCAGCCCGACCTGTCCCGCGTAGCAGTTCCCGGCCCCGAGCCAGAGGAACGAGAACAGCACCGCCAGCCCGGGGTTCTTGGCCGGCACGACCACGACCTGGCGGGGGGCCTGCCCGTACGGCACGACGGGGCCCTGCGGTGGTGGCTGCGGTTGCCACGCCTGCCGCTCCTGCACCGGATCCCGGTCCTGCCACGCGCGGCCGTCACTCGGCCCCGGCTGGAAACCGCTCACGTCGTCCCCCGTCCGTCGGACCGCCATCGTGGCAGTCGTCGCGCCGGGTGTCAGGACCCGTCCGGCCCCGGGCCGACGAGCAGCTCCCGGCAGCGGGCGTGGGCCGAGGCCCCGGCGACCGCGACGGCAGCCAACCACACCGGCACCGAGACGAGCAGCGAGACGCCGAGGGTGATCGAGGCGAAGAGACCCGCCAGGGGCAGGCAGACGAGCTGCACGAGCGCGAGCGTCACGCCGAGCCCGACCTGGCCGGCGTAGCAGTTGCCGGCCCCGAGCCAGAGGAACGTCAGGAGCACGGCCAGTCCGGGCCGGCGAGCCGGGGCCAGGGGTGACGGCGTGGCCGCGAGAGCGGCGGGGGCGACGACAGCGGGCGCAGCGCCCTGCCACGCCCTGTCGTCGTCCCACTCGTGTCCGTGCACGCAGTGCCCCCGCTCGTCGGCGCCATCGTGGCACCGGGCCGGGTCCCCCGCCCGTCCACACGCCGGAGGGTGATCACCCGCGCGACGGGAGGCGCGCGGTGCAGCAGACTGCGGACGTGGCCGAGACCGTCTCCCGACTGCGACTGCCGGTGCGGCGTCCGACCCCGCCGGTCCTGGCCATCGTGGGCCGCTTCGCGTTCGCGTTCGCCCTGGTGCTGGTGAGCTGGGGCGTCGTCTACCTCGAACGCGACGGCTACCGCGACAACGTCGACGGGACGCTGTCCGGCCTCGACGCGCTCTACTACACGACCGTCACGCTCTCGACGACCGGCTACGGCGACATCGTCCCGGTGACCGACGGGGCCCGGCTCGTCAACGCGCTCTTCGTGACGCCGGTCCGCATCCTGTTCGTCGTCGTCCTCGTCGGCACGACCATCTCCGCGCTCACCGAGCGCTCCCGCACCGAGATCCGCCTCGCGCGGTGGAGGGCCCGCATGCGCGACCACGTCATCGTCCTCGGCTACGGCACGAAGGGCCGCAACGCGGTGCGGGAGCTGCGGTCGACGGGGACCCCCGCCGACCGGATCCTCGTCGTCGACCGCAGCCCCATCGCCACGGCCGACGCCGCCCGCGACGGCTACCTGTGCGTCACGGGCGACGTCACGCGCTCGGAGACGTTCGTGACGGCGCTGGCCGGGCGGGCCCACACGGTCCTCGTGGCCGTCGACCGGGACGACACGGCGATCCTGGCGACCCTCGCGCTGCGACGGCTCAACGCCCGCGCGACCGTCGTCGTCACCGCGCGGGAGGCCGAGCACGCGGACCTGCTGAAGCAGTCGGGCGCCGACTCCGTCGTCGTGACGTCCGAGACGACGGGCCGGCTGCTGGGCCTGGCCGCCGGCAGCCCGGCCGCCGTCGCGGTCGTGGAGGACCTGGTGTCCTTCGGCTCCGGTCTGGACCTGGAGGAGGTGCCGCTGCGCCCGCAGGACGAGGGCCGTCGCCCGGCCGACCTCGACGTCCCCGTCCTGGCGGTCCTGCGCGACGGCAAGACCCTGCTGTACCACCAGGTCGAGACGCTGCAGGCCGGTGACCGGCTGCTGCAGGTCACCGGCCGCTGACCGTCAGCTCGCGCTGACCGTCCCGCGCGCCCGGCCGACGGCGCGCATGAGGTGGTAGAGGCCGATGGCGGCGACCGTGCCGAGCGCGATGCCCGCGAACGTCAGCCCGCCGGACGTGGTGAGGGTGTAGTTCGCGATGCCGACGATGAGCGCGACGGCCGCGGTCGTGAGGTTCACGGGGTCGGAGAAGTCGACCTTGTTCTGCACCCAGATCCGGGCGCCGAGGACACCGATCATCCCGTACAGCAGCGTCGCGGCGCCGCCGAGGACCCCGGGCGGGATGGACCCGATGAGCGCCCCGAACTTGGGCGAGAACGACAGGACGAGGGCCCCGGCGGCCGCGACCCAGTACGCCGCGGTCGAGTACACCTTCGAGGCCGCCATGACGCCGATGTTCTCCGCGTACGTCGTCGTCCCCGAGCCGCCGCCCAGGCCGGCCAGCGTCGTGGCGAGGCCGTCGGCGAGCAGCGCCCGGCCCGCGAGCGGGTCGAGGTCGCGGCCGGTCATCGCGGCGACCGACTTCACGTGCCCGACGTTCTCGGCGACGAGGACGAAGACGACGGGCAGGAACAGCGCGAGCTCGTCCAGGTGCACCTGCGGCGCCCGGAACTCCGGCAGGCCCACCCAGGCGGCCTGTTCGACGGCGGTCCAGGAGACGAGCCCGCGCGCAGCGGCGACGGCGTACCCGACGGCGACCCCGAGCAGGATGGCCAGGCGCGCGAGCAGCCCGCGGAACAGCACGCTCGTCAGGGCGATCGCGAGCAGGGTGACGATCCCGCCGAGCGGGTCGGCCCGGAAACCGGAGGTCTCGGTCGTCCCCCAGGCCGCGGGGGCGAGGTTCAGGCCGATGAGCGCCACGATCGTGCCGGTGACGACCGGCGGCATGACGACGTCGATCCAGCGCGACCCGACGAGGTGCACGACGAGGCCGACGACGGCCAGCAGCAGACCGGTGACGAGGACGCCGCCGGTCGCCGACCCCGACGAACTGGCGAGGATCGGCGCGATGAACGCGAAGGAGGACCCCAGGTAGCTGGGCAGCCGGTTGCGCGTGACCAGCAGGAACAGCGCGGTGCCGACGGCGGAGAAGAACAACGTCGTGGCGACGGGGAACCCCGTGAGCGCCGGGACGAGGACCGTCGAGCCGAACATCGCGACGACGTGCTGCAACCCGATGCCGACGGTCCGGCCCCACGAGAGGCGTTCGTCGGGGGCGACGACCTCACCCGGGGAGACCGACCGTCCGTCACCGTGGAGCCGCCAGCCCGTCCTCGAGGTGGTCCCTGCCATCGCGCGTCCTCTCGTTCCGGCCCGTCCGCCGCGGGCCCCGCGGAAGACTAAGGGGATGCGCACGCACCGGTGGACCGTTCCCGCCCTGGTCCTCGCCCTGACGGTGGGGCAACTGCTCGTCGCGACGTTCGCGCGGGACCTGCCGCAGTTCGCGGGGAAGGCCTTCGGCGCCCGGCTCGTGTTCTACCCGCTGATGATGCTGTTCGTCCCCGGGGTGTGGTTCGCCGTGCACCGGGGGTCCCGTCCCGCGCCGTGGGGCGGTTTCACGCTCGTCATGCTGCCGTTCCTCGTCGACGTCACGGGGAACACGCTCGACCTGTACGACCGGGTCGTCTGGTGGGACGACCTGCTGCACTTCGGCAACTGGTGCCTGCTGACGCTCGGGCTCGGCGTCGTGCTGGGGCTCGTCGCGGTCAGGCCGCGGTGGGTCCGGGCCGTGACCGCCGTCGGCGGCGGGGCGTTGCTGGCGCTGCTGTGGGAGATCGGCGAGTGGTGGACGTTCATCCGTCACGGCACCGAGATCGAGACCGCCTACGAGGACACCCTCGGCGACATGGTGCTCGGCACCACCGGCTCGGCCGTGGCGCTCGTCGTGCTGGTGGTCGTCAGTCGCCGGAGTGCTTCCGGAACTCGTCCCTGAGCTTGCGCGGGTCCGCGTCGCGCAGCGACGTCCCGGACCCCTTCAGCTTGCGGACGGCGATCACGACCGCGATCGCGACGACGATGAGGATCAGCACCCACTTCACACCGCGAGCCTAAGCGCCCCACCGCCCGCCCACCCCCTCCGCCGGGACCGGGCCCGCGTGGAAAACACTCTTTCCGCCCTTTCGAGTGCGCTCCTGAGGGCGCAGAGCACACCTTCCGCCCTCGACCGAGGAGGGCGGGAGTTGTGCTTCCGGCCCTCAGAACCGCGACGGAAGGGCGGAAAGAGTGTTTTCCACGCGGGAAGGAGGGCGCACGTCAGTGCAGGAGGGTGGTCCAGTTCCACGGGACGCGGCCGCGGGGGCCGGGGGCGGGCTGGTCGGCGGGACGGGCCAGGGGCGGGGCGAGGTCGGGGCCCGACGCGTACGTCTCGTCGGTCGCGAAGTCGTAGAACCACTCCTCCCCCGGTTCGTAGCTGCGCACGACGGAGTGACCCGGCTGCGCCGCGTGGGCGCGGGCGTGCTGCCCCGGCGAGGAGTCGCAGCAGCCGACGTGCCCGCACGCGGCGCAGCGGCGCAGGTGGAACCACCAGCCCTGCGGGTCGGCGCTCTCGCAGTCGGCGCAGCCGGGGCCGCTCGGCGCTGCGGTCGGATCGATCGGGTCGGTCACGTCAGTCCTCCGAGGTGGTGGGGGCGGTGGGCGGCTGGACGGGCAGCCAGACGCTGAAGACGGTCTCGCCCGGGACGCTGCGGACGGCGAGGCGGCCGTGGTGGCGGTGCACGACGACGCGCCAGGCGATGTCCAGGCCGAGCCCGGTTCCCTCGCCGACGTCCTTCGTCGTGACGAAGGGCTCGAAGATGCGGGGCAGCACCTCGGGCGGGACGCCGGGGCCGTCGTCGGCGACCTCCACGCACACGCCCTCCCCCACGCCGACGGACGGGCGGTCCGGACGCACCCGGACGGTGACGGTGCCGCCGGCCTCGCCGAGCGCGTCGAGCGCGTTGTCGAGCAGGTTCGTCCACACCTGGGTGAGTTCCCCGGTGTGCCCGAGGACCTGCGGGACGTCGGCGTAGTCGGTGACGACCCGCGAGCCCCCGACGGCCCGGCCCGCGCCGGCCCCGAGCATGGCGATGGACCCGTCGAGGAGTTCGCGCACGTCCACCCAGCGTTCGGGGGCGCGGTCGAGCTGCGCGTAGCTGCCCGCCGACGACAGCAGCGCGCTGATCCGGGCCGACGCCGCCACGGCCTCGGCGACGAGCGAGCGGACGGCGACGGTCCGGGCGAACCAGCCGACGGCGTCCGGGTCGGTGGGCAGGTCCGCCGGTCCGAACCCGTGTTCGACGAGGACGGCCGCGAGGTCGTCGGCCTCCGGGACGTCGCGTTCCTCGAGGGCGTCGAGCAGGTCGTCCTCGGCCTCGGAACGGCGCAGCGGGGTTCCCGGGACGGGTGCGGTCCCGGCGGACGGCACGTCCGGCAACCCCGGCGCGAGCCGGCCGACCGCGGCCTGGAGGGAACCGAGCTCGTCCTGCACCTGGTGCAGGGTGCGGGCCAGGGCGGCCGCCGGGTTGCCGAGTTCGTGGGTGAGGCCCGCGGTGAGGGACCCGAGGGCGAGCAACCGGTCGCGCTGGCCGGTGAGCTGCATCGCCTCGGTCAGCCCGATCCGCAGGCCCTCCAGCAGGTGGACGGCCATCGGGAACCACTCGCGCACGACCCGGCCGAACTTCGCGGCGGGCAGCACGAAGAACTCCGCGGGTTCCAGCACCCGCAGGGACGACGTGTACCCGGCGGGGGCGTCCTCGCCGAGGTAGGCCTCCCACGCGCCGGAGTAGACGCCCCGCTGCCGGGTGCGGCCGACCTCGAGGTCGTCGGCACCGCTGCGGCGGTGCAGCGACACCGCCCCGCTGAGCAGGACGTAGAAGCACGTCGCGGCCTCGCCCTCGCGGTACAGCCAGCCGCTGTCGACGGTCACCACGTGGCCCGAGGCGGCGAGCTTGGCGAGCTGACCGTCGCTGAGGGACTCGAAGAGGAACAGGGACCGCAGTTCCTCGGGGGTCAGCGTGCTCACCGCTCGGCTCACTGCTGGGCCAGGTAGCGGTGGACCAGCATGACGGCCATCGCGCCCTCCCCGACGGCGGAGGCGACCCGTTTCACCGAGTCGGCGCGGACGTCACCCGCGACGAACACCCCCGGCATCGACGTCTCCAGGTGGTACGGGTCGCGCGCGGGGTTCCAGCCCGGCGGTCGCTGCCCGTCGACGACGAGGTCCGGTCCGGCGAGGACGAACCCGTGGTCGTCGCGCTGGACGGCGCCGTCGAGCCACCCGGTGCGCGGGGCGGCGCCGATGAACACGAACACGTGCTGCGCGTCCACCGTGCGTTCCCGACCGGACTGCCTGTCCCGCAGCGTGATGGAGGACAGCCGCTCGTCGCCGGCGGCGGCCGTGACCTCGGTGCACGTGAGGACGCGGACGTTCGGCAGCGCGCGGATCTGCTCGACGAGGTACGCCGACATCGACGCCTCGATCGAGGGGCCCCGCACGAGCATCGTCACGCTGCGCGCGGCGCGGGCGAGGTTCACGGCCGACTGCCCGGCGGAGTTCGCCGCGCCGACGACGAACACGTCCTCGTCGGCGCAGGCGGTCACCTCACTGAGAGCCGCCCCGTAGTAGACGCCACGGCCGGTGAACTCGGCCAGGCCCGGGCCCTCCAGCGTCCGGTAGGCGACGCCCGTCGCGAGCAGGACGGTGTGGGCGGCGACGCTGGTGCCGTCGGAGAACCGGACCACGCGGGACCCGCCGGAGCGTTCCAGACCCGTGACCGTTCGGGCCGTCAGCGTCTCGGCGCCGAACTTGGCGACCTGGCGACGGGCCCGGTCGGCCAGCTGGGCGCCGGACAACCCGTCGGGGAACCCGAGGTAGTTCTCGATGCGCGAACTCTGCCCGGCCTGCCCGCCCGTGGCGTGCTCCTCGACGAGGACCGTGCGCAGGCCCTCCGAGGCGCCGTACACCGCGGCGCCCAGCCCGGCCGGTCCGCCGCCGACGATGGCGAGGTCGTAGAACTCTCGCTGCGGTCGGGTCGTCAGGCCGACGTGGTCGGCCAGGGTCGTGTCGTCGGGGTCGAGCAGCACCTCGGGACAGCCGTCGGCAACGGGGGCCAGCACGACGGGCAACGTGCGGGCACCGTCGGACGGCTGGCCGGAGGCGGTCAGCAGCCGTTCCGCCTCGGGCTGGCCGGCCAGCAGCCAGCGGTAGGGCACCTCGTTGCGCGCGAGGAAGTCGCGCACGGCGAACGAGCGCGCCGACCAGCGGTCCCCGATGACGACGACCTCGTCCGGTGGCCGCACGGGTTCGGCGTTCCACCGCTCCAGCAGGCCGTCGAGGACGGGGTAGAGCTTCTCCTCCGGCGGGTTCCAGGGTTTGAGCAGGTAGTGGTCGAGGTCGACGTCGTTGATGGCGCGGATGGCGGCCGTCGTGTCGGCGTAGGCGGTGAGCAGCACGCGCCGGGCCGAGGGGAAGAGGTCCATGGCCGCTTCGAGGAGTTCGACGCCGTCCATCTGCGGCATGCGGTAGTCGGCCAGCACGGCCGCGACGGGTTCGCCGCGCAGCTTCACCTCGCGCAGGGCGCCGAGGGCGTCGGCGCCGGAGTCGGCGCGCAGGACGCGGTAGTCGCGGCCGTAGCGGCGCCGCAGGTCGCGGGCGACGGCGCGGGAGACCGCGGGGTCGTCGTCGACGGTCAGCAGGACCGGGCGGACGGAGCCGCCTGCGGGACCGTCCGGTGCGTCGTCTGGGGCCACGGACGGAAACTCCCAGACCTTCTAGTGACCGTCAAGGGACGGCCGGGGCCTCACGCCTCGGGACGGTCCTCCGGGCGCCGCGCCGCCCGCCACGCCCCGACGGCGGCGAGCGCCACCAGCGCGATCCAGGCCGGCAGGGTCACCCGCCAGGCCTCGGGCAGGACGGTCAGCACGACGAGCAGCACCTGGGCGGTGACGAGGGCCACCGCGGCGGCGGTGCGGCCCAGGTAGGCGTGCCCGAGACCCGGCCAGAGCGCCGACAGCCCGGCCGCGGCCAGCCGGTGACGGTCCACCCGAGGACGGCGGACGACCGGTCCGGTCCCGTCCCACGCGCCGGTCTCTTCCCACTCCACGACGGTCACGCCGCACCCCCGTTGGTCACCCGCTCGGATCGGCGCCCCCCGGCACCCTGGGGGGAGTCTGCCCCACCGGGACCCGGTTCCGGAGCCGATCGGGCGATACCCGCCGCAGCCCGCGTGTCGCCGTGACTGCCTGTGACACAAGTCAACTCAGCGTGAAGCGCGAGCAGTGGGTGACGTACGGGACCCGGATCGCGCCGCCGTCGGGGAGTTCCTCGTCGAGGACCCGGGCGATGCCGTCGAGCACCGCGGCGCGCTCGTCCGGCGGCAGCACGATGACGTAGCTGCGGGAGGCGACGAGGTCGAGGATCCCCGCCCGGTCGGTCGTGTGCTCGAAGGAGGTCCGGACGTGCTCGGGCGCCCCGAACGGGTCCCCGACGGTGTCGACCGAGGCGCGCATCTCGTGCTCGCTGCCCTGCTGGGCGATCTCCCAGACCCGCGAGACCCACGGGACCGACTCGTCCCGGACGTTCCACACCAACCCCAGGGTCCCGCCGGGCCGCAGCACCCGCGCCACCTCCGGCACCGCACGCGCCGGGTCGACCCAGTGCCAGGCCTGCGCCACGACGACCGCGTCGACCGACGCGTCCGGCAGTCCCGTCGCCTCCGCGCTGCCCTCGTGCGCCTCGACGCCCGGGAGCGCGGCCCGCAGCTGCGCCAGCATCCGGGTCGACGGTTCGACGGCCACGACGTCCAGACCGCGCGCGGCGAGGGAGGCCGTGAACTTCCCCGTCCCGGCGCCGAGGTCCAGGACCCGGTGCGCGGGGCCGACGAGGAAGTCGACCGCGTCGTCGGGGTAACCGGGCCGGGCCCGGGCGTAGGCGTCCGCGGCGGCGCCGAAGGAACGGGCGTGCGCGTCGAGGTCGTACGGCTCGCTGGGTCCGGTGGTGGCCACGGCCCCATCCTGCTCCGGGGGAGAATGCCGCGTGTGACCGCCACCCTCGTCGCCAAGGACCTCAGCGCCACCCACGGGACGCGGGCGCTGTTCTCCGGTCTGGACCTCGTCGTCGCCCCCGGCGACGTCGTCGGCCTGGTCGGCGCGAACGGGGCGGGCAAGTCGACGCTGCTCAAGCTGCTGGCCGGGCTGGACCACCCGGAGACGGGGACCGTCTCGCTGTCCCCGCCGACCGCGACCGTCGGGTACCTGCCGCAGGAACCGGACCGACGGCCCGGCGAGACCGTCGGGCAGTTCCTCGGCCGCCGCACGGGGGTCACCGCCGCGACGACCGAGATGGACGACGCCGCCGCGGCCCTCGGCGAGGGGGTCGCGGGCGCCGACGACCGGTACGCCGACGCCCTCGACCGCTGGCTCGCGCTCGGTGGCGCCGACCTCGACGAGCGCACCGGCGAGGTCCTCGCCGACCTCGGGCTGACGGTGTCCGCCGAGGCCCTCATGACGTCGCTGTCCGGCGGGCAGGCCGCGCGCGCCGGGCTCGCGGCGCTGCTGCTGTCGCGCTACGACGTGTTCCTGCTCGACGAACCCACCAACGACCTCGACCTCGACGGCCTCGCCCGGTTGGAGCGGTTCGTCACCGACCTGCGCTCCCCCGCCGTCCTCGTCAGCCACGACCGCGAGTTCCTGTCCCGCACCGTGGAACGCGTGGTCGAACTCGACCTCGCCCAGCAGCTCGTCCGCGTCGTCGGCGGCGGGTACGACGCGTTCCTCGCCGAACGCGACGTGCAGCGACGTCACGCCCGCGAGGCCTACGAGGACTACGCCGAGACGAAGTCGGGGCTCGAGGCGCGCGCCCGGATGCAGCGCGGCTGGATGGCGCAGGGCGTCCGCAACGCCGTCCGCAAGGGCGACCCGGACAAGAACATCCGCGCCAAGATGCGCGAGGGCAGCGAGAAGCAGGCCGCCAAGGCCAAGCAGACCGACCGGATGATCGAACGCCTCGAGGTCGTCGAGGAACCCCGCAAGGAGTGGTCGCTGCAGATGTCGATCGCGGCGGCCCCGCGGTCGGGGTCGGTCGTCGCGACGCTGCGCGAGGCCGTCGTGCGACGCGGGGAGTTCACGCTGGGCCCCGTGACCCTCGCCGTCGACGCGGGTGACCGCATCGCCGTCACGGGCCCGAACGGCGCCGGGAAGTCGACGCTGCTGAACCTCCTGCTCGGCCGCGTCGACCCCGACTCCGGTTCCGCCGCCGTCGGTTCGGGGGTGCAGGTCGGCGAGATCGACCAGGCCCGCGGCGCGTTCCTGGACGAGCGCACCCTCGCCCGCGCGTTCGGCGACGAGGTGCCCGACCAGCCCGACGCCGACGTCCGGACGCTGCTGGCCAAGTTCGGCCTCGGCGCCCACCACGTCGGCCGCACCGCCGCGAGCCTGTCCCCCGGCGAACGCACCCGCGCCGCCCTCGCCCTGCTGCAGGCGCGCGGGGTGAACCTCCTCGTCCTGGACGAACCGACGAACCACCTCGACCTGCCCGCCATCGAGCAGCTGGAACAGGCGCTCGCGAGCTACGCCGGGACGCTGCTGCTCGTCAGCCACGACCGCCGCCTCCTCGAGGCCGTGCACGTGACGCGGCGCCTCGTCGTCGACGGCGGGCGGGTCACCGAGCTCTGACGCGCGCCCTCCCGTCCGGGTCGTTGACGCAAGAGGCCGGTAGGTCCGGCCCTTCGCGTCGACGAGCCACCCCCCGGAGGGTCGGCGTCAGGCGATCGCGGACCCGCTGAAGTCGTCGCAGAACACCACGACGCGGGGCGCGCCGCCGGGACCGCGCACGATGCCGTCCCCCGCCAGCTCACCGCGTTCCAGCACGTCTCCGGTCCGCGGGTCCACGACCCGGTAGGGCCGCGGGACGTCGGCGGGGAAGGCGATCCGCAGGTTCCCGCCGTCGGCGACGTAGGACAGGAAGAACACCCCCGGCACGACGACGTTGCGCGGGTTCCCGGTGCGCGTCCAGTCCGGGACGGCACCGGTGAACGGCAGGCCGTGCAGGACCCGGGCGAGCACCCCGGGGTACCGCGACCCCTCGAAGTCGAGGGCCTCGCGCCAGCCCGCGCCGGGGGCCGAGAAGTACGGGGACTGACCGGCTTCGTCGGGCCGCAGCTGCCACTGCCAGAGGCTGCCCGCGCCGTAGACGACGCCCATCGCCGCGCCGGCGCAGAAGTTGCTCCACGCCTCGTGGCCCTGCCACCAGCCGCCGGCGAAACCCTCGACGCGCGTCCCCTCGTAGGAGGGTTCCCCGTTGGCGACGGCCTTGGCGGGCAGGTTGCGCGCCATGTCCGCGACGCGTTCGGGCACGTGGTCACCGAGGTGGCCGGTCTGGCACCACTGGAAGTCGAGCCAGTCGGCGTCCTGCTGGGCGCGGTTGCTGCCGAAGGGGGCGTAGTGGATCCCGGTGGGCTGGGCGAGGTCGTCCCAGGCGTGGACCTCGGCTCCCCCGGCGGCGACCTGGGGTTCGTCGCCGAGCTTGTCCGCGCCGACGAGCCAGACGGCGGGTGCGGCGCCGTACCGGGCGACGAGGTAGCGGCAGTACCGCGCGTAGTCCTCCGGCGGCACCTCCGCGCCCGCGGTGCGCAACCCCTTCCAGCCGAACCCCTGGAACACCGGCTGCCAGACGGGGACGATCCCGTGCCGCGCAAGCGTCGCGGCCAGCACGTCGAGCTCGGCGAAGTACTCCGGCCGCAGCCGGCGCAGCGTGAGGTCGGGCAGGTCCTCGAACGCGACGGCGAACCCCTCGTCGGCGGTCCGGTCGGCCGGCCCGCGCGCGCCGGAGTCGGGTTGCACGCTCATGAGCAGGACGGCGTTGAACCCCTTCGCGGCGCGGTCGGCGGCGTAGGTCTCGGCCTGCTCCGGGGTCGCCCGCCACGGGAACGCCCACGCGGTGTCGGCGGCGAGGAACGCGGGGGTGCCGTCGGCGTGGACGAGGTGACGGCCCTCGTCCGACATGCGCCAGAACCCGTGGCGACCGAAGACACCGTCACCCTCGCCCGCGACCTCGACCGCGCCGGTGACCCCCGCGAGGCCCGCGTCGTCGACGGAGGCGGCGCTCTCCCACGTCCACCGGCCGGTCAGGCCGGGCGAGGCGAACCGCACGCGCCACGTCGTCCCGCCGTCCCAGAAGGCGGGGCGGCGCAGGGTGCGTCCGGCCTCGTGGGTGAACGTGGCCCACACCTCGACACCGGTGTAGGGATCGGGGTGGTCTCGCTCGGCGGTGAGCACGATCTCGTGCGGGGACCACGGCGTCGTGGGGTTCGTCACCCGGCCATCCTGGACCGTCGTCCGGCGGCGCGCGCCTGAGGGATCCGTGAGGTGATCCCGCCACGCCCGGGACGGGTTGTCCCTCAACGATTCCGGGCCCAGGTGCCGACCGGCTGGAACATCGTGGCCCCGGGACGCGATGATGCCGGGGAGGACCGACGTCGCTCCCACCTCCCGCGACCCCCCTGCGAACCTGAGGAAGACCCGCCTGTGCCTCTCGCCATCCTGGCCCTCGCCGTCGGTGCCTTCGGCATCGGGACGACCGAGTTCGTCGCCATGGGGCTGCTGCCCCAGATGGCGGAGAGCTTCGACGTGTCGATCGCCGCGGCCGGCTGGCTGATCTCGGCGTACGCGCTGGGGGTCGTCGTCGGCGCCCCGACGCTGACCGCACTGACGCACTCGTGGCCGCGCAAGCGCGTCCTCACCGCGCTGATGGGCCTGTTCGTGGCCGGGCACGCGGCGACCGCCCTCGCCCCCGGGTTCGAGGCGCTCATCGGCGCACGCTTCCTCTCCGGCCTCTCGCACGGCGCGTTCTTCGGTGCCTGCGCGGTCGTGGCCCGCAAGATCGCCCCGCCCGGACGGCAGGGCCAGGCCCTCGCCCTCGTCTTCACGGGGCTGACCGTCGCCAACGTCGTCGGCGTCCCCGCCGGGACCTACGTCGGGCAGCAGCTCGGCTGGCGGCTGACGTTCGCGCTCGTGGGCGTCATCGGCCTGGTGACCATCGCCGCGATCGCCGTGATGGTGCCGGAGGTCGAGACCCGCACCGGGTCGCTGCGCTCGGAGTTCGCCGCGTTCCGCCGCGGTCAGGTGTGGTGGACGCTGCTCATCACGACGGTCGGGTTCGCGAGCCTGTTCACCGTCCTCAGCTACGTCGCACCGCTGCTCACCGAGGTCGCCGGGTACTCCGAGGGGTCCGTCAGCTGGGTGCTCGTGCTGTTCGGCCTCGGCGCGACGTTCGGCAACCTCGTCGGCGGCCGGCTCGCCGACTGGCGCCCCTACCGGACGCTCGCGGTCGGGTTCGTCGCCCAGGCCGTGGTGTTCGGGCTGCTGTTCCTCTTCGCCGACCACGCGTGGGTCGCGGCCGCCGGCGTGTTCTCGTTCGCGTTCGTCGGGTTCGTCATGTCCGCCCCGATCCAGACCCGCGGCATCCTCGCGGCGGGCGGCGGCGCGTCGATGGCCTCGGCCGCGATGCAGGCCGCGTTCAACATCGGCAACGCGATGGGCGCCTTCCTCGGCGGTCTCGTCATCGACGCCGGCTTCGGCTACGCCTCCCCCGCGCTCGTCGCGCTCGTCCTGGCCCTGCTGGGCCTCGCGATCCTCGGCGAAGCCACCCGCGCGGACAAGAACGGTCGCGCGCCCATCGACCCGCAGGTCGCGGCCCTCCCCGTCCAGCGCCGGCGGCGGGTGCGTGCGAGCGTGGAGCAGTGACGCGAAGCCTCCACGTCGAGGAGCGGAAGGTCGGTGACCCCGAGCTCGACGCGCTCGTGGCTGCGGCGGTGCTCGAACTGAACCGCCGCTACCGCGACCCGGGCGAACCGTGGGAGGACTACCCGATCCACGGGGACGTCGTGTTCCACCTCGCGACCGTCGACGGCGAGCCCGCCGGGTGCATCGCCCGCGTGGACGTCGACGAACCGGACTGGACCCGCACCGTGGAGATGAAGCGGGTGTTCGTGCAGGAGCGGTTCCGCGGCCGCGGCGTCGCCCGGGCCCTCGTCGGGACGTTCGAGGAGGCGGCCCGGCAGGCCGGTGCCGCTCGCGTGCGGCTGGAGACGGGGACCCGTCAGCCCGAGGCGATGGCGCTGTACGAGGCGCTCGGCTACGCGCGGACGACGAACTTCGGGCCGTGGGCCGACAGCCCGCTGTCCGTCTGCTACGCCAAGGACCTGTGACCTCACGAACACCAGAGTTCGGCGCGCCGAACTCTCGTGCATGATGGGGGCATGACGACGGACGCCCGCGCCACAGCGCCCGCCCACGCCGGACGCGCCGGGCTCCTGCGCCTGCTCGGCCCGGCGTTCGTCGCCGCCATCGCCTACGTCGACCCGGGCAACGTCGCCGCCAACCTCACGGCGGGCGCCGGCTACGGCTACCTGCTGCTGTGGGTGCTCGTCGCGGCGAACGGGATGGCCGTCCTCGTGCAGTACCTGTCCGCCAAGCTCGCCGTCGTCAGCGGCAGCACCCTGCCCGAGGCGTTGCGGGACCGGCTGGGCCGCAAGGCCCGCCTCGCCTACTGGGCGCAGGCCGAGCTCGTCGCGATCGCCACCGACCTCGCCGAGGTCATCGGTGGGGCCGTCGCCCTGTACCTGCTCTTCGACCTGCCCCTCCTCGTCGGCGGGGTCATCACCGGGATCGTCTCGCTGCTCATGCTGGCCCTGCACAACCGCACGGGCGTGCGCCGCTTCGAGGCGGTGATCATCGGGTTCCTGCTCGTCATCGTCGTCGGCTTCGTCTCGAGCAACTTCCTGTCCCCGCCCGATCCGGGCGAGGCCCTTGCCGGTCTCGTCCCCCGCTTCGACGGCGCCGAGACCGTCCTGCTCGCCGCCAGCATGCTCGGCGCGACCGTCATGCCGCACGCCGTGTACCTGCACTCGGCGATGGCCCGCGACCACCACGGCACCGTCGCCGCCCGCGACACCCGCCGGGTCCTCGGCGCGACGCGGATCGACGTCGTCGCGGCGCTCGTCGTCGCCGGACTCGTCAACATCTCGATGCTGCTGCTGGCCGCCTCGGCCCTGCGCGGGGTGGAGGGCACCGACACCCTCGAGGGCGCGCACGCCGCCGTCGCCGCCCACCTCGGCACGGGCGCCGCCCTGCTGTTCGCGATCGGCCTGCTCGCCTCGGGCCTGGCGTCGACGTCGGTGGGCGCCTACGCCGGCGCGGTCATCATGCAGGGGCTGCTGCGCATCGAGGTGCCCCTGCTGCTGCGCCGCGCCGTCACCCTGATCCCCGCCCTCGTGTGCCTCGGGATCGGGGTCGACCCGACCCGCGCCCTCGTCGTGTCCCAGGTCGTCCTGAGCTTCGGGATCCCCTTCGCGCTCATCCCCCTCGTGCGGCTCACGAGTTCGCGCGACCTCATGGGCGAGCACGCGAACCGGCCCCTGACGCAGGTGTTCGCCGTCGTGGCCGTGGGGCTGGTCGTGGCGCTCAACCTGGCCCTGCTGTACCTGACGTTCTTCGGCTGAGTGCGCCCGCGCGGGGGGCGCCTCGTTGCCTCCCCGCGGTCGATGACCGACCTCGTTGCCTCCCCGCGGCCACCGAGGACCTCGTTGCCTCCCCGCGGCCGATCACCGACCGCGGGGAGGCAACGCGCCCACACCCGCGGCAGCACCGTCAGGCGGCGGAACGGGCGGCGAGCGGGCGACGACGTAGGGCGGCGTCGGTGACCGCAGGCGTCCGGTACTGCATGTCCAGCAGCCCGACGTCCTCACCGGGCGCGACGATCGCGTCGATCCGGTCCAGCACGGCGTCGTCGAGCGCGACGTCCGCCGCGGCCAGCAGGTCGTCGAGCTGCTCGCGGGTGCGGGGGCCGAGGATCGCCGACGTCACGCCGGGGTGGGCCAGCACGAACGCGAGCGCGAGGTGCGTGAGCTTCACGCCGACCTCGTCCGCGAGCGCCACGAACTGCTCGACGGCCTCGAGGCGGCGCTCGTCGCCGAAGTATCGGAACATCGCGGCCCGATTGACGTCCGGGGCCTGGCCCCGGCGGACGCGACCGGTGAGCATCCCGCCCGCGAGCGGCGAGTACACGAGGGTGCCCATGCCGTACCGCTGCGCGACTGGCAGGACCTCGTTCTCGATGCCGCGGTTGAGCAGCGAGTACGTCGGCTGCTCGGTGCGGAAGCGTTCCAGCCCACGGCGTTCGGAGACCCACTGGGCCTCGACGATCTCGCTGGCCGGGAAGCTGGACGTCCCGATCGCCCGCACCTTGCCCGCGCGGACGAGGTCGGTCAGCGCCGAGAGCGTCTCCTCGACGTCGGTGTCCGGGTCGGGGCGGTGGACCTGGTATAGGTCGACGTGGTCGGTGCCCAGGCGGCGCAGGGAGTCCTCGACCGCCCGCACGATCCAGCGGCGGGAGTTCCCGCGCATGTTGGGGTCCTGCCCCATCGGCAGGTGGAACTTGGTGGCGAGGACGACGTCGTCGCGGCGGCCGGCGATCGCCTTCGCGACGATCTCCTCGGACTTGCCGTGGGAGTAGAAGTCCGCGGTGTCGAGGAAGTTCACCCCCGCGTCGAGGGCGCGGTGGACGATCGCGACGGAGTCGTCGTGGTCGGGGTTGCCGACGGGGCCGAACATCATGGCGCCGAGGGCGAAGGGGCTGACCTTGATGCCGGTGCGGCCGAGGGTGCGGTACTGCACGGGGTCCTCCGTGGGACGATGAAGCGGAACGTTCTTCCGGAACAGTACGGAACGTTGTTCCGGTTACGCAAGGGGGGGTCCACCCGTGGAACGCAAGGTCCGCGCCGACGCGCAGCGCAACGTCGACGCCCTGCTCGCCGCCGCCCGCGACGTCTTCGCGACCGCGGGCGTCGACGCCCCCGTGCGCGAGATCGCCGCGCAGGCCGGCGTGGGGGTCGGCACGGTCTACCGGCACTTCCCGCAACGCTCGGACCTGGTGGTCGCCGTCTTCCGCCACGAGGTCGACGCGTGCGCCGCCGAGGCCCCCGTCCTGGCGCAGCAGCACCCACCTCTGGAGGCGTTGCGGCGCTGGCTGTTGCGCTACACGGGGTTCGTCGCGGCCAAGCGCGGCCTGTCCACCGCCCTGCACTCCGGCGACCCGGCCTTCGAGCCGCTGCCCGCCTACTTCTCCGGGCACCTCGTGCCCGCCCTCGAGGGACTGCTCGACGCGGCCGCCGCCGCGGGCGAGGTCGCCAACCCGCTGAGCCCGGAGGAGCTCCTGACGACGCTGTCGCGGCTCTCGACGCCGGACGAGGACTACACCGCCCGCGTCGTCGACCTCCTCCTCGCAGGCCTCCGCTTCGGCGCCCGGACGGGCCCCCCGGTTCCGGGTCGTTGACGCGAAGCGCCGAACCTAGCGACGTGTCGCTGGAGCCAGCGCGCCAGCGCTGGACAACGACCCGGCCCCGCCAGCCCCGCGCTCAGGCCGGCAGGTGCCGCCGCACGAAGTCCAGTTCGACGCGCATCTGCCGCACCCGCTCGTCGTCGAGCAGCGAGCCGTGGCCGGCGTCGTACCGGTACACCTCGTGGGTCGCCCCACGGGCGGCGAGCCGCTCGAGGTAGTTGTCGATCTGCCGGATCGGGCAGCGCGGGTCGTTGCGACCCGCGAGCACGAGCACCGGGGCGCGGACGGCGTCGACGTAGGTCAGCGGCGAGGAGTCGGCGTACTTCTCCGGCACGTCGGTGGGCGACCCGCCGAACAGCGAGCGGTCGAACGCCTTCAACCCCTCCATCTCGTCCTCGTACGCCGCGACGTAGTCCGCGACGGGAACCCCGGCGAGCCCGACGGCCCAGCGCTCCGGCTGCGTCCCCACGCCGAGCAGCGTGAGGAAACCGCCCCACGACGCCCCCGCGAGGACGAGCCGGTCGGGGTCGGCGCCCCCCGTGGAGACGAGGTGGTCCGCGACCGCCGCGACGTCCTCGAGCTCGACGTGGCCGACGCGCGCCTCGAGGGCGTCGCGCCAGGCCGACCCGTACCCCGTCGACCCGCGGTAGTTCACCTGCACGACGGCGAAACCCTCGTCCACCCACGTCGCGCAGTACGGCCGGAACGCGTCGGCGTCGTGCGCCGTCGGCCCGCCGTGCACCTCCACGACCGTCGGCAGCGGGCCGGAGGAACCCGCGGGACGGCGCAGCAGCGCGTGGATCCGGCCGCCGGGCCCGTCGACCCACACGTCCGACACCTCGACCGACGGCGGGGCCGGTTCCCCGGGTGCGCGCAGCAGGACGGACCCGTCGAGGCGGCGCACCGTCGAGGGCTGCGCCGCGGAGGACCAGGTCAGCCACACGTCGCCGTCGGGACGGGCGGTCGCGCCGCCGACGCTGCCCGTCGTGGGGCCGACCTGCGTGACGACCCCCGTCCCGAGGTCGAGGCGGTAGGCCAGGGTGCGGGCCTCGTGGTCGAGCAGCACGACGAGGCCGGTCGCGTCCCGCGTCCACTCCGCCCCGGCGACCTCGCCGGGAACGCCCAACGCGATCTGCACCTCGCGTCCCGTCTGCAGGTCCAGGACGAGCAGTTCGGGACGGCCGGCACGTTCGTGCTCGACGAGCAGCCGGGCGTCGCCGCGCACCGGGGAGAAACCGATCGGGGACACCCCCTTGCCGGGGCCGTCGGACAGTTCCGCGACGGTCGAGCCGTCGGCCAGCGACAGCACGCGCAGGTCGGGGTGGCGGGAGTCGCCGCGCTCGGAGTGCGCGATCGCGACCCACTGCTCGTCCGGGGACAGGTCCCCGGCCCAGGCGTCCTCACGGTGCTCGTAGAGCCGACGGGTCCCCGAGGGGGTGACGACGTCGATGCGGGTGCCGTACTCGTCGTCCTGGGACCCGACGACGACGGTCCCGCTGCGCCCGATCGCCAGCCCGGCCGGGTAGGCGGCGGGCAGCCCGAGGGCGTCCTCGGTGCCCTCGCCGGGAGCCGAGCCGAAGGGTTGCCGCCGCCACACGCCGTACTCGTCGCCAGCGGTGTCGTCGAACCACCAGACGAACTCGCCGGCGTCGTCGATCGTCGCGCTCGACGTGCCTTCCGGCCGGTCGGTCAGCCGCCGCAGCTCGCCGGTGCCGGCGTCGAAGGAGTGCACCTCCAGCACTCCCGCGACGCTGGCCACGACGACGCAGCGGTCGGGCGCCTGGAGCGCCCACTCCGGCAGTCCGACGCGACCGGCCCGGAACCGCTTCTCCCAGACGGGGACCTCAGGTTCGCTCACCCGACCGATCGTGCCACCCGCGCGCCCGGCCAGGTCAGGCGGGCGCGGGTGCGGGGAACAGCCGGCGCAGGACGTCGGACAGGGTCACGACACCCTCGACCCGTCCCTCGTCGGTCACGACCGCGAGGTGGTTGCTCGTCTCCCGCATGCGCGTCAGCGCGACGTGCAGCGTGGTGCCGCCGTCGAGCGTGAACACGGGCCGCACGAACTCCGCCGTCGGCGCCTCGTCCGGTTCGGTGAGGGTGTCCCGGACGTGGACGATCCCGTGCAGGTCGTCGGTCGAGCCCACGAGGATCCGCAGGTGGCCGGTGCTGCGGGACAGGTCCCGCACCTGCTCCACCGTCGCGCCCGCCGGCACGCTCGCCGGGGTCGCGCCGGGGCGCAGCAGGTCCCGCACCGTGAGCCGTTGCAGGTCCAGCGCCCCCGAGAGCTGGGCGGAGAACTTCGCGTCGAGCGCCCCGACGTTCGTGGAGTGCTCGAGCAGGTGCCGCAGCGAGTCCGGGCTGTGCCCGACGACGACCTCCTCGGTGGGGGTCGCGCCGACCTTGCGCACCAGGACGTTGGCCGCGGAGTTGAGCAGCTTCAGGACGGGGCGGAACACCCACATGAAACCGCGCATGGGGACGGCCAGCAGCAGGGCCGACCGCTCGGGGTGGGCGATCGCCCACGACTTCGGCGCCATCTCCCCCACGACGAGGTGGATGAACGTCACGACGAACAACGCCAGGACGAACCCGAGGACGTCGGCCGCCACGAGCGGCAGCCCGGCGGACTCGAACAGCGGGGTCAGCCAGTGGTGGACGGCCGGTTTGCTGATGGCCCCCAGCAGCAGGACGCAGGCGGTGATCCCGAGCTGGGACCCGGCCAGCAGGACGGTCAGCTCGTGGGAGCTGCGCAGCGCGGCGCGGCCGGAGACGGTGCCCGCGGCCTCCTCGAGGCGGTGCCGCTTGGCGCCCAGCAGGGCGAACTCGACGGCCACGAAGAACGCGCTCGCCGCGACGATGACGACCGTCGCGACGATGACGACGAGGGGGTTGTCAGTCATGCGTCACCTCCTTCGTGGTGTCCTCCGTGTCGGTGGCAACGTCGGTCGCGGTCGCGGCGCCGGTCAGTTCCAGTCGCACCCGGCCGGGCACGTGCCGTTCGACGGACAGGACCCGGACGTGCAGGACCTGCTGCTCGGGGTCGAGCTCGCCGAGGTCGAGCGGGAGTTCCACGTCGAGCTCGGCGCCCTTCTCGGGCAGCCCGCCGTGGGCGGCGATGACGAGACCGGCGATCGTCTCGTAGTCGCCGCGCGGCAGGTCCACGCCGAGCGAGCGTTCGACCTCGTCGACGTGCACCTCCCCGGACATCTCCCACACGCCGTCCCCCTCGACGGGGATGTACGTGGGGTTGTCCTCGTCGTGCTCGTCGGTGATCTCGCCGACGAGTTCCTCGGCGAGGTCCTCGACGGTGACGACGCCGGAGAACCCGCCGTACTCGTCGACGACGCAGGCGAGCTCGTTGCGCGACTCCCCCAGCTGCCGCAGCACGTCCGGCAGCCGCGTGAGCGTCGAGACGACGAGCGCGGGCCGCATGATGCGGGTCACCGGCGCACTGTCCTCCTCCTGCGTGGCGAGGAGGTCGGCGAGGTGGACGACGCCCAGGACGTCACCCGAGCCGGCCGCGAGGACCGGGTAGCGCGAGTGGCCGACGGCCATGAGCGCGCGGACGAGACCGAGGTCGGCGGACTCGTCGACGGTGTCGACGCGCGAACGCGGGATCATCGCGTGCTCGACGTCCTGCTGCGGGAAGTCGAGGATGCGGTCGAGAAGGACGGCCAGGTCGTCGGGCAGGTCACCGCTCTCGCGGGACTCCTCGACGATCGCCTCGAGGTCCTTCGGCGTCGCGGCGTGCTCGACGTCGTGGACGGGTTCGATCTTCAGCGCGCGCAGCAGGGCGTTGGAGGACTGGTCGAAGAACCAGATGAGCCAGCCGAACGCCTTGAGGTAGGCCAGCGTGGAACGGCTCAGCCAGGTCGCCACCGGTTCCGGCTTGGCGATGGCGAGGTTCTTCGGGAACAGCTCGCCGAACAGCATCTGGACGAACGTGGAGAACACGAGCGCCACGACGCCACCCACGGCGATGCCGACCCCGCTGGGGATGCCGACGCCGCCCAGGAGCGACCCGAGGGACTCCCCGATGAGGGGTTCGGCGACGTAGCCCACGAGCAGGCCCGTGACGGTGATGCCGAGCTGGGCTCCGGAGAGCATGAAGGAGGTGCGGCGCGTGACCGCGAGCGCGCGTCCGGCGCCCGGGTCACCGGACTCGGCACGGGCCCCCAGGCCCGAGCGGTCCACCGACATGTAGGCGAACTCCTGGGCCACGAAGTAGGCCGTCGCCGCGGTGATCGCGAGGACCACCACGACACCGAGGAGCAGGGCGAGCACGTCGGTCACGGGGTCACCTCACCGTGGCCGGGCGCACCCGCGCAGGGACTTGAAGGGTCGTCGGCGTGATCGTCGTCGCACATCGGCGGCGGCGGTCCTCTCCTGGGTCTCGGGAACGGTCTGTCAACGGTGAACGGAGCATCGCACGAGCGAGTTCCCTCGGCACGCCGTCGAGGACCGGGTCAGACCGGTCGGGGCAGGGCGAACCGCGTCGTGACGCGGCGGGCGAACGCGACGTGGTCGGGCGCGCCGCTGACCTGGACCCCCGCGGCCGCCACGAGACCGTCGTCGAGCTCCAGCAGTTCCGCCGACCGCAGCGGCCACCGCTCGTGCTCGTTCGCGATCCACCAGGTCCGGCCGAGGTGCTCGGCGTGCAGGCCGAAGCGCGACGTGAGGAACACGCCCAGGTCGTCGACCGCCGTGCCGCCCTCGCGGACGGCGACGCGGCTGGTCACGCCCTCCCGCGTCCGGCACGTCCACAGCAGTTCCCGCGCGCCCTCCTGCACGCGGATCGCGTGGCGCATGTGCGACCACCGGTAGGGCAGCCCGAACGCCAGCTGCGCGCCCAGCACGACCGCGAGCCGGCTCGCGTCCAGGCTCGCGAAGACGACGCCGCGCCGGCCCTCGTCGTCGACGGAGTAGAAGCGGACGTTCGTCTCCAGGAACGTCCCCGCGTACGGCACGCTGACCCGCCGGCCCGGCCCGGCGCCGCGGAGGGTGAAGGGGATGAGCCCCACGTAGGTGGCGCCGTCCAGCACGTCGGGGCGCACCCCGGGGGGCATGAACGGGGCTATGCGCTCGGGGTCGACGGCCCAGTGCAGGAAGGCCAGGTCGTCCCAGTGCTGGTGCATCATCACCGGCCCCGTGAGGGCGACGGCCTCGGGCGAGGGCAGGCGGTCGATCACCGGATCAGGGTGCCCGAGGACCCCCGGTCCGGCGACCGGTTCGGCAGCACCCCCACAGCTGGCCTACAGTGACGCCACCATCCAGAGCGGCCGAGAGACCTGGCTCGACGACGCCGCAGCAACCGCCTCCTCGTGAGGTGTGGTGCTCATGCCGGGACCGATGGAGGAGATCGTGACGACGACACCCGTGACCGGCAACGCCCCCGCCCCCACCGCGCCGACCGGCCGGGTCGACGCCGCCGGCGTGACCCTGCGCGGGGTCAGCCGCTCCTTCGGCGGCCGCCGGGTCCTCGCCCCGCTCGACCTCGACCTCGCCGCCGGCAGCACGGTGGCCCTCGTCGGCGCCTCCGGCTGCGGGAAGTCGACGCTGCTCCGCCTGATCGCCGGCCTCGACACCCCGACGTCGGGGGCGGTGGAGGTCGCCGGGCAGCCCGTCCGCGGCGTCCACCCGCGCACGGCCGTCGTGTTCCAGGAGCCGCGCCTGCTGCCGTGGCGCGACCTCGCCGGCAACGTCGCCTTCGGGTTGCCCCGCGGGACCGACCGCGCCGCAGGCCGGGCCGAGGTGCTGCGCTGGCTCGAGGTCGTCGGGCTCGAGGAGTTCGCCGACCACCGACCGCGCCGCGTCTCCGGCGGCATGGCCCAGCGGACAGCCCTGGCCCGCGCCCTCGTCCGCCGCCCCGGGGTGCTCCTGCTCGACGAGCCGTTCGCGGCGCTCGACGCGCTGACCCGGCTGAAGATGCAGGACCTCCTCGACGACGTGCAGCGCAGCACCGGCGCGACCGTCGTCTTCGTCACCCACGACGTCGACGAGGCCCTGCACCTCGCCGACCGGGTCCTCGTTCTCGGCCGTTCCGACGAGACCGGGGACGGTGCCGGCATCGTCCGTGACCTCGCCGTCGACGCCCCCCGCCCGCGCGACCGCGCCGACGCCGCCACGGCCCGGCTGCGTGTCGAACTGCTCGACCTGCTCGGCGTCCCGCGCTCCGCCTGACGCACCCACCTCACCCCCCACCCCCTGGGAGACCTGTGTCCACGCTGCCCTCGTCCACGTCCAGCACCTCCCGTCGCGCCCTGCTCGGCCTCGGTCTCGGCGGTCTCGCGCTCACCGCGGCCGCCTGCGTCCAGGGCGAGTCGTCCTCCGGCAGCCCCGCCGCCGCGCCCGCATCGGGCTCGGGCGGTGGCGACCGCGTCCGCCTCGACTACGCGCTCTACAACCCGCTGAGCCTCGTGGTGCGGGAGCAGAAGCTGCTCGAGGACGCCGGGCTGACCGTCCAGTGGGAGCAGTCCCAGGGCAGCAACAAGGCCAACGAGTTCCTCCGCAACGGCAACCTCGACCTCGCCTCCACCGCGGGGTCGGCCGTGCTGCAGGCCCGCACGAACGGCTCCCCCGTGCAGACCGTCGAGGTCTACTCCCAGCCGGAGTGGACCGCGCTCGTCGTCGGCAAGGACTCGACGGTCACCGACGTCGCGGGTCTGCGCGGCAAGAAGATCGCCGCGACGACCGGCACCGACCCGTACTTCTTCCTGCAGCAGGCCCTCGCCCAGGCCGGGTTGTCCGGCACCGACGTCGAGATCCTCAACATCCAGCACGCCGACGGACGCGCCGCACTCGAACGCGGGGACGTCGACGCGTGGGCGGGCCTGGACCCGAACATGGCCGCGACCGAGCTCCAGGCGGGGTCGAAGCTGCTGTACCGCAACGTCGACTTCAACACCTACGGCGTGCTGAACGCACGCGAGGAGTTCGTGCAGAACTCCCCCGACCTCGTCCAGCAGGTCGTCGACGCGTACGCGAAGGCCCGTGCGTGGGCGCTGGCGAACCCCGCCGACCTCGCCACCCTCTACGCCACGACGGCGCAGTTGTCCCCGGAGGTGGCCGCCCGCGTGCTGGAGCGCACGACGCTCGACCTGGACGGGGTTCCGGGCGACGCGCAGCGGACCGTGCTGTCGGGGATCGTCCCGCTGATGGCCGCGACGGGCGACGTGCCGTCGGAGGACGCGGCGCGCAAGGCCCTCGACACGTTGCTCGTGCCGGAGTTCGCACAGAAGGCGAGCGCCGCGTGAGCGTGCTGGACGCTGGTGCTGCGCCGGCGGCGGCGGACCGCGCCCCGACCCGGCGGCCGCGGTCGCGCTGGTGGCTGGGAGCCGTCGTCCCCGTCGCGCTCGTCGTGGCCTGGTGGGTCACGACGGCCGCCGGGTTGTTCCTGCCGAGCCAACTTCCCTCCCCGGCCGACGTCCTCACCGCCGCACAGCAGCTGTCGGCGACCGGCGCGCTGCAGCTGAACATCGCGATCAGCGTCCAGCGCGTGCTCGTCGGGTTCGCCTGCGGCGCGGTGGCGGGGCTCGTCGTCGGTGGTCTGACGGGGTCCTCCGCGACGGCCTACCGCCTGCTGTCCCCCACGCTCGGCGCCCTGCGCGCCGTGCCGTCCCTGGCCTGGGTCCCGTTGCTGGGGCTGTGGATCGGGCTCGGCGAACCCCCGAAGATCACCCTCGTCGCGATCGGGGCGTTCTTCCCCGTCTACACGACGGTCGTCTCCTCCCTCACCCACCTCGACCCCGCGCTCGTCGAGGTCGGCCGCGCCTACGGCCGGCGCGGGCTGGGCCTCTTCACGTCGGTCCTGCTGCCCGCCACCGCCCCGGCCCTGCTGTCGGGGTTGCGGCTCGGGCTCGCTCAGAGCTGGCTGTTCCTCGTCGCCGCCGAACTGATCTCGTCCTCCATCGGCCTCGGCTACCAGATGACGAACGGGCAGAACACCTCCCGCACCGACCAGGTGTTCCTGGCGATCATCCTGCTGGCGCTCCTGGGCAAGGCGACCGACCTGGTCCTCGGCGTCGTGGAGAACCGGGTCAAGGCTTCCCGGGAGTGAGCCGGACCCGGTGCGCTCGCCGCGCCTCGGCGAACCCGGCGAGGACGGCGTGCGCGTCGAGGGCGAGCGTCAGCGCCTTGGACCGGCGGCGCGGCCCGACGACGGCGAACTCCGTGGAGGTGCGCACCTCGTCGGTCCACCGGAGCTTGGCCTGGTTGGGGCCCGTCGACAGGTTCAGCACCCGGTGCCCGGCTTCCTGCGCGTCCTTCACGGCGAGGGACAGCAGGTAGGTCACGGCCGAGTACGGCCACGCGCGTTCGGACACCCCGGACGTCGAGGAGTAGCTGGCCGAGCGGGTGTGCAGGACGAGTTGGCTCGCCTCGACGGTCTCGCCGACGAGCAGTTCGTAGACGCTCGCGCCGCCGTGCTCCCCGGCGCGGGTCACGACGTCGCGCAGGTAACCGAGCACGCGCGGGTCGGCGTAGATGTCGGCGTGCACGGGGCGGCCGTCGCGCAGTTGCGAGCGCTCCCCGTGCAGGGCGACGAGCCGGTCGAACGCGGCGGGCAGGAGCGCGGGGTCGGTGACCCGGCGCACGGACCAGCCGTCGGCACCGACGTCGCGCGTGAGCCGGTTCCGGGCGCGCCGCAACGACTCCTTGAGGTTCCGGCGGCCGGCGTAGACGTTGTCGACGCCTTCAAGCCGCAGCACCGCCGACGGCCGGGTGCGCCGCTGCAGGAGGGTGAAGGACCAGTCGGGCAGCCACTCCGGCTCGAACCACGGGACGTTCTCGCCGAGCGCGAACTGCGCCACGTCCCAGCCCGTGGGGTCGGCGCAGAGGTGGCCGACGACGGCGCGCGCGACGTCGCGGGCGCACGTCGGGTCGGTCAGCAGGGCGGGCTGCTCGAACGGCCCGATCCACAGGCTGCCGGTGCCGATGGGTTGCACGAGCGTCGCCAGGCCGCGCAGCACCGAGCGGCGGTACAGCGGGGCGATGCCCACGAGGCGGTCGCCGTCGCGGACCTCGAGCACGAGCGGTTCGTGGCGGGGGTCACCGGCGAAGTGGTCCAGCCAGGTGAGCGCCCAGTCGGGTCCGGTGAAGGGGTTGGCCTCGCCGGCGGCGTCGTGCAGCGCCTGCCAGTCGTGGGCGAGCTTCTGCACCGCGGTGAGCTGCCGGTGCTCGGTGACGTGCAGGTCCATGCGGCACTCGTTCCCTCGGTGAGCGGTGGTCTGCCCCGATGCTGCGGGGTGCGGACGGGTGAGGTCGATGACCCGGTGCGTCCGTGCAGGGCCGGACGGGGGACGAATCACCTCCTCGGCGCACCCGGGTTCCCGACGAACGGGTGACTCCGGTATCCGACGGCGACCACGGGGTCCGACGCTGGCGGCATGAGGATCGCTGTCGTGGGCGCCGGGCCGTCCGGCCTGGTCACCGCCGCCGTGCTGACGCAGTTCGGCCACGAGGTCACCGTGCTGGAGAAGGCGCCCGACCTCGGCGGCGTGTGGAGCTCGACCCGGCGCTACCCCGACGTGTCGACCCAGGACGACCGCGTCTCCTACGCGTTCTCGGACGTGCCCATGCCCGCGGACTTCCCCCTGCACCCCACCGGGAACCACGTCCGCGCCTACCTCGAGCACTACGCCGACGTGAAGGGCGTCCGTGACCGCGTCCGCCTCGGTGCGACGGTCGAACGCGCCGTCCCCGCCGGCGACGGCTGGTCCGTGCAGGTCCGCGACGCGCAGGGCGTCTCCCTCCTGGACGTCGACTGGCTCGTGCTCGCGAACGGCGTGTTCTCGACCCCGCACGTGCCGGACTGGCCGGGCCGCGACGTGTTCGACGCCACCGGTGGGCAGGTCGTCGAACCCACCCAGCTCGGCGACGGTGCCGTCCTCGCGGGGCGCGACGTCGTCGTCGTGGGCTGGGGCAAAACCGCGTGCGACGTCGCCGTCGCCGCGTCGCGGACGGCGCGCTCGACGACCGTCGTGGCCCGGGCCGTCCGGTGGAAGGTCCCCAAGCGCATCGCCGGATCGTTGACGTTCCGCCACCTGCTCCTGACCCGCCTCGGGGAACACCTGATGGCCCCGGAACGGACGACCCGCTTCCAGACCCTGCTCGCCACCGTCGACGCTCCGGTGCGGCGCGCGGTGCTCTGGTCCCTGGCCCAGCGGATCGCCCGCCGCACGGGTGCGCGCGGAGTCGGTCTGCTGCCCGACACGCCCCTGCCCTACGCGGACAGCCTCGTCACGGACGGGTTCTTCGAGGCGGTCCGCAGCGGTCGCATCACCGTCCGCCGCGAACGGTCGATCACCGCGCTGGGTGCGGGGGACGTGCAGTTGTCCGACGGGTCGCGCGTGCCGGCGGACGTCGTGGTCGCCGCGACGGGTTTCGACCAGGACCTCTCCCCGCTGGACGCGTCCGTGCGTGAACGCCTGCTGGACGCCGACGGCGTCATGGCGCTGCACCGGCGGATCCTGCCGGCCGACGTCCCCCGCCTGGCGTTCGCCGGATGGGGCAACACCTACCGCAGCCCCCTGTCGGCGGAGGTGGGCGCGGTGTGGCTCGCCGGCCACCTGGCGGGCGTGGTGCCCGCTCCGCGCCGGGACGAGGTGCAGCGCACGGGCCACCGGTTCCACCTGACCCACCGGCAGGCCGCCGCCCACCGGCAGCAGCAGGTACCGAGCGGATCGTTCGCTGTGCTCGACCAGATGCTCGACGACCTCGGTCTGCCGCTGCCCGCCGCCGTGCGACGCGGTCAGTGGACGACACCCCTGACCCCGGCGAGCTACGCGTACCTCGTGCCCGCGCTGCGGGCGCGGATGGGCGCGGTGACGGAGCGAGCGTCGGTCACCGCCCACTGACGGCGGCCTCCAGGAGGATCCGCAGCGGCGTCGCGGGACGTCCGAGGAGTTCGGCCAGGGTCGGGTCGACGACGGAGAACTCCCCCGCGCGGGACGCGCGGAACATGCCGAGCGTGAACTCCGATGCGCCCACCGGAACTCCCGCCGCCGCCTGGTCGGCCAGCCACTGCTCGTCGTCCACGACGACGCGGCGCACCGGGCGACCCGAGACGTCGGTGAGCACCCTTGCGACGTCGGCGAGGTCCAGGGCATCGGGCCCGGTGAGAGGTGGCGTGGGCCCCTCGGCCGGGTTCTCGGCCAGCAGCGTGCGCGCGGCCGCCTCCGCGAGGTCGTCGTGCCCGGTCCACGAGACCGGACCGTCGGCGGGGGCAGTGAGCTCCCCCGTCGTGAGCGCGTCGCCGAGCAGGTACGGCACCGTCGTCGCGTAGAACCCGTTGCGCAGCGCAGTGAACGGGCCGCCGGCGGCGAGGTGCTCCTCCGTCGCGGCGTGACCTCGGGCCGGGCTGAACTGCGAGGCGCGCGAGGCCGCCTGGTGGCTCGTGTAGAGGACGCGCTCCGCGCCGGCCGCCCGAGCCGCGTCGACGGCGGCGCGGTGGGCCTGCGCCGCCTGCGCCGCGTCGCGGATCGCGGCGGAGACGACGAGCACGCGCTCGGCGCCCTCGAAGGCGCCGGCCAGCGCGTCGGGATCGAGGAAGTCGGCCGCCCGCACGCGGACCCCCCGCGCGGCGAGGTGGGCGGCCGTCGCGGCGTCGCGGACGCTCACGCCGATCCGCTCGGCGGGGACCCGGTCCAGGAGCGAGTGGACGATGCGCGACCCGAGCTGGCCGGTGGCACCGGTGACGACGTACATGGAGGCTCCTCGTTTCCGTCGATACCGCCGGATCGGTACCATTGACAGCACCGTACCTCTGGAAACGGCAAAGCGCTACCATCGTTCCGTGACCGTCTCCACCGAGGATGTCGAACGCGACGGCGTGCGCCTCCGCCTCATCCGCGTCGCCAGCAGCCTCCTGGCCGACAAGGGCACCGCGGCCGTCACCACCCGGGCCGTCGCACAGGCCGCCGGGATGCAGGCGCCGGCGATCTACCGGCTCTTCGGGGACAAGGACGGGCTTCTCGAAGCGGTCGCCGAGCACGTCATGGACGGCTACGTGGCGGAGAAGTCGGCCCACGTCGCCGCGACGGAGAGCGATCCAGTGGCGGACCTGCACGCCGGGTGGACGTCCCACGTGGAGTTCGGCCTCGCGAACCCCGCCCTCTTCCGGTTCCTGCACGACCCCGAGCGGGCCCCCTCCCCCGCCACCGAGGCGGGTCTGGAGGTGCTGCGGACTCGGGTGCACCGCGTCGCGGCCGCCGGACGGCTGCGGGTGAGCGAGGCCCGCGCCGTCGCGATGGTGCACGCCGCCGGGACCGGCGCCGTCACGACCCTGCTCGCCGCCCCGACCGCCGACCGCGACCCCGGCCTCGCCGACGCCCTGTGGGACGCGGTGTCGCGCGCCATCCTCACCGACGGGGCTCCCGTCGAGGCGGGTGCGGCGCGGACCGTCGCCTTCCGCGCCACCGCAGCGGAACTGCCGGGGCTGAGTGACGCCGAGAAGAGCCTGCTCGAGGAGTGGCTGCAGCGGTCGATCGAGGCCGCGCAGGGATGAGCCGGAGACGACTAAGGGCCCGAATCCGCTCAGCGGATCCGGGCCCTTCATGGCGATCTGGTCGGGGTGACAGGATTTGAACCTGCGGCCTCTTCGTCCCGAAGCTTCGTAGGTAGGTGAGCTACATCCTTCCCCTTCTACTGCCGTCTCTCCTCCAGCCCATAGGTGTCCCTGGTCGTCCGGGTCTGTTGTCACGCAGTTAGACACTCGCTTGGTGCGTCGACGACAGCAGCTTGGGAGGGCGCGAGGCAGGTTTGTGGTCGACCGAGAGCTCGTGAGGTGCCACGAGTGACCTCCGGGGCGTCTCTCCAGCGCTGCTCGCCTGCGGTCAGACAGGAGGCGGTCATCATCGCAGCTGGGTCACAGACGCGCTCCGGCATCGCCAGAGCCTGGACACGGCGGCCTGGCCTGTGGGCTCCTCATGCCCAGCAGCCACACAGACATCCAGTGGCAAGCCCCGCAGCGGAGCGAGGGGTGCGGCAGCACTACATGGATGACCACCAGTCCCGGCGTTGCATCCGCCTTGCTGACACCTGCCGCCTAATCTTTACCGGTCTGCGTGGTGGTCGTTGCCCATTGAGGAGACCCGCCTGCGGTTCGAGGTCGCTAGGCACTGCGAGCACACCTACTAGGTAGCGCTGTCTTCCCCAACCTCTATGTGCGCAGTGAGCAGCGGATTAAAAGAGTAGGGATAGGAGTCCGAGCAGGTCCGGGGAGGGTGGCTGACCCGCGGCGATGGTGCGCCGGTGTGCGGGGACAACGGGACGACTGCCGTCGCGTTGCCGTCAGGACTGCCGTCAGCGCGTTCTGCTGCCCATCGAGTCTGTCCATCTGCAAGGGAGGACTCGCTGGTCGAAGAGGCAACGTGTCTCCTGTCATGCCCGGTCTTCCTGGAGTTCGTGTCGGAGGCGACTGCTCTGATAGGGGAGGAGAGTGCCTGCGGCATGCGCCCGCAGCCGCCTGAGCGCGGCGGCGTGTCTGCTTGCCTTCGGACCAACGAGCACTTATGGTTTTGCTACCGCAAGTGAGGTGCCGATTCCATAAGCTGGGGAGTGTGCATGACGGTCAGCGGTTCGCAGAGTGGGCGCGATGATGAATGGCAGCGTCAGCAGGAAGAGCGCGCGAGGCGGGAATCTGAACGGAGGCGTCTGTCGCCATTCCGTCTCACTACCGAGATGTGCCACCATGTTTGTGCGGCGGCACTCGTCGAGTACCGGAGCGCACCTTCGCGTGGCTCGGCCAATGGGCCTGGGACCTACGCCTACCAGGGCGGCCTCTCCGAGCTGACCGATCAGCTTGAGGATGTTGGATACCTGCGTGACGACGTCCTAAATCTCCCTGTCTTCATCAACGAGGATCTCGGACGGGCCATGCTGTTCACCTCTGGCGATGAGCTGACGGGCACAATCGTCCAGGGACAAGCGCCTTCGACGAAGTACCCCAAGGGCGGGGTTACGCATCGGCTGATCCAAGGTAACCGTCGTCCTGGTCAGGACGTGCTTGGCTCGAGCGTCTCCTTTGAGGCTCTCCGCCCAGATCACGAGAGGCGGAGCGAGGAGATTAGTCAGCTGTTGGAAAAGCTGCAGGTGTATGTCTACCTCATGCATTTCGACCTGCAAACCATGCAGATCCGCCATGAGATTTCGTTGCCTCGCCCGCGGCAAGGAGACGGGTACGTGAAGTCTTGGCTCGAGCGAAACCTGATCTCCGCGTATCCTATTGGGCCTGAAGAGATTCGTGGCGGAGAGACCGAAATTAACTTTCCGGTTGACCCTCTGTAAGTGGGAGTGAAATTGATTGAGCCATCGCGCCTAGTTCTTGCTAGAAAGCGCGCCGGGCTCACGGCATCAGCCCTTGCTCGGCTCGTGGATGTTACACCGCAAAGCATTCACAATTATGAGGCGGGGCGGCAAAGCCCTACAGAAGACACGTTGATCCGCATTGCGGGCGCCTTGATGCTTCCGGAGAGTTTCTTTCGTCTAGGCCCCGTCTCTGACATAACAGCGGATGAGGTCTCTTTCCGTGCGCGAACTAAGATGGCGTCGCGTGTTCGAGGTATGGCAATCTGTTCCGCCCAACTTGCTGTCGAAGTACGGGACTACGTGCTGTCGACTTTCAAAGTTCCGTCGGTCGATGTGCCCTATATCGAGCAGGACATGGAACCCGCCCTTGCCGCAGACTACGTTCGTTCGCGCTGGGGTTTGGATCGTGATGCCCCCGCACCCAACATGGTGCATCTGCTGGAGTCAAAGGGCGTCGCCGTGTTCTCGCTGCCGCCACTCGGTGAGCATCTTGACGCCTTTGCGTTCTGGCGCAATGACGAGCCGTTCGTGCTACTAAACCTGCAGAAGAGCGCCGAGCGGGGGCGGTTCGACGCGGCTCACGAGCTGGGACATCTCGTGCTGCATCGGGACACCACCCGGCTCAACGGACGTGACGTTGAACGAGAAGCCAATGAGTTCGCTTCAAGCTTTCTAATCCCAGCGACAGGAATTAAGCGTCGCATGCGTTCGAACACCACCTTGGATCGAATATTGCAAGAAAAATCCTATTGGCGTGTTGCGGCCATGGCCATGGCCTATCGGCTGCATGCGCTCGGGTTGCTGTCCGATTGGTCATATAGAAACAATGTCATTGCCCTTGGGCGCTTGGGCTACAGGACGGGTGAGCCGGCAGGCATGGAGCGCGAAAGGTCGCTTCTCTTCCAAAAAGTCTTTGCGGCTAGCAGCCGTGGAGTTGCAATTAAGAAAATGTCGAGCGAGACGGGGCTTCCTTTGGGGGTGCTAGGAGAACTTACGTTTAGTGTTGAGCCGACTACCGTGCCCTCCTTGGGGGTGACAAGCCCCAGCGCAGAGCGCATAGACGAAGTGAGCTCGGTATGGCCCCGCCCGAAGCTTAAGGCCGTTGGCCACTGATTTACTAGCGCCCCCACGCGCTGTTTGACTCAGCAATTTCGCTCGAGAGTGCGCAAGTAGTGGCCAATGTGCACTTGCCTTGTTCTCGACCTCCACTCTAGATGCCTCAAGTTCTTGTACTTGGGTGCATGACGAAGGGACGCACATGGATGCCCGCAATCGATCGGTCGCTGACTGGTTGCCTAGACTTCGGAGTGGACAGGTCCAGCTGCCCCGGTTCCAACGCTTTGAGGCATGGGGTTACGGACAGGTCAAGGCTCTCCTGGAGAGCATCATCAATGATCTCCCCGCTGGTGCTGTAACGGTTCTTGAGGTCGGCGACAACCCGCCCTTCAAACATCGTGAGTTGGCAGGAGCTCCGGGAGCGAAAGAGCGGCTCAATGAATTGCTTCTCGATGGGCAACAGCGCCTTACCGCACTTTGGCGTAGTCTTACGGGTGACTATGAGGATCGGACGTACTACGTCCTTCTAAATGAGGAAAGTAGTACAGATTACGGCGGCAGGGCAGTGGCGGCAGTCAAGCGCACTTACAAAGAGGGGAAGAAATACCCTTTATGGGCTGATGACCCTGCGCAATGTTTCGCTAAGGGCTATGTGCCGGCAACACTCTTGTTGCCAGAAACGGTTGGCGGGCCACCACTTCAGGAGTGGATCAAGGCGGCAACCAGCGGTGACTCCGCTCAGGGCATGGAGCTGATGGAATTGTTAACAAAGCTCCGAGGTAAGGTTAGTTCGTTCAATCTGCCGGCAATCTCCCTTCCGGTAGGTACTTCGAAAGCAACCGTCTTGGAAGTATTTACGCGCATCAACACTGGCCACACGCCGCTCAGTGCCTTTGATATCGTGACCACCGATGTTGAAGAGGCGGTAGGCGCATCCCTGCACGACCTACTCGACACACTTACGGGGACAGTGGCGGGCTTGAGTCGGTATGGCGATGTTCAGGACATCGTCTTGCGAACTGCTGCGCTCATGCAGAATCAAACTCCGGACCGGCCCAGCATTCTGGATCTGAACTGGAACCGAGTCGTGGATGAGTGGCCCTTGTTGGTCGACGGAGCACTCAAAGCCGTCGAATTCCTGGAGCAGGAACGTTTGTTCGATGCGGCACGCTTGCCTATCGTCACCCCGGTTCCGGCGCTCATTGCTCTCTGGTCTCAAACAAGAGATCTAAAGCCAGACGCGGTGGGTGCTGCCCGCACTAACTTGCGGAAGTACCTCTGGCGTGCTTTCTTTACTGAAAGGTACGAAAGCTCTGCTCATACGCAAGTTATTAAGGACGTGCGTGAACTTGCAGACCTGCTCCATGGCAAGAGGTCGCCCGATAAGGTTGACATCTTCAACCTACCCTTGCCTGCCAGCGACGAATTAGCAACGGCGGCTTGGCCCAAGAAGCGAGACCGCTTGGCGCGGAGCGTATTGGCTGTGTCTCTCTACGGCTCAGCAATTGACTTGGCTGACGGCTCAAGCGTCAGCGCCGCCAGTCTCGGCCGACGCGAGTATCATCACGTTTTTCCAGACGGGTACCTGAAAAAATTGGGAGAGAAAACTCCATCTTCGCTCGCCTTGAACTGCGCCTTGATCACGTGGCGCACTAACCGAACCATCAGTGACAAAGAACCACTCCAGTATATGAAAGAAAGGTCGGAGGCCAGTAGCCTCGGTGATGAAGAAATTCTTTACAGATTGAAGACGCACGCCATCCCGTCGGGACCGCTTTTGACGAACAACTATCAGACCTTTTTGGACGAACGTCGTCAACTGGTCGAGGAAGCCATGAAGCAACTGACAGAAGGCATGCCTTTCAGCCCATGAGGCGCTGGGTGGGTGGGGTTGACGGGCGCACGGCGTCATAGCCTTCCAACCCCACCGCCATGGCCCTGTTTGTCTTCAGGCGTTCTACCCAGGCACTCTCGCGCTGCCGCCTCCAGGTGTGTCGGTGACTCGCCGTCTACAGTCGCTGCGCATTCAGAGTTTATGCCCGGGCGGTATTTGCTTGCGGCAGTGTCGTCCATCATTGCAGCAAGAGACGTGGGGAGCCGCCATTCTCGGACAACTTCTTCATACATCCGCCCTAGACTCACAGCCTGCCGCGTGACATCTACTAATAGCCGAACAAAGCGTTCCACGGCATCAATGGGTCGAGGATCGACAAATATGGGAAGTTGCTTCGATAATGCCTCATACCCTTTTCGCACATCATCGAGGGGTGACCAGTACCCCGGACCAGTGTGCTCCCAAATATCCAGTCGGAGATTTTCTCGCAGGAATATTTGGATCATGGACAAGACCCTAGGGTCGATTTGCGCCTGCTGGGGATCTTCTTCATTGGCGATAATACCCCATGACGGTGCAACACTCTCCAACTCAATGCGCTGATATACAAAAGTATTGAAGGCTGCGTAAAACTTGCCCCGCCGAGCTAGAAGCCAGATATAGGCAATGCTGTCATCCGTGGAATCCAATACATTCCAGGTTGGGAGGTAGATTGTGTGATGTGCCTGCTCGGCGTAGTCAGGATTCTCGGGAAGCAAAATTTTCTGAATATAGTCGTTAAGGCAAACAAAGTAAACGATGTCCTCTTCGAGGTCGGCCACGAAGAGCAAGGCTGGAACGGCGGCACCCATCGCCTCGATTGTAAGCAATTCGTTAGTATCAAGCGAGTAAGTCACGACCTCGATGTCAACTGCATCTCCTTCCGTCGGGTGCGGGTCAGTCTTAAGGACATTGGTCCGCGAACGCACGGTTTTGGTCAGTTTCCTGACGCCTCCCTTGATGCCCTTAACTTGGGCGTAAAAGTGTTCGCCAAGCGTATCCGAGTTGCCGGAATCATCCGGTAGACGGTCAAAAACCTCGATATGTACATCGAGGCCATAATCGGGATTTAGCTCACGGGTGACCCACTCTGTAGGTAGCTTTCTTTTGACTAGGTCCACACCGAGTGCTCCAGTAACGTGGTTCACCTGCCGTCGCTTTCGATGACGGGGACTAGCTGGCTTTTCGATCATCGGGCTCACCTGCTCGAATGAGTTGAGTAGGTCGTAATTGCCTCTGGCAATTCTCGGCAAAGATGTGTGATTTCGGATATCAACACATGGACTCCAGCTCCCTGCGGCACTTTCTCTCCTTCGGCAGTGGTTATTGAGTTGAGCACACCGTGGTCAGTGCGCTTAACGCGTATCGGGTCGGTCTAGTTTAGTCCGGACAGCTAGTTACGTCAGACTAGAAAATGGAATGCTCAAGAGGCCGTTAGGGAGGCAAGACCTTCGATGCTGCGGTACACGGTAATCACGCCAGCACTCGACGCACTCCTCCCCGCTCTTGGGCAGCGCAACCCGGACGGAGGGAGAACCCTATTATCACTGGACTGGTGCTGACTATTCATAGCGTTCGAGGTGAGGCTCACGCATAACCTGCGTTGGGCGGGGCGCGTGAGCCGCGCGAGCACGGCCGTCAGGCCGCGCGCAGGGTGACGAGCAGTGCCACGGCCAACGCGACGGGCGTAGCCCGTCGCCTTGACGGAGTAGAGAAAGTTCTCACAGCACCGCGAGAGGGTCTCCTGGGGTTTGCCCCGTCCCTAGAGTGGTGCCGTGGTCGAGGCGTACGAGCTGACTGAGCTGACGGTCGACTCTGCGCGGACTGCCGCGGCCCGGCTGCTCGGGCACGACGAGCATCGATGGGCGCATGTGCAGGCGGTCGCGAGCAAGGCAGCTCAGGCCGCGGCTGTCCTAGGGCCTGCGGATGGCGACCTGCTGGTGGTGACGGCGTGGCTGCATGACGTCGGCTACGCCGCCCCGCTGGTCGTCACCAAGTTCCACTCGCTTGACGGGGCTTTGTGGCTGCGCGGACAGGGGCAGGAACGAGTAGCTTGCCTGGTCGCTCACCACTCCTGCGCGTCGTTCGAGGCGGGTCTTCGGGGCCTATCAGAGTTGATGGCCACCTTCTCCGATGAGGGGACAGCGGTACGGGACCTTCTCACGTACTGCGACATGACGACCGGACCGCGAGGACAGGCCATGACGCTTGCCGAGCGCTTGCTTGACGTGGAGCGGCGCTACGGCCCGGGTCATGTCGTAACGCGTGGACTGCGTTCCGCAGAGGCTGAGCTATCGCATCAGCTGGCCGCGGCCAGTCGACTGCTGGGGGCCACTCACCCGATGTAGGCGCTGGTCTCGTCCCGCAATGCAACTTGCACGCGCAGCAGGATCGACGGGTGCACCCGGTCCTCGCTCATGGCTTCGAGATCGTCCGGGGTGTGCCAGCCGACCTCGCGGGTTTCGGCGCTCAACTGAGGGCTTCCTCCGGTCACGTGGCCGGCGAAGCAGATGGAGAACTGCTGACGGACCTCCCCATCGTCGTAGCTGACGACATGGCCGGGGTCAGAGAACACGCCCACCAGGCGATCAATCTCGACCTCATAGCCAGTCTCCTCACGCGCCTCGCGCACAGCGGTGTCCTTGATGAATTCACCCGGCTCCATGCCGCCACCGGGGATGGACCAGCGGTCGGTGTCGCTACGGCGGTGCATGAGCACTTTGCCGTCTCGCACCACGACCACGCTGGCGGCTGGCACCAGGCTGTTCGGGGCCGGGGCGTGGGGGTCTTGGTAGTGATCGACGCGAGGCACGTCTCCGAGCCTAGAGGGGCGTCGTGGTCTCCCAGACGTCGTCCATGTGCTGCGCCAGGTTGTCGAAGACGCCGCCTTGCCCTACGCGCCGGAGGTGGAAGAGGGGGGACTCGTAACCGGGACGTCCGAAGAGGTGAGGGGTGTACAGCAGTTCGTCGTCGAAACGGAAGATCGAGTTGTACATGGTGGTGCGGTGCAGACGGACCTCGGTGAGGTCGGGGCGAACGCATGCGTCGAGGTGCCGCAACGAGGACCGGATGCGCGGCGCGATGCCGCCGCCGAGCTTCTCCTCGGCGTCACGAGCAGCGACTTCAGGGCTGTCCGGATCGGCGACGGCGATGCGCACGCGGCATCCGTCCCCCGCCTTGGCGACCAGCCGGGTGGCCAAGGCCGGGTAGAGCTCGGGCAAGAACTGGACGGCGTACCCGAGGACGTCGACCGCCCGCCTTGCGTCGTCGATCAGACGTGTCCAGAGCGCATTGGGCGCATCTGCGCGGTGCGCGTAGGTGGCGACGACCTCCGCGGTGCTGCCCGCGCCACTGTCCACCCGCGCTTCGCTGCTGGGCCACAGGTACGCCTCGTCTTCGGTGACGAGCTTGGCGACGGCCCACCGGTGACGCTGATGCGGGACTCGGCCTCGCAGCCAGCGTTGGACCGTCTTCTCGTCCACTCCCGTGACGCGGTGAACGTCCTCCAGAGTCACTGTGGCGCGGACCATCGCGCGTCGCAGTCGTTTCGTTCTCCATGGCACCTCTTCCGCTGGGACGTTTTGACCCTATCTCAAGACGTCCCAAAACGTCCCGCTGGGCTGTTCGAACGTCCTTTCGAAACGAGTGGACTCGTGCCACGGCAGACGGCCGCTGACATGAGGAGGACGATATGGCGATTCAGGGCGCGATTCCGTTGGGGCAGGACCTAGTGTTCCCGTACGGCGCGTACGTGGTGGGTGAGGTCGAGCAGGTCCAGGACTTTGACCGCCGTCAGGCCGGGGAGGTCGATTTTCAGTCCCGGGACAAGAACACCGGTGAACGGCTCTGGGCGGTGCGCGTCGTGGACGCCGACCCCGAAGCTCGTCGCGGTCAGGCCGAGGTCGTGGTGAAGGTCATGGCCGAGCACCAGCCTGTTCCGCCGGCCCCGTTGCCGGGCCTGCCCTTCCGCCCCGTCGTCTTCGACGGGCTCACCGCCACCCCGTACGTGGACACCAACCGCGCCCGCCCTCGTCTGGCGTGGTCGTTGAAGGCGACGGGCATGTCGGCTCCCGGCAAGACCGCGGCGAAGACTGACGCTGGGCGGGCCGCCTGATGCAGTCCCAGAAGCTCCAGGAAGATCAGAACGAACGGGACAGCATCGCCACGCAGATCGGAGCGCTGCTGCGCTCCCGTCCCGGCTCACAGACCTCGCTCCGTGAGCGAGCGGCGTGGTTCGAGCGCAAGGCTGAGCTGTTCGGACGGCTCGCCGAGCACTACGGCCCGATCGACCCGCAGGAAGCGGCGGATTGCCGCTGCCTGGCGACCGTCGCCGCTGAGCAGAGCGCCCGACTTCGCACCGTCCCCCGCCACCCGGCAGGACGTGCCCTGCTCCGCACGGCGGAGGTGGCGTGATGGGTGGCCGTCCGCAGGGCGTCGTCACCCACCAGCCGTCACAGCCGAGCACCGCGCAGACCACCACCGGGTCTGACGACTGGATCGCTGAGCTGATCGTTTCGCTGCTGTCCCTGGTGTGGTGGATGGTCAAGACCGCCGTACAGCTCGCGTGGCGCTTTCCGCTCGTCGCGGCCGTCCTGGTCGTGGTCTGGTGGGCGTACACCCGCGACCGCCTCCTCCCGGTCGGCATCGTCGTCGTAGTCCTCGTCCTGGTGCTGGTGGTGTGGCGGTTCGCCTGGCCGGTGTCCTTCAACCGTCTCCTGGCTCAGCCCGCGTGGCGGCGGCGCAAGCGGCGGGCGATCCGGCGCAACTGGCCAGGATTGTGCGAACGGGTGGGTTTGGCGATGGCCGTCACCGACCGCCGCTCTGGTCGGCGGGAGTCGTGGACACCGGGCCTGTCGCGGCTGCGGTGGGCCTCTCGGGAGCACCTGGTCCTGACCGGGCGGGTGCACGTCGTAGCCGGGCAGACCGTCGACGACCTGGCAACGGCGGCGGAGACCCTGGGCGCCGCGTGCGGCGCTTGGTCGTGCCGGGTCCGCAAGACCGGTCCTCGTACTGCCGTCGTCACCTGGCTCTACGGCGACCCCCTCGCTCAGGTCGTCACCCCACTGCCCATCCCCCAGGTCCTGGATGCCTCCGCGGTCCCGGTGGGTCTGCGTGAGGACGGTCAGCCATGGCTGCTGCGCCTGGCCGCCACCCACGTCCTGATCGTCGGGGTCACCGGCGCAGGGAAGGGCTCGGTGGTCTGGTCGCTGCTCGGCGGCATCGCCGTGGGCATCCGCGACGGGCTGGTGCAGGTGTGGGCGGTGGACGGCAAGGCTGGGATGGAGCTGCAGCCGGGCCGGGACCTGTTCACCCGGTTCGCGACCACCGTCGAGGACGGTGTGCAGCTGCTGGAAGACGCCGCGGTGCTCATGACGGAGCGGGCCGCCCGGATGGCCGGCACCTCCCGCCGCCACGAACCAAGTACCCGGGAACCGCTGCTGGTGGTTCTGGTCGATGAGGTTGCGCTGCTCACCGCCTACACCCCGGACCGCAAGCTCCGCGACCGTGCGGAGAAGGCGCTGGCTGCGATCGCCACCCAGGGACGGGCCCCGGGCGTCGTTCTGGTTGCGGCGCTGCAGGACCCCCGCAAGGAAGTCCTCGGCCTGCGCAACTTGTTCCCGACGAAGATCGCGATGCGCCTGGACGAGAAGTCTCAGGTCGACATGGTCCTGGGTGAGGGGGCTCGGGAGTCCGGGGCGCTGTGCCACCAGATCTCCGACACGGCCCCCGGCGTCGCGTACGTCAAGGTTGATGGCGTCCGTGAGCCCGTGCGGGTTCGCGCGGCCTACTACGACGATCAGGCCATCACCGACCTCGCCCGCACTCACGCACCGAGCACGAGGTCACGATCCCGGCCGGTGTTCTCCGTCGTCGACGAACCCCAGTCCGAGCCGGATGATCACGCCCGTCAGGCGGGTGCCGCGTGAACGTCCTGTCTCCCACCGCCGAGGCTGAGGTCGGTCGCCGGCTGATGTCCCCGACCTTCGACCGCTGGGCCGAGCAGGCCGCGAACTGCGGGCACTGCGCCCGCCCGATCCGCCTGCGCGGGCAGGCCACCACCGTGGATCGCGTCACCGGCGAGGTGCTCTCGACCTACGATTCCGCGAACGAGCCGGACGGCGTGCTCTACACCCGTTGCGGCAATCGCCGCGCCAGCGTCTGCCCGTCGTGCTCCCACGAGTACAAGGGCGACATGTGGCACCTTCTCGCTGCCGGTGCCGCGGGAGGGATGAAGGGTGTTCCGGAATCGGTGGCTACGCATCCGCTGGTGTTCGCCACCCTCACCGCCCCCTCCTTCGGTGCCGTCCACGGGCTGCGTCGCAGGAACGGCCGTCCGAGCATGTGCCGGCCGCGGTCGACATCCGCGGTCTGCGAGCACGGCAACCCCGCTGGCTGCCGCACCGTCCACACCGAGGGCGACCGTCGGCTGGGGCAGCCGTTGTGCGCGGAGTGCTACGACTACACCGGGCATGTCGTGTGGCAGTGGTGGTCCCCGGAGCTGTGGCGTCGCTTCACCATCGCCCTGCGTCGGGCTCTGGCCGCCTTCCTGGGGTTGACGCAGAAGGACACCCACGCGCTGCTGCGGGTGTCGTTCGCGAAGGTGGCGGAGTTCCAGCGCCGCGGGGTGGTGCACTTCCACGCTCTCATCCGCCTGGACGGCCCTCCTGCTGACGACGACGCGTTCCCTGCCCCGTTGACGGCGGTGTCCGCGCAGCAGTTGTGCAACCTCGTCCATGTCGCCGCCGCGCGGGTGTGGTTCGACGCCCCCGCCACCGAAACCCGTGGGGAGCTGCGTCGGTTGCGGTTCGGGACTCAGGTCGATGCTCGCGCCGTCACCACGGCAGCGACCCGCGAGGCCGGGCGTGCCGACCACCCCGACGATGGTCTGCACCCTGAGACCGTCGCGGCGTACATCGCGAAGTACGCCACGAAGGCGTGCAACGACTTCGGCCTTCCGCCGGGTCTGCGCGATGCCGAGGCGGCGCGGCGGATGGGCATCGTCGAGCACATCTGCCGACTGCTCGCTGAGGTGCAGCACCTCGCCCGGACGGGCGGGACGAAGTACCTGCCGCTGGCGAAGTGGGCGGCAATGCTCGGTTTCCGGGGGCACTTCTCAACGAAGTCCCGCCGCTACTCCACCACCCTTGGCCGGTTGCGGTCAGCGCGAAAACGGTGGTCGGTGCAGCAGCTGCGCGACCGCCTCACCGGCCGCACCACCTCGTCACTGGATCAGAACGCCGCCGTGGAGCCGCCCGAGGTCGAGGACTCGACGTTGGTCGTCAGCTCCTGGTCCTTGGACGGCATCGGCTGGTTGACCGCTGGGGACGCCGCCCTAGCCGCCACCGCCGCCGCGCAGGCCCGTAAGTGGACCGACGACCGCGCCCGCGCCCGCCGCGCCTCACAGCTTTGACCCCTACCCCACGACCCGAAGGGCCCACGATGAACCACGAGCAGCGCACCGCCCCCAGCCGGCTCCTCTACCGCGTGCAGGACGCCGCCGACGCGCTCAGCTTGAGCCGCAGCGTCATCTTCGAACTCCTGCGTTCCGGTCGTCTCCGTTCGGTGCACGAAGGGCGCACCCGACTCATCCCCTACGAGGCGCTGGTCGAGTACATCGCTTCTCTCGAGGACGCGGCCTGATGCCCACCCGTCGTGGTCGCGGTGAGGGCGGTCTGCACTGGGACGAGAAGCGGCAGCGGTGGATCGCCAGCGTGAGCCTGGGCTTCACCCCCGCAGGGAAGCGCATCGTCAAGCGCGGCAGCGGCCGGACGAAGACCGAGGCTCGAGCCAAGCTGAAGGAGGTGCTGCGTGACCAGGACGACGGTCTGGCCATCGCCCCGAACGACTACACCGTGGCCCAGGCCGTCGAGGACTGGCTCGCCTACGGCCTGCACGGGCGGTCGGAAACGACCGTCACCACGAACCGGATCCTCGCCCGCACCCACGTCATCCCGGACATGGGAGCTCGTCGTCTTCGTGACCTCAGCGCGGAGGACGTGGACCGCTGGCTGGCCAAGAAAGCGCAGACGCTCAGCACCCGCACGTTGCAGGGCATCCACTCAGTATTGAACCGGGCGGTGAAGCGGGCGATGGCGCGGGACAAGGTGAAGCGGAACGTCGTCGCGTTGTGCAGCGTGCCGCGGGGACAGGGTGGCCGGCCGTCGAAGGCGCTGACGATGGAGCAGGCTGACGCCGTGCTGCGGGCGGTGGAATCGACTCGTCTCCGCGGGTATGTCGTGCTGTCGATGCTGACGGGGGCTCGCACTGAGGAGCTACGCGCGCTGCGCTGGGACCACGTCGACCTCATCGGACGTCTGGACGCCGTTCCGCCCATTCCGGCGCACGTGGCGGTGTGGCGTTCAGTGCGATCCGGTGGCGACACGAAGACGCGCAAGTCCCGGCGTACCCTCGCTCTCCCCCAGCGGTGCATCGAGGCGTTGCACGCCCAGCGTGAGCAGCAGCACTGCGACCGTGTCATGGCTGGTGCTCGATGGGTCGAGACCGGTCTGGTTTTCACGTCGAAGGTCGGTACTCCTCTCGATCCCTCGCATGTGCGGCGGGACTTCCGAGCGGCCATTGCCCCCGCGGAGGACGTGGACGCGGCTGAGTGGACACCGCGGGAACTGCGGCACAGCTTTGTGTCGCTGCTCTCAGATAGCGGGTTACCGCTGGAAGAAATCTCGCGACTCGTGGGGCATAGCAGCACCGCAGTAACCGAACTCGTCTACCGCAAGCAAATCCGTCCAGTAGTGCAATCAGGCGCGACGACCATGGATGCCATTTTTGGCCTATCGTCACGGTCGCAATGACACGAATTAGCACACTAGAGTGCTGGCATGACAATTGGCACGAAATCCAGCCTAATTGCGCGCAAAGGGTCGACATGGGAGCGCATGGTGAATGTCTGGCGTTCCGCGTGATCTGTCGGTTCAGAGTCTGAAGTGAGGTACAGGGGGTGAGCCTCGATCACCTGCCTTGCCTTCACGAGAAGGCCATCTACGTCTTTGCGACCACGAATAAAGAGCACAATCGCAACATGCGTATCGCGCCAGACGACGTAACGACGGAGCAATTGGTCTATTGCATCGTTGAATTTGGCGGGACCGTCCCAAAACTTGCATTCAGCAATGAACGCATCCCTGTCTCGTCACCGAAGGAGGATGTCGCTTTTTCCTTCACCAATAAAGGTCTCTCCTGTTGCCAGGCCTCTCCAGTTAGCATTTAAGAGGAAAAGCAGGACGTCCCTAATGGACTCCTCGTCTTCCCCAGCGATCCGACTCGCAGTACGCGGCAGTCGCTCAAGAGCTTTACCAAAAGACGTAATGGTGGCCAGCAGGGATTGAGCTATCGCTTCAGTGAGCCTGTACTCGGGGACTCCGTTAGCAGCAGACTGTTCAATCTGCTCTAGGTTGATGATTTCCCGGCTCACTGGAATGTGCATAACTTCACCGGGAAGAACGCGCTCCAGGTTAATGTCTGCGGCCACAGTAGCTGATCGCGCTATTTCAACACGTCGGCGCCGCCGATCCAAGAGAACTGCGACCTTAGATCGCATTTCGTCGCGATGGTCAGCCACTTCTTTCGACACCTCGCGGCAAGACGTTGCCAACGCTGTTTTCCAACTGTTTAAACTGTGCAGAAGGTTCTCTTCTAGGCGGGGGTCATCTAGCATCTCATCCCTGACTTCGACACTAATCGAAACAGTCCAGCTATGATCTCGCGATTGGTTATTTCCTGCCGAGGTAAACACGTTTTTCCCGTGAAGAAGGCTGGCGGCTCCCGTCACAGGCGCGTGAAAGTTGATCTGCAGAACAGATGCACTGGCCGAATCGGGACGATACTCGCGCCGGTCGCTCCAAATTTGATTAAGTTGAGGTACTGGCGGCTTAGCGGCCCACTCTTCGACTATAGCCTCCACCAAGACGGCGTTATCTGCAGAGATGAGCACGCCCTCTTCGACATGGATGACCTCATCCTCTGCGCCAGCTAGCCGACTTCCAAACTCCGCGTCCCATACGTTGGGGCGGTAAACGCGACGTTGGTGCATGGACATTGATGCAGAGTAGACCATCGATCCGATTGCATGGTGGCAGTTGCCCTACACCGAGCCTGTGGTCCGCGACGGCACTGGGCCGTGCGCTTCGCACAAAAGACCATAGACAATTTAAGTCTACAAGAACCGTAGGATTTCACCGCCTGTCGGCCAACGCCTCGCGAATTTCCCTATCGAGTAGTCGGCCGATTTCCTGCAGCCCTCTAGGTGTACCCAGCCATCACGTTGGTGACAGGCGGCTGATCGGGGGCAGGCCACCGAGGGCGCTGTGACGGCGGCCAGTGTTGTAGTGCTCCAGCCACGGGGCAAGTGCCTGGGCGCGCTCGGTGTTGCTG